>NZ_CP007511.1:3442500-3755000 GCF_000818015.1 Stutzerimonas balearica DSM 6083
AGGCGACCTCGACAGAGCCGAGCATCGACTTCTACGTGGTCAACGCGCGCACCGTGCAGTATCAGCCGGGCGGCAAGCGCCACTACGAACTACGCAGCGAGCGCATGGAACACATCAAGGCGAGCGACGTCAGCCTGCTTACCCGTCCCGACCTGCTGGCCTATCGCGGCACGGAGCTTCCGTGGCACGTGCGCAGCGAGCGAGGCGAAGTGTCACCAGGCGGCGAACAGGTCGAACTCATCGATGACGTGGTCGTCGAGCGCACCGACGCCAAGGGACGCCCGACCGTCGTGACCACCAGCCGCATGACGGTGTGGCCGGAGAAGGATTACGCCGAAACCCGCCAAGCCGTTAGAATCGACGCCGCCAACGGTGTTACCACCGCCAATGGAATGAAAGCGTACCTGGATGACGGCAGGATGCTCCTGCTGTCCAACGTAAGAGGCCAGCATGAGCTGCGTTAAGACCCTTCCCCTCCTGCTCGGTTTGAGCGCCTATCTGCTCGGCAGCTCCGCCTGGGCACTTCCCGAGGATCGCGATCAGCCGATTCGCGTGCAGGCCGATACCGCCGAACTGGATGACCGACAGGGCGTCGCGGTCTATCGCGGCGACGTGGTCATTACCCAGGGCACGATGAAGATCACTGGTGACACCGTCACCATCACCCAGAACGAGAATGGCGACGTCGAGGTATTCACCTCGATCGGCAAGCCCGCCTACTACGAGCAGAAGCCGGCGGTCGACAAGGACATCGTCAAGGCTTACGGCCTGACCATCCAGTACTTCGCCGCGAACGAGCGCATCGTGCTGATCGACCAGGCGAAGGTCGTCCAGGAAGGCAATACCTTCGAAGGCGAGAAGATCGTCTATGACACCCGCCGGCAGATCGTCAACGCGGGCCGCGCGAGCAATGCCGAAGTGACCACGCCGCGTCCGCGTGTCGACATGGTCATCCAGCCGCGCAAGAAGGATCAGCCAGCAGAGCAGGCGCAGTAATGGCCGTACTCAAAGCGCAGCATCTGGCCAAGAGCTACAAGAGCCGCCAGGTCGTCCGTGACGTCAGCCTGTCCATCGAGAGCGGCCAGATCGTGGGCCTCCTTGGCCCCAACGGCGCAGGCAAGACCACCTGCTTCTACATGATCGTCGGCCTGGTCGGCGCCGACCAGGGACGCGTGCTGATCGATCAGCAGGACGTCACCCACCTGCCAATGCACGGCCGGGCGCGTGCCGGCATCGGCTACCTGCCCCAGGAAGCATCGATCTTTCGCAAGCTTTCGGTGGCCGACAACATCATGGCCATCCTCGAAACGCGCAAGGATCTCGACCGCGCCGGCCGCCAGCAGGCGCTCGAAGCGCTGCTGCAGGAATTTCATATCAGCCACATCTGCGACAGCCTCGGCATGAGCCTGTCCGGCGGCGAACGCCGACGCGTCGAAATCGCTCGCGCGCTGGCAACGTCGCCGAAGTTCATCCTGCTTGACGAACCCTTTGCCGGCGTGGACCCGATTTCGGTCGGCGACATCAAGCAGATCATCCACCATCTCAAGGCCAAGGGCATCGGCGTGCTGATAACCGATCACAATGTGCGCGAGACCCTGGATATCTGCGAGACGGCCTACATCGTCAACGATGGCCGACTGATCGCCGAAGGCGATGCCGAGACGATTCTGGCCAACCAGTTGGTCAAGGAAGTCTATCTGGGCCACGAATTCCGCCTGTGAGCTCCTTTTTAACGGTTTAAACGGCAACCAGGCCTAGGCAAGGGCTTCGCAGGTAGGCATATAATTTGCTTTCCCGGCGGCGCAACGCGCGCCAGCGATTAGGAACAGGCGCACCAGCGCCGGCATCAAAGGTTCGAAGTCCTCTGCCATGAAACCATCGCTAGTCCTGAAGATGGGCCAGCAGCTGACCATGACGCCTCAGCTGCAACAAGCCATTCGATTGCTCCAGCTTTCAACGCTGGATCTGCAACAGGAAATCCAGGAGGCCCTGGATTCTAACCCGATGCTCGAGCGCGAGGAGGACGGCGACGACTACGACGGCGCCGACCCGATGGCCGAAGCCAGCGAAGCGGGGAGCAGCACCGGAGACAACGACCAGCCTGCTCTCGACAGCCGCTACGAAGAGACCAGCCACTCGGCCGAGAGCCTGGACGATAACGAATGGAGCGAGCGAATTCCCAGCGAGCTGCCTGTCGATACCGCCTGGGAAGATATCTACCAGACCAGCGCCAGCAGCCTGCCGGCCAGCGACGATGACGAGTGGGATTTCACCACGCGCACCCCGACGGGCCTCAGCCTTCAGGCCCACCTGCTCTGGCAGCTCAATCTCACGCCGATGAGCGATACCGATCGCCTGATCGCCACCTCGATCATCGACGGCATCAACGACCAGGGTTATCTGGAAGAGAGCCTGGAAGACATTCTCGCGTCGATCGACCCCGAACTCGATGTGGAGATGGACGAGATCGAGGTCGTTCTGCACCGCGTACAGCAGTTCGAGCCTGCCGGTATCGGGGCCCGCGATCTGCGCGAATGCCTGCTGCTGCAGTTGCGCCAGCTGCCGTCGAACACCGCCTGGCTTGCCGAAGCGCAACGCCTGGTCAGCGACTACCTCGACGTGCTCGGCAACCGCGACTACAGCGCTCTAATGCGTCGCATGAAGCTCAAGGAAGACGAGCTGCGCCAGGTCATCGAACTCGTGCAATCTCTCAACCCCAGGCCCGGCTCGCAGATCGAAGCCAGCGAACCGGAGTATGTCGTCCCGGATGTCATCGTGCGCAAGCACAACGGCCGCTGGCTGGTCGAGCTCAATCAGGAAGCCATGCCGCGCCTGCGCGTCAATCCGCAGTACGCCGGCTTCGTCAAGCGAGCCGATACGAGCGCCGACAACACGTTCATGCGAAATCAGCTGCAGGAGGCGCGCTGGTTCATCAAGAGCCTGCTGAGCCGCAACGAGACCCTGATGAAAGTGGCGACCCAGATCGTCGAGCATCAGCGCGGTTTTCTCGAGCACGGCGAAGAGGCAATGAAGCCCCTGGTCCTGCATGACATCGCCGAAGCCGTCGGCATGCACGAGTCGACCATTTCGCGCGTCACGACACAGAAATACATGCATACGCCGCGCGGCATCTACGAGCTCAAGTACTTTTTCTCCAGCCACGTAAGCACAACCGAAGGCGGCGAATGCTCGTCGACGGCGATCCGCGCGATCATCAAGAAACTGGTTGCCGCGGAAAACCCGAAAAAGCCATTGAGCGACAGCAAGATCGCTGGTTTACTGGAGGCACAAGGCATTCAGGTAGCGCGTCGTACCGTGGCGAAATATCGCGAATCACTGGGCATCGCGCCGTCAAGTGAGCGAAAGCGACTGTAGACGAACACGGCTGGTTCGGAAGGTTTGGATGGCAGACCGAGGTCTGCCTCTTCTGCGGAAAGCAACAAGGAGAAGCAGTATGCAAATCAACATCAGCGGTCTTCATCTGGAAGTGACTGATGCCCTGCGCAGCTATGTCGAGGAGAAGTTCGAGCGGCTTTCGCGCCACTTCGACCGCATCATCAGCGTTCAGGTGTTCCTGCAGGTTGAAAAGCTCAAGCAGAAAGCCGAAGGCACGCTGCATATCGCCGGGCGCGAGGTTGTGGCCAATGCCGAACACGAAGACATGTATGCCGCCATCGACCTGCTGGTCGACAAGCTTGATCGTCAGCTGATCAAGCACAAGGAAAAGCAGCTCGACCACTCCCAGGGCGTCGTTGCCCGCTAATCGACATGATCCGACTCGAAAGCATCCTGACCCCCGGACGTTCGCTGGTGAACGTCCCGGGCGGCAGCAAGAAACGCGTACTCGAACAGATCGCCAAGGTGGTCGCCCAGGATATTCCGGACCTGGATTCGCAGACCATCTTCGAAAGCCTGGTGGCTCGCGAAAAGCTCGGATCCACGGGCTTCGGCAACGGCATTGCCATTCCTCACTGTCGCATGGCCGGCTGCACCTCGCCGGTCAGTGCGGTATTGCGCCTCGATGCACCGGTAGACTTCGACGCGATCGACGGCGAGCCGGTCGATCTCCTGTTCGTTCTGCTTGTGCCCGAGGCTGCGACCGACGAGCATCTCGAGCTGCTGCGCCAGATCGCCAGCATGCTGGACCGGGAGGACGTCCGCGCGCGCCTGCGCCAAGCGCAGACCAGCGAAAGCCTCTATCAGGTGGTCGTCGACGTTCAGAGCGGGGCCTGATGCCCGCTCGCGGCCGCATTCGCATTGAGTGCGGCATGAGGAGAGAAGTTTGGTGACTGCGAGCCATCCAACCATGACGCCACGTCGACGGAGCCTCCAACGCTCCGAACGCCGGAGCGTGGGCCAGAGGCTGTCGTGATGCGCCTGATCATCGTCAGCGGCCGCTCGGGGTCGGGGAAAAGCACGGCACTGGATGTACTCGAGGACAACGGCTTCTATTGCATCGACAACCTGCCGGCGGGACTTCTACCGGAACTCGCCGAGCGCGCCCTGCTACACACCGAACTGCTGCAACCGCAGGTCGCCGTCTCGATCGATGCGCGAAACCTGCCGAGCCAGCTCAGACGCTTCCCGGAGTTGCTGCAGGAAGTCCGGGGCAGGCACATTCAATGCGACGTCCTGTATCTGGACGCCGACGACGAAACCCTGCTCAAGCGCTTTTCCGAAACCCGCCGCCGTCACCCGCTGACGAACGAAACCCGCTCTTTGGCCGAAGCCATTCGCGATGAAGAGCTGTTGCTGACGGCGATCGCCGACCATGCCGACCTGAAGGTCGACACCACGCACCTGAACCTCTATCAGCTGCGCGATGCACTCAAGCTGCGACTGCTGAACAAGCCGGAGCCCGGTACCGCATTTCTGATCGAGTCGTTCGGGTTCAAGCGCGGAATGCCGGTCGACGCCGACCTGGTGTTCGACGTTCGCTGCCTGCCCAACCCGTACTGGAAGGCGGAGCTGCGCGACTTTTCCGGCCTCGACCAGCCGGTGATCGACTACCTGGCCGTCCAGCCCGATGTCGAGGAAATGTTCCAGGACATCCACGCCTACCTGAGCAAATGGCTGCCACGCTTCGCCGCCAGCAACCGGGCCTACGTCACCGTGGCGATCGGCTGCACCGGCGGCCACCACCGCTCGGTCTATCTGGCCGAGCGTCTCGGACAGGCGCTACGGGAGCCTCTCAAGAATCTTCAGGTTCGCCATCGCGACCTCTAGGACCAGCCAGACCGATGCCCACGCGCGAAATCACCATCATCAACAAGCTCGGCCTGCACGCGCGTGCCGCGGCCAAGTTCGTCGGCGTGGCGACACGCTTCCCCTGCAACGTGCGCATCGGTCGTGACGCCGCCAGCCTGGTGGACGGCAAGAACATCATGGCGGTCATGATGCTGGCCGCCGGCAAGGGCACCACCGTACATTTGAGTACCGAGGGCGAGCAGGACCAGGATGCGATGAGCGCGCTGGTCGCACTCATCGAGGATTACTTCGAAGAAGGCGAGTAGCCGCCGCGCGGCATAACAGCGCGGACCGCTACTGACCGGCGATCAACTGCCGGCAACCGTCATCCGCTCGATCAGTACCGAACCGCTGCGAACATTGCTGCGCGTCTCCACGTCGCAGCCGACCGCGGCGATCTGACGGAACATGTCGCGCAGATTGCCGGCGATCGTTACCTCCTGCACCGGAAACTGGATTTCACCGTTCTCGACCCAATAGCCGCCGGCGCCGCGCGAGTAGTCACCGGTCACCAGATTGAGCCCCTGCCCCATCAGCTCGGTGACCAGCAGACCACGGCCCATCTGGCGAATCAGCGCCGCCTGATCCGCTTCGCCGTGACTGACGAACAGGTTATGCACGCCCCCCGCATTGGCGGTGCTCGGCATACCCAGCTTGCGGCCGGAATAGGTGCCCAGCACATAGGACAGCAGTCTGCCCTGCTCGACGAAGGGCTTGGCATAGGTCGCCAGGCCGTCACCATCGTAGGCTGCGCTGCCGAGCGCTCGCAGCAGGTGCGGCCGCTCATCCAGCGTCAGCCAGTCGGGGAACAGTGTCTGGCCCAGTGCGCCCTCGAGAAAGGAGGCCTTTCGATACAGGTTGGCCCCCGAGATCGCGGCCAGGAAATGGCCGAACAACCCCGTCGCAAGCTCGGCGGAGAACAGCACTGGTACTTCACAGGTGGGTACAGGCCGCGCGCCGAGCCGTTGTACCGCCCGCTCGGCGGCGCGGCGACCGATCTGTGCGGGATCGAGCAGCGCATCGCCCTGACGGTTGACGTCGTAGAAATAGTCCCGCTGCATCTGCCCGTCAGCCTCGGCGATCATCACGCAACTGAGACTGTGCCGCGTGCTGCAATAGCCGCCGATGAAGCCGTTGCTATTGCCGTAGGCACGCGCGCCCTGGTGGGTGTTCAGGCTCGTGCCGTCGGCATTGCGGATACGCGAATCCGCGGCGAAGGCTGCCGCTTCGCAGGCCAGGGCTTGCTCGATCGCCTGCTCCGGCGCGATGTCCCAGGGGTGGTAGAGATCGAGATCGGGAACCTCACGGGCCATCAGCGACGCATCGGCCAGCCCGGCGAACTCGTCCTCCGAGGCGTGACGCGCGATGGCCAGTGCCGCGGCAACGGTCTCGCGTATGGCGCTGTCACCGCTGCCCGTGGTGCTTGCCGAGCCCTTGCGCTGGCCGACATACAGCGTGATGCCGAAGCCCTGGTCGCGATTGAACTCGACGGTCTCGACCTCGCCACGGCGCACGGTGGTGGACAGCCCCTGCTCGACCGACACCGATACCTCGCAGGCGCTGGCACCCTGTCGGCGGGCTTCGCCGATGATCTGCGCGACCTTGTCCTGCAAGCCGGGCAGCGCCGCTGGCCCGATCCCTTCAACTTCGCTCATAAGCACTCCCAAGCATTCATCTTGGCAGCCCGGGAACGGGCACTCGCCTGTTCGAGCTGCTGCTATCATGGCCCGCACGTCTCGATTGGACCCTTTCATGTCTGACTATTCCGACACCGACGATCTCGGTGAAAAAAGCAAATCGCAGGTCAAGCGCGAACTGCTGGCACTCCAGGAGCTCGGCGAGCGGCTGACCACCCTCAAGCCCGAGCTGATCGCACGCCTGCCGCTCAGCGACGCCCTGCAGAAGGCCTTGGCCGATGCACCGAAGCACAAGGCGCATATCGCTCGCAAGCGCCATATCCAGTACATCGGCCGGCTGATGCGCGACCAGGACGTCGACGCGATTCTCGCGCTGGTCGACCAGGTCGACGCCTCGACACGGCAGTACAACGAGCGATTCCATGCACTGGAGCGCTGGCGTGATCGCTTGATCGCCGGCAACGACGAGGTCCTCGACGCCTTCGTCAGCGAATACCCCGACGCCGACCGCCAGCACCTTCGCAGCCTGATCCGCCATGCCCAGCACGAGGTGGCGCACAACAAGCCGCCGGCCGCCGCGCGCAAGGTATTCAAGTACATCCGCGAACTGGATGAGCTCAAGCGCGGCCTGAAATAGGCCGCCGCACACCGCCCCCGCTCACGCGCCAGTGCCGCCCACGGTGATGCCATCGATTTTCAGGGTCGGCTGACCGACGCCGACCGGCACGGATTGGCCATCCTTGCCGCACGTTCCAACGCCACTGTCCAGCGCGAGATCATTGCCCACCATGGAAACGCGGCTCATGGCCTCCGGGCCGTTGCCGATCAGGGTTGCGCCCTTGACCGGCGCGGTGATGCGACCATCCTCGATGAGGTAGGCCTCGCTGGTGGAAAAGACGAACTTGCCGCTGGTGATGTCGACCTGGCCGCCGCCCAGGTTGGCGCAATAGATGCCCCGCTTCACCGAGCGGATGATTTCCTCCGGCTCGCTCTGCCCGGCCAACATGTAGGTATTGGTCATGCGTGGCATGGGCAGGTGCGCATAAGACTCGCGACGGCCGTTGCCGGTCGGCGCGACGCCCATCAGGCGAGCGTTGAGCTTGTCCTGCATATAGCCCTTGAGCACGCCGTTCTCGATCAGGGTGGTGCACTGTGTCGGCGTGCCTTCGTCATCCACGCTGAGCGAACCCCGGCGATTGGCCAGCGTGCCGTCATCGACGATCGTGCATAGCGAGGAAGCCACCCGCTCACCGATGCGCCCGCTGTAGGCCGAGCTGCCCTTGCGGTTGAAGTCGCCTTCAAGGCCGTGTCCTACCGCTTCGTGCAGCAGCACCCCCGACCAACCGGGACCGAGCACCACGGGCAACGTACCGGCCGGCGCCGGAAGCGCCTCGAGGTTGACCAGCGCCTGGCGCAGCGCTTCGCGCGCATAGCCCATGGCCCGATCCTCCTGGAGGAAAAAGTCGTATCCGGTCCGCCCGCCACCGCCATGGCCGCCGCGCTCGCGCCGGCCGTTCTGCTCGACGATCACACTGACATTGAAACGCACCAAGGGGCGGATGTCGCTAGCCAGCGAACCGTCGAGCGCGGCGACTAGGATATGCTCCCAGACACCGGCCAGGCTTACCGTGACCTGAGTGATGCGCGGGTCCAGCGCACGCGTCGCCAGGTCGACGCGCTTGAGCAGCTCGACCTTGTCGGCGCGGCTCATGCCATCCAGCGGATTGGCATGCGCATAGAGCGGCGCGAAGGCGGCCTTCGACAGCACTTCGACGCGTCGTTGCTGACCGCTGCGGGCGATCGAGCGCGCCGCCTGCGCGGCCTGGCGCAGCGCCTGGGCACCAATCGCATTGCTGTAGGCAAAGCCTGTCTTGTCGCCGGACAGCGCCCGAACACCGACGCCCTGCTCGAGATGGAAGCCGCCCTCCTTGACGATGCCATCCTCCAGCACCCAGGACTCGCTCACCTGATCCTGGAAATACAGGTCCGCGGCATCGATGCCCGGCCCGGCCAGCTCACCGAGCAGGCCGGGAAGATCATCCAGGCCGAGCCCACCGGGCGTCAGCAGTCGTTCGGTTACAGGTAACAGCCAATCGCTCATAGTCACTCCACATTCGCCGTGCTCAGGCACGGTACAGAAAATCGTCGGTGATTGGCCAGCGGCATGCGCTGGCGTAGCGCGGCCTGTTCAGCCGCATCGCGCGGGCGAACCAGAACGCCGGCGCCGCGCTCGCACTCAGCCAGCAGCCGGCCCCAGGGATCGACGATCGCCGAATGCCCGTGCGTGCGGCGCCCGCCGGCGTGCTCGCCGCCCTGGGCCGCGGCGAGCAGGTAACACTGGGTTTCGATGGCCCGGGCACGGATCAGCACCTGCCAATGCGCCTCGCCCGTCACCTGGGTAAAGGCCGAGGGCGCGGCGATCAGCTCGGCCCCGGCGGCACGCAGAGCGCCGTAGAGTTCGGGGAAACGCAGGTCATAGCAGACCGACAAGCCGAGCCGGCCGACAGGCGTATCGACCACGACCAGCCGCTCGCCTGCGGCGTAATCGTCCGATTCGCGGTAACTTGCGCGGCTATCAGCCACCTCGGCATCGAAAAGATGCAGCTTGTCGTAGCGCGCCACGCGACGCCCCTGGTCGTCGTACACCAGCGAACAGGCATAGGGCCTGGCGCCTGGCGCACCGTCGGGCGGCAAGGCAATGGTGCCGGCCACCAGCCACAAACCGAACTCCCGCGTGACTGCGCTCAACCAGGGCAGGATCGGCCCCAGCCCCTCGGCCTCCGCGCGCGCAATGGCAGGCACCTGCGGATGACCGAGCGCAGCGAAGTTCTCTGGCAGCACCGCCAGCCGCGCGCCAGCTTCGGCGGCCTCGGCGAGCAGCTCGCGAGCAGTCTGCAGATTGCGGGCGATATCCGCCTGGCTGACCATCTGGATGACTGCGATCGACATGACGCACTCCACGGACGACGACTGAGCTAGTGATTTGGAATGCCCGACCGGACGGCCGTTCACTCGGGCTTCTCGAAGGGTTTGTCGAAGGTGATGCGCGGCGACTGCCAGGGCCCCTCGACGTTGTACTGGACGCTCGCGAAGCGCGCGACCCGGTCACCCAGCAGCTTGTCGAAGACGAACAGGGCGCCGCCGACGGCGGGCGCACCGACGATGAGCGCCGCCAGCGGCAGGTTGTTGCTCACCGGCAGGGTCACCAGCAGCTTGGCGTCAATGCGGTCGGCAACCATGTCGAGCGTGCCGCTGAGCTCGAGATTGCTCGAGGGGCCGCTGACGGTCACCGCCTTTTCCGTGCGGTATACGCCATCGCGCGCAACCAGCGACCCCGTCAACCGGTCGTAACTGTAGCCCTTGCCGAACAGATCCGAGAAATCCAACCGCAGGCGCCGGCCAATCGAGTTGAAGTTGAGCAGGCCGAACACGCGCAGGGCCTGCGTTCCGCCTTCCAGCTCGACGAACTGGCCTTTGCGCAGCCGCGGCTCGAGGGTTCCCGAATAGCGCGACAGGGCAAACCAGGCCGGCGAGCCAGGCCAGCTACCGTCGACATCCAGGCGAAAGCTTTCGCTGGTCGTCGACGGTGCGAAGCCCCAGGCGAGCAGCACGTCGGCCAGGTTGCTGCCCGACAACCGGCCCTGATAACGGGTGCGCCCGGCGGCCCAACTCCCGCTGCCCTGCAGCTTGAGCCCCTTGAGCTCGAGGTCGACGTCCGAGAACGTCACGCCGCTTTCGCGCGGCCGCAGCTTCAGCGCCCAAGGCCCCAGGCGGGTGTCTCCCTGCCAGACCTGGGCGATACGGATGTCCATCGGCGGCAACCTGCCCGGGTCGACTGCTGCAAGCGGGTCAGGCCGGTCGCCGCCATCGGCCTGCGGGCTCGCCGCAGGCAGGCGCAACTGCTGCAGGTCCGCCGTCACTGTCGCGCCTGGCGCATCCGGCAGCTCCAGCCGACCGCTGATCGTGTCGCTCTGAAGCCCCAGCGACCAGGCACCGGTCAGCCGCTGCAGATCGACATCCAGCCCGGCAATGTCGGTGCCGAAGCCCTGGAAACGCTCGATCCGCAGCTCGGCTCCCCGTAGCAGGCCGCCCGCTGGCGCAGCTCCGCCTGCATCGGCCAGATAGCGCTCGCGTGCCGCCTGCCAGGCCTGCAGTTCGAGCTGGTCCAGCCGCCCCCTCACACGCAGGCCGCTGCGGCTTGGCAATACCGCTGCTCCCGGGCCCAGCCTGAGTTCGCCGCGGCCCTGGCGCCAATCCTCGGCCGGTGCGGCGAAATTGAGCGCAGCCAGCTCGCCATGGCGCACCGAATAGCGCCGCTCCGGCCCTTGCAGAGTCATGCGCAGCGAAGTGTCGCGGCGCACGCCCGCTGCCTTGCCGAAGGGCGCCGGCAGATCGATGCTGGCGCCGAGCAACGATGAATCGATCTGCAGCAGGCTGTCGGCCCCATCGAGCCCGAGTCGCAGTTGATAGGGCAGCTCGCCGCTGATGGGCAATGGCTGCTCGATACCGAGCCACTGGGCCAACCGCTCGAGCGCGATGCTGCCTTGCGCTTCGATGCGGGTCGAGGGCGCGCCGGAGCTGCCGGTAGCAACCGCACGACCGCGCACTGAACGGCCGAAGGCCTGCGCCGAAAAGCGCTCGGCGCTGAATCCACGTTCGCTGTCGTAACGGAAACTGCCACTCAGCTGGTCGAAGGCCAGCGCGGGTTGCGGAATGCTCAACCGCGCCTCTTCGCTATGGAAGTCGACCGCCACCCGTGGCTTGCCGCCCTGCGCCAGCGGGATCTGCAGGTCCAGCTGGCCTTCCAGGCGCCCCTCACCCTGCCAGCCGGCGAACAGCGCCTGCGTTCCCATCGGTGCATCGCGCAACAGCGTCAGCGCATCGGCCACGCTGCTGGTGACGGCCCCCTGGATCGCCAGTTGCAGCGGCCCATCGACCTCACGCGGAATGCTGGCGCGAACGTCGCGCACCTGACTGTCGAGGATCTGCCCTTCGGCGAGACGAACCCGTATCCCGGAATCCTCGATCAGTACCTCGCCCCGGCCGCCGCGCAGGGCCGGCCAGCCCGGCCGATACGCCAGCTCCGCGTCGTGCACCTTGAAGTACAGACCCATGCTTCGCGCTTCGGCGGGCGCACCCCGATTGAGCGCGCCCTGATAGAGAAAATAGCCCTGTTCGATGGTGCCGCCGCGGATGGCCTGCTCCAGCCAATCCTTCAGGGCGGGGCTCAATGCCGGCGAGCGGCTCGGCAGGTATTTACCGGCGAAACGCGCGTCGCCGTCACTGAGCCCGACGCGCAAGTCCATATAGTCCTCGGCCGCCGGGTCGCGTCGCAGGCGGATCAGGAAGTCGCCGGCCAGGCGCCCCTCCTCACCTTCCAGTTGCAGCGCCGAGCCAACGAGGGTCAGGGCCTCCTCGTCGAGCCGCCAGGAAAGCGTTCCGCGCGCCTGGCGATACGCCCATGCTTCGGGGAACAGCGGTGCCAACTGCAGGCTGAAGTCTCGGCTGTCGAGGCGCAACTGTCCCCGGTATTGCGTACCACTCACCGTACCGGAGGCGTGCTCTACCGCGGGAATCCAATGATGGTCGCCAATGCGGATGTCATCGAGTCGAGCGGAATAGCGCAGCCGCTCCTCATCGCTTCGTCCGGGGCGAAACGCCACCCGCACATCCTGCAGCGTGCCCTGCGGCGCAAGCGCGTTCAGTGATTCCAGCCCGGCCTCCGGCAGCGGTGCCAGCGCCTGCGCCAGAGCTGCCAGCGGCGCGACCTGCAGACGATCGATACGCAGCGCCCAGTCTCCGGAAGCCGCACCGCGCTGAACGACCAGGCGCGTCTCTGCCAGGCGCTGTTCCCCGAGGTCGAACGACAAGCGCTCGGCCTGCAGGCGGTAGTCGCCATCGGCCTGCCGGTCGACATAGAGATCGGCCGCCAGATCGTCGAGCACCACGGATGCACGCGCCTGGTAGCCAGCGACCAGGTGCGCCGCGTTCAGACGCGCCGCAGCGCGCGCCAGCCCACCCCGCTCCCAGCGCGCCCAGAGCTCGCCACCGGCCTGCAGAGCCTGCAGTTGCCAGTCGCCGACGGAGCGCTTCGGCAGCCAGGCGGCCCAGTCGCTCTGTGGCAGGCTCAGGTACAGGTCGGCCTCAGCCTCGCGCCAGGCTGAAGCCTTCCCGCGCGCGCGCAGCGCGAGGCTCAGCGTCTGTCCGTCGGGCAGAACCGTACGTCCATCCAGGCGCCAGTCATCTGCACTGCTGCGCAGCGCGAGCGCCACGTAGCTGAGCGTCGCTACGGGCCCACCGGCGGGCTCGAAGGTGACCTGACTGTCTTCCAGGGCCAGCAGACGCACCGCCTGCAGCCCGCGCAGGATCCGCTCGATATCCGGAGCAGGACCCTGGCTGCGCTGCGGCAGCCCCTTGACCGCCCAACCGCCATCGCGGCCTTCCACCAGGCCAAGGTGAAGCCCGACGAGTGTCAGCGAACGCAGTATCGGCTGGCGCGCGAGCAGCGATTCGGCGATGTCGGGGACCAGGATCAGCCGATCCAGCCGCACGGCGGCCGCACCGTCGCCAAGCACCACGTCATGCGCCAGCATCTGCGGGGCAAAGCCCTGCCAGGCGCCTTCCAGCCGGCCGATGGCCACAGGCATTCCGATCGCCTGCTCGACCCGAGCCTCGACCTCCTGACGGTACTCGGCCACCAGCGGCACCAGCTGCCGGCCTAGCGCGACGTACAGCGCAGCCAGTACCAGCAGGCCGGCGGTGACGCCGAACAGGCGGTGCAACAGTCCACCAAGCAATCCCGCGGCCCCTTTCATGCGGTCCGGCTCCAGCGGTCTCTTCGTTCAAGGGACATGCCGCACCCGCTCAGAGCAGCACCACGTCGTACTGCTCCTGCGAGTACATGCTTTCGACCTGGAATTTGATGGAGCGGCCGATGAACGCTTCGAGATCGGCGACATTGCCCGACTCTTCGTCGAGCAGGCGGTCGATGACCTTCTGGTTGGCCAGCACCCGATAGCCCTCGGCCTGATAGGCGCGGGCTTCGCGCAGGATTTCGCGGAAGATCTCATAACAAACGGTTTCGGCGGTCTTCAGCTTGCCGCGCCCCTGGCAGGCCAGGCAGGGCTCGCACAGCACCTGCTCGAGGCTTTCACGGGTCCGCTTGCGGGTCATCTGCACGAGGCCCAGTTCCGTGATGCCGATGATGTTGGTCTTGGCGTGATCGCGCTCGAGCTGCTTCTCCAGCGTGCGCAATACCTGGCGGCGGTGCTCCTCGTCTTCCATGTCGATGAAGTCGATGATGATGATGCCGCCGATGTTGCGCAGCCGAAGCTGGCGGGCAATCGCCGTGGCCGCCTCGAGGTTGGTCTTGAAGATTGTCTCCTCGAGGGTGCGATGGCCGACAAAGGCGCCGGTATTGACGTCGATGGTCGTCATCGCCTCGGCCGGGTCGATGATCAGGTAGCCGCCGGACTTGAGCATCACCTTGCGCTCGAGGGCCTTCTGGATCTCGTCCTCGACACCATACAGGTCGAAGATCGGCCGTTCGCCCGGGTAGTGCTCCAGGCGGTCGCCCAGCTCGGGCATGAGCTCGCCGACGAACTGGGTGACCTTCTGGAAGTTCTCGCGTGAATCAATGCGGATCTTCTCGATCCGTGGGTTGACCAGGTCACGCAAGGTGCGCATCGCCAGTGCCAGGTCCTCGTAGATCAGCGAAGGCGCCGAGGCCGTCTTCATCTGCCCGGCTATCTGCTCCCACAGCCGGCGCAGGTAGCGGATGTCCATGAGGATCTCGTCCTTGCCGGCGCCCTCGGCCGCCGTGCGCAGAATGAACCCGCCGGCCTCCTGGATACCCTCGGCCGCGACGCATTCGGCGACAACCTGCTTGAGCCGCTCACGCTCGCCCTCGTCCTCGATGCGCAGGGAAATGCCGACGTGGCTGGTGCGCGGCATGTACACCAGATAGCGCGACGGAATCGACAGCTGCGTGGTCAGCCGCGCGCCCTTGGTGCCGATGGGGTCCTTCGTCACCTGGACCACCAGGCTCTGCCCTTCATGCACCAGCGCATTGATCGGCTCGACCGCATTGCCCTCGCGACTGGAAATTTCCGAGGCATGAATGAAAGCGGCCCGGTCCAGGCCGATGTCGACGAACGCCGCCTGCATGCCCGGCAGCACACGCACAACCTTGCCCTTGTAGATATTGCCGACGATCCCGCGCCGCTGGGTGCGTTCGACATGCACCTCCTGCAACACGCCGTTTTCCACCACCGCCACGCGCGACTCCATCGGCGTGATGTTCATCAGGATTTCTTCGCTCATTGTTATGTCCGGGGCGAGTGCAAGGGAAAAGGGCTTGATGCAGGGCATTCTAGCTGCCGGCGCGGTGCCGGGCAGGCTCTATGTCGCGGCCTGGCACCAGCGTGGCAGACCGAAGGTATCGAGCAGCTGGGCCGTCTCGCACAGCGGCAGGCCGACGACCGCCGAATAGCTGCCGGACAGCCGGCTGACGAATACCGCGCCCCAGCCCTGGATACCGTAGCCGCCAGCCTTGTCGCATGGCTCGCCACTGGCCCAGTAGGCCTCGGCCTCGGCACGGCCGATCGGGCGAAACTCGACCTCGCTGGCGACCAGGCGTACTTCGTGGCGATCATGCTGCGCCAGCGCAACGGCAGTCAGCACACGGTGGCTGCGACCGGACAAGGCCAGCAGCATTGCCAGCCCCTCGTCCCGATCGGCCGGCTTGCCGAGAATGCGGCCATCCAGAACGACACTGGTGTCGGCCCCCAGCACGCAGCCGTTCGTGTGATCCAGAAGCGCCAGGCCGGCCCGCGCCTTGCCCAATGCCAGGCGCTGCACGTAGGCCTCGGGCGACTCGCCGGGCTGAGGGGTTTCGTCGATGCTGACCGCCAGCAAGGAAAACGGGACGCCGATCTGCTGTAGCAGTTCACGGCGACGGGGTGATGCGGAGGCGAGAAACAGCGCGCCCATGCCTGGTCCTTGTGCAAATAAGCCGCAGAGTCGCATATCGGCGCAGTGACGAAAAGCGCGGCGCAAGCCAGGCCCGGCCTAATCTGCGACACCGCCGGAGCGGAACGGGAGCGCCCGCCTCAGGCGACGTCGAAGCGCCGGCGCAGCCACTGCAGCGCGACGAACAGCCACGGCCAGAGCAGCGCACTGATCGGCACCGGAATCAGGAACAGCAGCGTCGGTGGCCGGTTGCCAGTAAGCGTGTTGAGCCACAACTGCACCAGCTGTGCGATACCCAGTACCACCAGGAGCACCATGCTCTGCTGCCAGAGCGGAAACATGCGCAGGCGCTGCTGCAGGCTCAGCACGAGAAAGGCCACCAGAATCAGCGGCAGGCCGTTCTGCCCAAGCAGCGTGCCGGCCAGCACGTCGAGCGCGAGCCCGGCGCAGAAAGCCGCGCCCATGCCGCCACGATGCGGCAGCACCAGCGCCCAGTAGGCGATCACCATGCCGAGCCACAGCGGGCGGCCAAGCTCGGCACTGGCCGGCATCGGCACGATGCTGAGTACCAGGGCGATGATCAGGGTCAGCCAGATCACCCAGCCATTGCGCGGGCGCACGATCATTGCTGCGCACCCTCCTCGTCCGGTTCGGCCGCGGCTGCAGCCGGGCTCGCCTCAGGCGCAGGCGCAGGCTGATCGCCGCCACCCCCTTCGCGACGCCCGGCCTCGGCCTCAACTTCGGCCTGCGCCGCAGCCGCCGAGCGTTCCTCCGGGCTGCGCGCATCACTGAACACCAGGAGCAGATAGCGGCTGCGGTTGAGCATTGCAGTGGGGGTCGCACGGACGATGGCGAATGGCTGGCCGGAGTCGCGCACCACCTCCTTCACCTGGGCCACCGGATAGCCGCTGGGAAAGCGCTGACCCAGCCCGGAGCTGACCAGCAGATCACCCTCCTTGATGTCGGCGGTGTCCGCGACATGGCGCAGCTCCAGGTAGTCCGGGTCGCCGGTACCTACGGCGATCGCGCGCAGCCCGTTGCGATTGACCTGCACCGGGATGCTATGGGTGACGTCGGTGATCAGCAGCACGCGCGCGGCATAGGGCATGACCTCGACCACCTGCCCCATCAGCCCGCTGGCATCGAGCACCGGCTGACCGAGAAAGACACCGTCCTTTTCGCCCTTGTCGATGAGCAGCCGATGCGTGAAGGGGTTCGGATCGAGCCCGATCAGCTCCGCCACCAGCACCCGGTCATCGACCAGCGCCGCCGAGTTGAGCAATTCGCGCAGACGCACATTCTGTTCGGTCAGCATGGCCAGCTTCTGCAGGCGGCGCTGCATCAGCAGTGCCTCGGCCTTGAGCCGTTCGTTCTCGGCCATCAGTTCGCTGGTGCTGGTCAGCTGCTGGGTCGCGGTGTTCCAGGCGCGCACCGGCAGGTCGGCGAGCCAGTAGAACGGCGTCAAGGCGAGCCCGAGCTGGCTGCGTACCGGCTTGAGCGTATCGAAGCGCGCATCCACCACCATCAGCGCGACGCAAACCACGGTCAGCACCAGCAGGCGCACACCGAGCGAAGGTCCTTTGGCGAAGAGCGGCTTAATATCGATACCTCACGGATGCCGGGCTAGATACCAAAACGCGACAAGCCGGAAGGTCGCGGGGCGGCCCTCCGGCTTGTCGCCGGGAAACGACTGCGGGACTCACTCGGTGGAGAGCAGGTCCATGGCATGACGATCCATCATCTCCAGCGCTCGGCCACCGCCACGCGCAACGCAGGTCAGCGGCTCCTCGGCGACGATCACCGGCAGGCCGGTTTCCTGCGCGAGCAGCTTGTCGAGGTCTCGCAGCAGCGCGCCGCCGCCGGTCAGCACCAGGCCGCGCTCGGCGATGTCCGAGGCCAGCTCCGGCGGCGACTGTTCCAGTGCGCTCTTGACCGCCTGGACGATGGTCGCCAGCGACTCCTGCAGCGCCTCGAGCACCTCGTTGGAATTCAGAGTGAAGCTGCGCGGTACGCCTTCGGCCAGGTTGCGGCCACGCACATCGACTTCGCGCAGTTCGCCACCGGGGAAGGCCGTACCGATTTCCTGCTTGATGCGCTCGGCGGTGGATTCACCGATCAGGCTGCCGTAGTTGCGGCGCACATAGGTGACGATGGCCTCGTCGAACCGGTCGCCGCCGACGCGCACGGATTCGGCGTAGACCACACCGTTGAGGGAGATCAGCGCGATCTCGGTGGTGCCGCCGCCGATATCGACGACCATCGACCCGCGCGCCTCGTCGACCGGCAGCCCGGCGCCGATGGCGGCCGCCATCGGTTCCTCGATGAGGAACACTTCACGCGCGCCCGCACCCAGTGCCGATTCGCGGATCGCCCGACGCTCGACCTGGGTCGACTTGCACGGCACGCAGATCAGCACGCGCGGCGACGGTTGCAGGAAGCTGTTCTCATGCACCTTGTTGATGAAGTACTGCAGCATTTTTTCGCAGACGCTGAAGTCGGCGATGACGCCATCCTTCATCGGGCGGATGGCGTTGATGTTGCCCGGGGTACGGCCCAGCATGCGCTTGGCCTCGGTGCCGACAGCCACGACGCTTTTCTGATTGCCGTGGCTGCGAATGGCGACCACCGACGGCTCGTCCAGGACGATGCCGCGATCGCGCACGTAAATAAGGGTATTGGCAGTGCCCAGGTCGATCGACAGATCGCTGGAAAACATGCCACGCAGTTTCTTGAACATTGGAGAAGGGCCCTTGGGGCAAACGCGTGGGGAAAAAATTGCCGCAAACTCTAACAACGGCATCAGGTCAGGGCAAGGCGCGATTCGGCGCAGCGCCGAGCGGGTGTGCACCAATCGGCGAAAAGCGCATCTGCCGCTGCGCCACGTCCCGCCCCACGCGCTACCGGGAAGCGGCTCCGGCATGTACCATTGCCGCCTTTGCCGGATGCCGAAAGCCCTGTTGCCGCCCCTCCAGAGGCCGCGCGGCAGGCTTCGCCCCCGATTCGCTTTGCGCTGGAGAGACCCGATGGCGATTGAACGCTCCGAGGTGGAAAAGATCGCTCACCTGGCCCGCCTGGGCCTGGCCGAGAACGACCTGCCCCGCACTACCGAAACGCTGAACAACATCCTTGGCCTGATCGACCGCATGCAGGCAGTCGACACCAGCGGGGTCGAGCCACTGGCCCACCCGCTGGAAACGACTCAGCGCCTGCGCGCCGACGAGGTCACCGAGGCGAACCATCGCGACGATTACCAGGCCATCGCTCCGGCGGTGGAGAACGGCCTGTATCTGGTCCCGCGGGTCATCGAGTGATAAAGGAAGCCGACATGCACCAACTGAGCCTTGCCGAGATCGCTCGCGGCCTGAACGAGCGACAGTTCTCCGCCGAGGAGCTGACCCGCGGTCTGCTGGACCGCATCGCCCGCCTCGATCCGCAGATCAACAGCTTCATTACCGTCACCGAGGAACTGGCTCTGGCACAGGCCCGCGCGGCCGACGCCCGCCGCGCTGCCGGCGAGAATGACGCCCTGCTCGGCGCGCCCATCGCGCACAAGGACCTGTTCTGCACCAAGGGCATCCGCACCAGCTGCGGCTCGAAGATGCTCGACAACTTCGCCGCACCCTACGACGCCAGCGTGGTCGAGAAGCTCGCAGCCGCTGGTGCGGTCACCCTGGGCAAGACCAACCTGGACGAGTTCGCCATGGGCTCAGCCAACGAGTCCAGTCATTACGGCGCAGTGAAGAACCCCTGGGACCTGTCGCGTGTACCGGGCGGTTCGTCCGGCGGTTCGGCCGCCGCGATTGCCGCGCGCCTGGTGCCCGCCGCCACCGGCACCGACACCGGCGGCTCGATACGCCAGCCCGCCGCGCTGACCAACCTCACCGGCCTCAAGCCCACCTATGGCCGCGTTTCGCGCTGGGGCATGATCGCCTACGCGTCGAGTCTCGACCAGGGCGGCCCGATGGCGCGCAGCGCCGAGGACTGCGCCCTGCTGCTCGGCAGCATGGCCGGTTTCGATCCGAAGGATTCGACCAGTGTCGATCAGCCGCTCGACGACTATCTGGCCGCGCTGGGCCGGCCGCTGACCGGGCTGCGCATCGGCCTGCCGAAGGAGTACTTCGGCGAGGGCCTGGACCCGAAGATCGCCAGCGCAGTGCTGGCCGTAGTCGAGGAACTGAAGAAGCTCGGCGCCACGGTCAAGGACATCAGCCTGCCGAACACGCAGCACGCGATCCCTTCCTATTATGTGATCGCCCCGGCCGAGGCCAGCTCCAACCTGTCGCGCTTCGATGGCGTGCGTTTCGGCTACCGCTGCGAGAACCCGGCGGACCTCACCGACCTCTACAAGCGCTCGCGCGCCGAGGGCTTCGGCGACGAGGTCAAGCGCCGCATCATGGTCGGCACCTACGCCCTCTCAGCCGGCTACTACGACGCCTACTACATCAAGGCACAGCAGATCCGCCGACTGGTCAAGAACGACTTCGTCAGCGCCTTTGAGGAAGTCGACGTGATCCTCGGGCCGACCACCCCGAACCTGGCCTGGAAGCTCGGTGAGAAAAACGCCGACCCGGTCTCGGCCTATCTCGAAGACATCTACACCATCACCGCCAACCTGGCGGGCATTCCCGGCCTGTCGATGCCGGCCGGCTTCATCGACGGCCTGCCCGTCGGCGTGCAGCTGCTGGCGCCGTACTTCCAGGAGGCCCGCCTGCTCAACGTCGCGCACCAGTACCAGCAGGTCACCGACTGGCACACCCGCGCTCCGGCCGGATTCTGAGGAAACAGATGATGCAATGGGAAACCGTCATCGGGCTGGAGATTCATGCCCAGCTCAGCACCCGCTCGAAGATCTTCTCCGGCAGCGCCACCACCTTTGGCGCCGAGCCCAACACCCAGGCCAGCCTGATCGATCTGGGCATGCCCGGCGTGCTGCCGGTGCTCAACGAGAACGCCGTGCGCATGGCCTGCATGTTTGGCCTGGCGATCGACGCCGAGATCGGTGAGCGCAACGTCTTCGCGCGCAAGAACTACTTCTACCCGGACCTGCCCAAGGGCTACCAGACCAGCCAGATGGACCACCCCATCGTCGGCAAGGGGCATCTGGACATCACCCTCGAAGACGGCACGGTCAAGCGCATCGGCATCACCCGTGCGCATCTGGAAGAGGACGCCGGCAAGAGCCTGCACGAAGACTTCCACGGCATGACCGGCATCGACCTCAACCGCGCCGGCACACCGTTGCTGGAGATCGTCTCGGAGCCGGATATCCGCTCGGCCAAGGAGGCGGTCGCCTACGTCAAGGCGATCCATGCGCTGGTGCGCTACCTGGGCATCTGTGACGGCAACATGGCCGAAGGCTCGCTGCGCTGCGACTGCAACGTCTCGGTGCGACCAAAGGGCCAGGCCGCCTTCGGTACCCGGGCCGAGATCAAGAACGTCAACTCGTTCCGCTTCATCGAAAAGGCGATCAACCACGAGATCCAGCGGCAGATCGACCTGCTCGAGGACGGCGGCCAGGTCGTTCAGGAAACCCGCCTGTACGACCCGAACAAGGACGAAACGCGCTCCATGCGCAGCAAGGAAGAAGCCAACGACTACCGCTACTTCCCCTGCCCCGACCTGCTGCCGGTGGTCATCGAGCGCAGTTATCTGGAACGTCTTCGCGCCGAACTGCCGGAGCTGCCGACCCAGAAGCGCGAGCGCTTCGAACGCGAATTCGGCCTCTCTGCCTACGACGCCAGCGTGCTCTCGGCCAGCCGCGAGCTCGCCGACTACTTCGAGCAGGTGCAGCAGACCTGCGGTGACGCCAAGCTGGCGGCCAACTGGGTGATGGGCGAGCTGTCCAGCCTGCTGAACAAGGACGGCCTGGAGATCGAGCAGTCGCCGGTATCCGCCGAGCAGCTCGGCGGGCTGATCCTGCGTATCAAGGACGACACCATCAGCGGCAAGATCGCCAAGATGGTCTTCGAGGCCCTGGCCAACGGCGAAGGCCACTCTGCCGACGCGATCATCGAGAGCAAGGGGCTCAAGCAGGTCACCGACTCGGGTGCCATCGAGGCGATGCTCGACGAGGTGCTGGCTGCCAATGCCGCCCAGGTCGAACAGTACCGCGCCAGCGACGAAGCCAAGCGCGGCAAGATGTTCGGCTTCTTCGTCGGGCAAGCGATGAAGGCCTCCAAGGGCAAGGCTAATCCCGGCCAGGTGAACCAATTGCTGAAGAAAAAACTCGAAGGCTGAGCAGAACAGCCGACCGCCCGGGGCGGCCGGCTGCCATCCAAGGCCGTGCCGCCACCGCCTCTCGGTGACGGCGGCACTGCAGCCTGCTCGAGGCAAGGATCACCCAGATGTTCAACGGTCGGCTGCTGACCCTCCTGCTGTTCACCCTGCTGGCCGTCGGCTGCGCCGAGCGCCCATCGGCGCCTGCGCCGGACAAGCAAGGGCAGGAACAGCGGCAACGTTTCACACAGCGCGGCAAGGCCTCGTTCTACGCCCGCATGCACCATGGCCAGAAGACGGCCAGCGGCGAGGCGCACGATCAACAGGCGCTGGTCGCCGCGCATCGCTCCCTGCCCTTCGGCACGCGCGTGCGGGTTACCAACCTCGACAACGGCCGCCAGGTCGTCGTCCGCATCAACGACCGCGGCCCCTACCGCCGTGGCCGCATCATCGACCTGTCGCGCGCGGCCGCCGCACAGCTCGGCATGATCGAGGACGGCATCGCGCCGGTTCGCCTCGAAACCCTGCCATGAACCGGCAGCCGGCGGCCGGCTCAGCTGCGTTGCAGCTCACGGGGGAAAGCACCTGGTGTCACCGCTAGTTCTCGCCTATCTCGTCGCTGGCCTGATCCTGCTTTTCGTCGGCGCCGAAGCCCTGGTGCGCGGCGCATCGCGGCTGGCGCTGGGCCTCGGCGTGAAGCCGCTGATCGTCGGCCTGACGATCGTCGCCCTCGGCACCAGCTCGCCGGAGACCGCCATCAGCCTGCAGGCGGCCCTGTCCGGGCGTGGCGACATGGCCGTCGGCAATGCGCTGGGCAGCAACATCGCCAACATCCTTCTGGTGCTTGGCCTGTGCGCCATGATCGCCCCGCTGCATGTCTCGCGTCAGCTGATACGGCTGGACGTTCCGGTGCTGCTCGGCACCGGTGCACTGACCTATCTGCTGGCGCGCAACGGCCAGTTGGGCCGGGCCGAAGGCGTCGTACTGCTGCTGGGGCTGGTCGTCTACACGGCGTTTCTGGTGGTCGCCGCCTGGCGCGAGAACCACACTGCCCGCGAGCCGAGCGACGCGTCTAGCGCCAAGGCGCCTCGGCGGGTGCGCCAGTTGGTTCTTATCCTGATCGGCCTCGGCCTGCTGATCGGCGGCTCGAAACTGCTGATCGAAGGTGCAGCCGAACTTGCCCGCGCCTTCGGCCTTTCGGAACTGGTGATCGGCCTG
This sequence comes from Stutzerimonas balearica DSM 6083, assembly GCF_000818015.1. Taxonomy (NCBI): domain Bacteria; kingdom Pseudomonadati; phylum Pseudomonadota; class Gammaproteobacteria; order Pseudomonadales; family Pseudomonadaceae; genus Stutzerimonas; species Stutzerimonas balearica. The sequence goes on from NZ_CP007511.1 coordinate 3,465,789, forward strand.
ACCGTGGTCGCGGTCGGCACCTCCCTCCCGGAGCTGGCCACTTCAGCGCTGGCCGTCTGGCGCGGCGAACGCGACATCGCCGTCGGCAACGCCATCGGGAGCTGCGTCTATAACCTGACGCTGGTGCTGGGCTCGGCTGCGCTGGCCTCGCCAGCCGGCCTGTCGATTTCGCCCAACGCGCTGGCATTCGACTTCCCGGTCATGTTGTCGGTGTTCGCCGCCTGCCTGCCGATCTTTTTCTCGGGCTACCGCATCAACCGCTGGGAAGGCCTGCTGTTCTTCGCCTACTACCTGGCTTACTGCCTGTACCTCGTGCTCTTCGCGGTCGGTCTCGGCGCCCTGGACCTGTTCCGCCATGCAATGACTTGGTACGTATTGCCCTTGACCGCCGTGACCCTAACAGTGATCTTTCTGCGCGCCTGGCGACGCCGGCACTGATTTCCTACTCTTCGGAGCCTTCGATGACCCTGATGACCTTCGTTTACCTCGCCGCAGGCCTGGTGCTGCTCGTGGCCGGCGCCGAGGTACTGGTTCGCGGCGCCGCGCGCCTGGCCGCCCAGTTCGGTATCTCGCCGCTGATCATCGGCCTGACCGTGGTCGCCTTTGGTACCAGCGCACCGGAAACGGCGGTGAGCGTCCAGGCAGCCTGGAACGGCAGCGGCGACATTGCCATTGGCAACGTCGTGGGCAGCAACATCGCCAACGTACTGCTGATTCTCGGCCTGACTGCCGCGGTCGCGCCGCTGGTGGTCTCGCGCCAGCTGATCCGTCTGGACGTGCCGCTCATGATCGGCGCCAGCCTGCTGACCTATGCGCTGGCCTGGGATGGCGCGCTGAGCCGCATCGACGGCGCCGTGCTGTTTCTCTGCGTGCTGGCCTACACGGGCTTTCTGATCGTCAGCAGCCGGCGCAACAACGCACCGGCGGACGACGAGTTCGCCAAGGAGTTCGGCCTAGAAGAAACGGCCAAGCCGCATGCCAGCCTGATCAACGCCGGCCTGGTGATCGCCGGCCTGGTCCTGCTGGTGACCGGTTCGAACTTCCTCGTCGAGGGCGCCGTGGCCCTGGCCCGGGCGCTGGGCCTGTCGGAGCTGGTGATCGGCCTGACCGTGATCGCCATCGGCACCTCGCTGCCGGAGTTGGCAACCTCGATCCTGGCGGCGATTCGCGGCGAGCGCGACATTGCGGTCGGCAACATCGTCGGCAGCAACCTCTTCAACCTGCTCTGCGTGCTGGGCCTGGCCTCGCTGGTCTCGCCAACGCTGATCAAGGTGTCCGATGCCGCGCTGGCATTCGATTTCCCGGTGATGATCGGCGTCGCCCTGGCCTGTCTGCCGATCTTCTTCGCCGGCTACTGCATCCGCCGCTGGGAAGGCCTGTTGTTCCTTGGCTATTACATCGCCTACACCGCCTACCTGGTGCTGGCCAACACCGGCCGACCGTTCGCCGAGACCTTTGGCGAAGCCATGCTCGGCTATGTGCTGCCGCTGACGGCGGTCACGATTCTGGTGATCGCCGCACGCGCCTGGAAGCGCCAGCAGGCCTGACCGACCGGGCGCGCCCCGGCCCGCTGCAGGCGTTGGCCCGGCTAGATCCAGCCGAGCCAGCGCAACAGCAGCAGGCCGAGGTTGATCGTCAGTGCCGCGATCAGCGTGGTGATCACGATGATCGCGGCCGCCAACTGGGCATTGGCATTGACCGCGCGGGCCATGACAAAACTGGCCGCTGCCGTCGGGCTGGCAAAATAGAGGAACAGGATGCCCAGCTCAGGGCCACGCAGACCGCACGCCCAGGCACCGAGCGTGGCAACCAGCGGTAGCCAGACCATCTTCATCAGGCTCGAACTGAGCGCCATGCCATTGCGCTCGCGTAGCGCCTCGAGCGTCAGGGTGCCGCCGATACAGATCAGCGCCAGCGGCAGCGTCATCTTGGCGAAGTAGCCGGCACTGGTCATCAGCCAGCCGGGCAGCGCGACCTGCCAGTAGGCGAACGGCATGGCTGCCACCACACCGATGATCAGCGGATTGCGCAGGATACTGCCGAGAATGGAACGCACATCGGTCCGCCCGGCGGGGTTGTAGATCGCAAGCACCACCGCCGAAAGGCTGTTGTAGAGCAGAATCACCAGGCCCGCCAGCACCCCACCGAGCGACAGACCGTAATCACCATAGAGGCTGCTGGCCAGGGCCAGGCCGACGATGCCGTTGTTGCCGCGAAACGCGCCCTGCACGTAGACGCCACGGTCGGCCCGGGGGCAGCGCAGCATCGCCCAGCCCCAGGCCAGCAAGAACGTCGCCAGCGTGGCCAGGGCGAAGTAGATCAACACCCGCGGCTGCAGCGCAGCACTCAGGTCGGCCTCGATGATGGAGATGAACAGCAGCGTCGGCATCGTTGCCTTGAACACCAACGCCGACGCCGTGTTGATGAAGACGGCGTCGATCCAGCCCAGCCGGCGCAGGACGACGCCGAGAAAGAGCATCGCGAAAACCGGAGCGGTGACGTTCAGGGTCTGCAGGACAAGAGACATGCCGGGGCCTGGGATCGAGCGAAACCCGGCATGTTAAAGCATCCGGCCCACGGCACCAGCGGCTCCGTGAGCTCGACGGCGGCTCGGCTCAGCGGCGTACCGGGCGCTTTTGCAGTTTGCGCTGCAAGGTCCGCCGGTGCATGCCGAGGGCGCGCGCCGTAGCGGAGATGTTGCCGTCGTGTTCGCTGAGCACGCGCTGGATGTGCTCCCACTGCAATCGATCGACCGACATCGGGTTTTCCGGCACCAGGCTGTCGAGGTCGGCATGCTGCGATAGCAGCGCGGCGAGCACATCATCGGCATCGGCCGGCTTGCACAGATAGTTGCATGCACCGCGCTTGATGGCCTCAACCGCCGTCGCGATGCTGGAATAGCCGGTAAGGATCAGTACGCGCATTTCCGGATCGACTTCAAGCAGCTTGGGCAGCAGTACCAGCCCCGAGTCACCGTCCATCTTCAGATCGAGCACCGCGTAATCGGGAACGTCCTGGCGAGCCATCGCCAGCCCCTCGTCCGCCGAACCGGCGATGCTCACGCGCAGACCGCGGCGGCTCATGGCCCGCGCCATGACGCGGGTGAATGTCGGATCGTCATCCACCAGAAGCAGATGAGGTTGCTCCTCGCCCTCTTGCTGCAACTCGTCGGTCATGTCTATTCCTCCGCTTGAACGACTGAAGTCAGCTGCGCAGCATACCGTGCGGCAGGCGCAGCTCGGTCAGTGTGCCACCTTCTTCATGGTTGTAGAGTTTCACGGTACCGCCAGCACGGGTCACGCTGGCCTGGCTGAGAAACAGCCCGAGGCCGAAGCCCTTGCCCTTGGTGGTGATGAAGGGCCGGCCGATCTGCTCGGCGATCGCCAGCGGGACACCGGCACCGTGGTCACGAATGGTCAGCTTGATCCACTGCGCATCCCAATCCAGACGAATGTCCAGATCATCCGGGGACGCATCGGTGGCGTTGTTCAGCAGATTGAGCAGTGACTGACTGAGATCGGCCGCCGGCATCAGGCGCGGCGCACTGCCCTTGCCCAGGCACTGGAAGCGATAGGTCGCCTCCGGGCGCATCAGATGCCAGCGCTGCAGCACGCTGTCGACCCATTCCTTGGCGGTCTGTTCCTGGACAGCCTGGCGACGATCGGCCTCGGCAGCGCGCACCAGCTGCTGCAGACTTTCCTTGCACAGCTGTACCTGCGACTGCAGCAGCCCCAGATCCTCGTTGAGCTGCGGTTCCTTGTATTCCTGACGCAACTCCTTGAGCAGGACGCTCATCGTCGCCAACGGGGTACCGAGCTCGTGCGCTGCGCCGGCAGCCTGGGTCGCTACCGCCAGCAGCTGCTGGTCGCGCAGGCTCTCCTCGCGCCGCTGGGCCTGCAGCTGGGCCTGCTGCCGCAGCTGTTCGGCCATGCGCGCGACAAAGAAGGTGATCAGCGCCGCCGCCAGGGCGAAGCTCAGCCACATCCCGTACACCTGCAACGTGGCGCGCTCGGCAGGCTCGAGCAGCAACGGGTCGTACCAGATGAGCATCGCGGTGTAGCCGGCCAGGGCGAAGCCCGAAAGCACGATCGAGTACAGCCAGGGCAAGGTCGCCGCCGCGATGGTCAGCGGCACCAGGTAATAGGAAACGAAGGGGTTGGTCGAACCGCCGGAGTAGTACAGCAAGGCACTGTGGATCAGCAGGTCGCAGCCCAGATGCACCGCATACTCCAGCTCGGTGACCGGCCAGGGGCCCCGCAGCCGCAGGGCCGTGCCGACACAGAGCAGCGCCGACAGCCCCAGGGTGATACCGAGCGCCAACCAGGGCAGGGGCAGCAACTGCGTCGCATAGGCGATGCCCACCGCACCGGACTGCGCGGCGAGCACAAGGATTCTGATCAGGATCAGGAGCCGCAGGTTTTCGCGGCTGGCCGACAGCAGCTGAACGGACGAATACATGGAATCTCCAAGGATCCGGCGAGTATAACGAAGCCGCCAATTCGCCGACTCCCGTGCGGCAACAGGACGCACGGAATCACTGTGCAAACGGCCAGAGCCGGTTACATTCATCGCTCTTATCCCTATTTGTCCGTTCGAGGAGCAACCAATGTTCAAGCGAGTCTCTCACAGCATGACCCTGCTGGCATGCCTGAGTCTGTTCGCCAGCGCCCAGGCCCTGGCCGACGACCAGCGCTACAACCAGGTATCGCTGCGTGCCGAGGTCAGCCAGGAAGTGCCGCACGACCGGATGCAGGTCACGCTCTACACCGAAAGCCAGCACAGCGATCCGGCGCAGTTGGCGGGCGAGACGACCCGCACGCTGAACGAGGCGCTGCAACGGGCGCGGCAGGCCAAGGGCGTGACGGTCAGCCAGGGCAATCGCAGCAGTTATCCGGTCTACGAGGAAAAGGGCCAACGCATAGTCGGTTGGCGCGAGCGTGCGGAAATCCGCCTGGAAAGCGGTGACTTCGCAGCGCTGTCCAAGCTGACCGCCGATCTGATGCAAAGCCTGAAAATGGCCGACATGCAGTTCAGCGTCTCCGATGCCGTTGCCCAGAAGACCGAAGACGCCCTGCTCAAGGAGGCCGTCGCGGCGTTCCGCGCACGCGCCCAGCTGGCTACCGAGGCACTGGGCGGCAAGGATTACCGGCTGGTGAGTCTCAGCCTCGACGGTGGCGGCAACTTCCAGCCGCTGCGCGGGCCACGCATGAAGGCCGCGATGATGGATGCCGAATCCATGCCGGAGATCGAAGCGGGCAGCCGTCAGATCACCCTGAATGCCAATGGCGTCATCGAAGTGGTCATGCCCTGATCGGCGCGCCAGGGGCCGGGCAACCGGCCTGCATGGTCGCCGTGAAGCCTGCCGCTGGCCGCTTAGCCGGCCGTGTCCGGCTCGGCGGCGTCGGCCTGCTTCTTCGCCGCCTTCGCGGCGCGCTGCTTGCGGACTTCCTTGGGGTCGGCGATCAGCGGTCGATAGATCTCGACACGATCGCCCTCCTCCACCAGCCGCTCGTCGGGCTTCGGCACTGCCTTGCCGAAAATGCCAAGCGGCGCAGCGGCCAGGTCCAGCCCGGGGAAATGCGCCTGCATGCCGGAGGCCAACGCCGCCTGGCGCACACTGGTTCCCTGCGGCACGGTGAGCCGGAGCAAGCGCTGCTTGTCGGCCAGCGCATAGACGACTTCGATGGCAACAGGCTTATCCATAAAGCTGCTTGGCCCTTTCGCAGAACGCATCGACGAGCGTATTGGCAGCCTGGGTGAACAACGGCCCCAGCGCCATTTTCACCACCGGGCCGGCGTAATCGAAGCGCAGATCGAGGCTGATCTTGCAGGCCTGCTCACCCAGCGCCTTGAATTCCCAGATGCCGTGCAGATGGCTGAACGGCCCTTCTTCGAGGGTCATCTCGATACGTTTGCCCGGCTCCAGATCGTTGCGCGTCTTGAAGCGCTGGCTCAGCCCGGCCTTGCCCACCGTCATGCTCGCCTGCATGTGCGTGTCGCTGCTGGACAGCACTTCGGTGGCGGTACACCAGGGCAGGAACTGGGGATAGCTCGCCACATCGTTGACCATGTCGAACAGGGCCTGCGCAGGGTAAGGCAGCAGCGCGGAGCGTTGAATGTGCGTCGTCATGCGGACCTTCTACTTCAGGTGCGAGCGCCGGCCGGCCGGTCAGCGTCAGGCAAGGCGCCGAAGACCCGACGCCTGAAACAAGTTGCAGCATTGTCCGGGATTAACCGGATCGCCTCAAGTTCACGCCAACGCGGCGAGCTGTCGCCAGCCGCAGCGCGACTGCCTATAATGCGCGCCCTATGGCCAAACAGAAAAAGCAGTCCCCCGGGACCATCGCGCTTAACAAGAAAGCGCTACACGACTACTTCATCGAGCAGAAATTCGAAGCCGGGCTCGTGCTCGCCGGCTGGGAAGTCAAGAGTCTGCGCGCCGGCAAGGCCCAGCTCGTCGACAGCTACGTGCTGCTCAAGGATGGCGAGGCCTGGCTGATGGGCGCGCACATCAGCCCGCTGACCAGCACCAGCACTCACGTGATCGCCGACCCGACCCGTACCCGCAAGCTGCTGCTGCACAAGCGCGAGCTGGGCAAGCTGTTCGGTGCCGTGCAGCAGAAGGGCTACGCCTGCGTAGCGCTGTCGCTGTACTGGAAGAAGCACATGATCAAGTGCGAGATCGCCCTGGCCAAGGGCAAGAAGGAATACGACAAGCGCCACACCGCAAAGGAGCGCGACTCCGACCGGGAGATCCAGCGCGCCATTCGCAGCAAGGGCAAGGACGACTGACCGCGTCCGCCCTGCTCGCTCGCCTCAGCTCCTCACACCTGCCGCGAGGCCCCGCTCGCCATGCCGGCGCTGCGCCCGGGCCAGACGCTGCGCTTCCTGTTGTCCCTCGGCCAGCACTTCCTGCACATAGCTGATGTGTCGATGGATCACATCGCGCGCCTCGTTCGCCCGCCGCGCCATGATCGTTTCATAGAGCTCGCGGTGCTGGCTCATCAGCATGTCGCGCGTTTCGTCGCGCAGCGCATACATTCCGCCGATGTTGGTCACTACGTTGCGCTTGAGCAGATCGAACAGACCGCGGATGGTGTGCAGGAGCACGGCGTTGTGGCTGGCCTCGGCGATCGCCAGGTGGAACTGGGCGTCGGCCGCCCCCTCCTCGGCGCGGGTGACCTTGCCCTCGCGCGCATAGCAGTCCTGTAGCGCTTCGAAGGCTTCGGTCAGGCGCTGGCGGTCAACCTCGGTGGCGCGCAGCGCCGCGTAGTAGGCACAGCTGCCTTCGAGCGTATGACGGAACTCCAACAGGTCCCGCTGAGCATCGCTGTTGTTCTCCAGCAGGTGCAGCAGCGGGTCGCTGAAGGTCGAGCCCAGCGACTCGGCGACGAAAGTGCCGCCGCCGTGCCGGCTGACCAGCAGCCCTTTGGCCGCCAGCTTCTGGATCGCCTCGCGCAGCGAGGGCCGCGAGACGCCGAACTGCTCGGCCAAGACGCGCTCGGCCGGCAGGCGCTCACCCGCCTTGAGCGTGCCCTCGAGAATCATCGTCTCCAGTTGCGCCACGATGCCATCAGCCAGCCGCCGCTGGCGCACCATTCCCACTTCCATTCATGCCTCGATTGGTTTGACCACTATATAGGCAGCCAGACTAGCGAGCGCCCTCAGCCCCCGCAAGACGCCGCCCTGCGACCAAAGTCTATGCAGGCCTCATTGACGCATTGACAAGTGAACTCTTACGCTGGCCATTCTCTGCCGAGAATTGGTATTACCAATTTACAAAACGAGCATCAAACAAAAAGAGGATCCTCCATGCCGTTTTTGCTCAGCTGTCTTCCCGCGGCCCTGCCGGGCTATCAATCGTGCAACGTGACGGCGGAGGTCTGACATGTCGACAGGTATGCTCGCCCTGTTTGCCTTTTCCCCGATCCTGCTCGCCGCTGTCCTGCTGATCGGCCTGCGCTGGCCGGCCCGCACGGCGATGCCGCTGGTGTACGTCGTCACCGCCGCTGTCGCGTTGTTCGTCTGGGACATGAGTTTCAACCGGGTCCTCGCCTCCACGCTGCAGGGGCTGGTCATCACCATCGGCCTGCTGTGGATCATCTTCGGCGCGATTCTGCTGCTGAACACCCTGAAGCATTCCGGCGGCATCACCGCCATCCGTGCCGGCTTCACCACCGTCAGCCCTGACCGCCGCATCCAGGCCATCATCATCGCCTGGCTGTTCGGCTGCTTCATCGAAGGCGCCTCGGGCTTCGGTACGCCGGCGGCGATTGCTGCGCCGCTGCTGGTAGCGATCGGCTTCCCGGCGATGGCTGCGGTCTTGATGGGCATGCTGGTCCAGAGCACGCCGGTATCCTTCGGCGCGGTCGGCACGCCGATCATCGTCGGCGTCAACAGCGGCCTGGATACCGCCACCATCGGCGCCCAGCTGGTCGAGCAAGGTTCGAGCTGGCAGGCCTACCTGCAGCAGATCACCAGCAGCGTGGCGATCACCCACGCCATCGTCGGCACCGTGATGCCGCTGATCATGGTGCTGATGCTGACCCGCTTCTTTGGCAAGGAAAAGAGCTGGAAGGCCGGCTTCGAAGTGCTGCCGTTCGCGATCTTCGCCGGGCTGGCGTTCACCCTGCCCTACGTCGCCACCGGCGTATTCCTCGGCCCTGAATTCCCCTCCCTGCTCGGCGGCCTGATCGGCCTGGGCATCGTCACCACCGCGGCGCGCATGGGCTTTCTGGTACCCAAGCGCACCTGGGACTTCGCCGACGCGAAGGACTGGCCGAGCGAATGGCTGGGCAGCGTGGAAATGAAGCTCGAGGACCTGGCAGCCCGCCCGATGAGCACCTTCCGTGCCTGGCTGCCCTACGTGCTGGTCGGCGCGCTGCTGGTGATCAGCCGTGTGTTCCCCGACATCGGCAACCTGCTCAAGGCCTGGAACATCGCCTTCAACGACCTGCTCGGCGAAGCCGGCGTCAGCGCCAGCATCCAGCCGCTGTACCTGCCGGGCGGCATTCTCGTCCTGGTGGTTCTGGCGACCTTCTTCCTGCATGGCATGAAGGCCCGCGAGCTGGGCGCAGCGGTCAAGGAATCCTCCAGCGTGCTGCTGAGCGCCGGCTTCGTACTGCTGTTCACCGTGCCGATGGTGCGCATCCTGATCAACTCCGGGGTGAATGCCGGCGAGCTGGCCAGCATGCCGATCACCATGGCGCGCTATGTCGCCGACAGCGTCGGCAGCGTCTATCCGCTGCTGGCACCGACGGTAGGTGCGCTGGGCGCCTTCCTGGCCGGCTCGAATACCGTCAGCAACATGATGTTCAGCCAGTTCCAGTTCGGCGTCGCCACCAACCTCGGCATCTCCGGCGCGATGATCGTTGCCATCCAGGCCGTCGGCGCCGCCGCCGGCAACATGGTGGCGATCCACAACGTGGTTGCCGCATCCGCCACCGTTGGCCTGCTCGGCCGCGAAGGGCAGACCTTGCGCAAGACCGTTTGGCCTACGCTGTACTACGTACTGTTCACGGGGGCGATCGGCCTGATCGCGATCTACGTGATGGGCGTGACCGACCCGCTGGTCGGTAAGTAAGACAACCGTGAAACCTTGCCCCGCCCATGCGGGGCAAGAGCGCTTCAACCTCCCGCAGTTTGCGGATAACCGGGCCCACCCGGAGACCAAGCCGATGAGCGAACTCTTCTACAACGCCGCGCCGAACGCCACCCGCGTCGCGCCGCCGCTGCCCAAACCACGCGAATATCCTGCCAAGCCGAGCCAGGTTTACCTGTTCGGTACCTGCGTGGTGGATCTGTTCTATCCCGAGGCTGGCCTGGATGCCATCCGCCTGCTCGAGCGCGAAGGATTGACCGTGCACTACCCGCAGGGTCAGACCTGCTGCGGCCAGCCGGCCTACACCACCGGCTATACCGACGAGGCGCGAAAGGTCGCCCGTGCGCAGCTGGAGCTGTTCGCCAACGACTGGCCGGTAGTCGTCCCTTCCGGTTCCTGCGCCGGCATGCTGCGCCACCATTATCTGGACCTGTTCAAGGACGAGCCGGCCACGCTGAAGAAGGCCCAGGCGCTGGCCGAGCGCACCTTCGAGCTGGCCGAGTTCCTGCTCAACGTCTGCAAGGTCGAGTTCAAGGATGCCGGCACGCCGACCAAGGTCGCCCTGCACACCTCCTGCTCGGCTCGGCGCGAAATGAATACCCATCTGCACGGCCGCGCCCTGCTCGCCCAGCTGGGCCAGGTCGAGCGCGTCGAGCATGACCACGAGAGCGAATGCTGCGGCTTCGGCGGCACCTTCAGCGTGCGCATGCCCGATATCTCCGGCGCCATGGTGCTGGACAAGACCCGTGCGCTGAAGGAATCCGGCGCGCACCAGGTGGTCAGCGCCGACTGCGGCTGCCTGATGAACATCAACGGCTCGCTGGAAAAGCAGCGTGAAGCCCTGCGCGGCCAGCACCTGGCGAGCTTCCTCTGGCAACGCACCGGAGGTGCCCGATGAACGCCGAACAGCGTATTCCCGCGATTCAGATCGAAAACGCCGGCGACCCGGATTTCCGCGCCCGCGCACGCAAGTCGCTGAAGGATGAGCAGCTGCGGCGCAACTTCCGCACCGCCATGGACTCGCTGATGACCAAGCGCGCCGCGGCGTTCAGCGATGCCGACGAACGCGAGCGGCTGCGCGAAATGGGCAACCATATCCGCGCCCGCGCACTGTCCAAGCTGCCCGAACTGCTCGAGCGGCTGGAAGCCAACCTGACCCGCAACGGTGTGAAGGTGCACTGGGCGGAGACGGTAGACGAGGCGAACAACATCGTCCTCGAGATCGCCCGCGCTCACGAGGCGCGCCAAGTGATCAAGGGAAAATCGATGGTCAGCGAAGAAATGGAGATGAACCATTTCCTCGACGGCCATGGCATCGAATGCCTGGAATCGGACATGGGCGAGTACATCGTCCAGCTCGACCACGAGAAGCCTTCTCATATCATCATGCCGGCAATCCACAAGAACGCCGGCCAGGTCGCGTCCCTGTTCCACGAGAAACTCGGCGTGGAGTACACCAAGGACGTCGACCAACTCATTCAGATCGGTCGCCGCACGCTGCGGCAGAAGTTCTTCGAGGCCAATATCGGCGTCTCCGGGGTGAACTTCGCAGTGGCCGAGACCGGCACCCTGCTGCTGGTGGAGAACGAAGGCAACGGCCGCATGAGCACCACCGTGCCGCCGGTACATATCGCCGTCACCGGCATCGAAAAGGTGGTGGAGAACCTGCGCGACGTGGTCCCGCTGCTCTCGCTGCTGACCCGCTCGGCGCTCGGCCAGCCGATCACCACCTACGTCAACATGATCTCCGGCCCGCGCAAGGCCGACGAGCTCGACGGCCCGCAGGAAGTGCATCTGATCCTGCTGGACAACGGTCGCAGCCAGGCCTTCGCCGACAGCGAGCTGCGCCAGACGCTGAACTGCATCCGCTGCGGCGCCTGCATGAACCACTGCCCGGTGTACACCCGCGTCGGCGGCCACACCTACGGCGAGGTCTATCCCGGGCCGATCGGCAAGATCATCACCCCGCACATGGTCGGCTTGGACAAGGTGCCGGATCACCCCAGCGCCTCGTCGCTGTGCGGCGCCTGCGGCGAAGTCTGCCCGGTGAAGATTCCGATTCCGACCCTCCTGCGGCGCCTGCGCGAGGAAAACGTCAAGGCGCCGGACGATCCGCACAAGGTCATGCGCGGCCAGGGCAGCAAGTACTCGCGCAAGGAGCGGCTGATCTGGGCCGGCTGGCGCCTGCTCAACACCAGCCCGACGCTGTACCGCGTATTCGGCTTCTTCGCCACACGCCTGCGCGGCCTGACGCCATCGAACATCGGCCCCTGGACGCAGAACCACAGCGCACCGAAACCGGCTGCCCGCTCGCTGCACGAGCTGGCCCGCGAGCACCTGGAGGGCAAGCGATGAGCGCCAAAGCCAACATTCTCGCCAAGCTGAAAAAAAGCCTGGAGGGCACTACGCCGATCGTCGATGACTACGACGAGTCGCTGGTGACCCAGCCCTGGAGCTACGCGCCGGAGCAGCGCATCGCCCGCCTGCGTCAGCTGATGGAAGCGGTGCACACCGAGATTCACCTGACCACGGACGCCGGCTGGCCCGCCCTGCTCGAACAGCTGCTGCACGACCGCCAGCTGCCGAGCCTGCTGATCGCCCCGACCACGCCGTACGGCCAGCGCTTCACCGCGCATTGCGCCGGTCGTGAAGGCCTGCCGACGCTGAAGGCCTACGACCGCCCGGTCGAGGACTGGAAGGACGAGCTGTTCAACGACACCCCGGCCAGCCTCACCGGCACCCTCGGCGCCATTGCCTCCACCGGCAGCCTGATCATGTGGCCGACCCGCGAGGAGCCGCGCCTGATGAGCCTGGTGCCGCCGGTGCACTTCGCCATCCTCAAGGCCAGCGAAATCCACGACAACTTCTACGAGATCCAGCAGAAGTTCCAGTGGGCTGCCGGCATGCCGACCAATGCGCTGCTGGTTTCCGGCCCGTCGAAAACCGCCGACATCGAACAGGTGCTAGCGTATGGCGCCCACGGGCCGAAAGATCTGGTCCTGCTGATCCTGGAGGACGCATGAACGCGGCCGCCCAGCTCGAACGTGCGCCCTTGCCGGCGGCGTTTCTCCGTGAAGTCGAGCGCCTGATCCCGGTCGAGCGGCGCTTCGACGACCCGCTTTCCACCCTCGCCTTCGGCACCGACGCCAGCTTCTACCGGCTGGTGCCCAAGCTGGTGGTGCGCGTCGAAACCGAAGCCGAAGTGGTCAGGCTGCTCAAGCTGGCGCATGCCGAGAACGTACCGGTGACCTTCCGCGCCGCCGGTACCAGCCTGTCCGGCCAGGCGATCAGCGACTCGGTACTGATCGTGCTCGGCGACAACTGGAACGGCCGCGAGATTCGCAACGGCGGCGAGCAGATCCGCCTGCAGCCCGGCGTGATCGGCGCCAACGCCAACGCCGTGCTGGCACCCTTCCAGCGCAAGATCGGCCCTGATCCGGCCTCGATCAACGCGGCGAAGATCGGCGGCATCGTCGCCAACAACTCCAGCGGCATGTGCTGCGGCACCGCGCAGAACAGTTACAAGACCCTCGCGGGCCTGCGCGTTGTGCTGGCCGACGGCACCGTGGTCGACAGCGAGGATGCCGCCAGCGTTGCCGCCTTCCGCCAGAGCCACGCCGCCCTGCTCGAGCAGCTGGCCGAACTCGGCCGCGAAACCCGCGCCAACGCCGAACTGGCGGCAAAGATCCGCCACAAGTACCGGCTGAAGAACACCACCGGCTTCTCCCTCAATGCGCTGGTCGACTACGACGAGCCGCTGGATATCCTCAACCACCTGATGGTCGGTTCCGAAGGCACGCTGGGCTTTATCAGCGCGGTGACCTACGACACCGTGCCGGACCATCCACACAAGGCCAGCGCGCTGGTCGTGTTCCCCGACGTGGAAACCTGCTGCCTCGCCGTGCCGGTGCTCAAGCAGCAGCCGGTGTCTGCCGTGGAGCTGCTCGACCGGCGCAGCCTGCGCTCGGTCGAGCACAAGGCCGGCATGCCCGAGTGGGTAAAAGAGCTGTCGCCAACCGCCTGCGCGCTCCTGATCGAGTCGCGCGCCGCGACCCAGCCCCTGCTGCACGAGCAGATCAACCAGATTATGGCCTCCATCGCGCACTTCCCGGTGGAAAAGCAGGTCGATTTCAGCGAGGACCCGGTCGTTTACAACCAGCTCTGGAAGATCCGCAAGGACACCTTCCCGGCGGTCGGCGCGGTGCGCCAGACCGGCACCACGGTGATCATCGAGGACGTCACCTTCCCCGTCGAGCGCCTGGCCGAAGGTGTAAACCGGCTGATCGAGTTGCTCGACAAGCACCGCTACGACGAAGCGATCCTCTTCGGCCACGCGCTAGAGGGCAATCTGCACTTCGTCTTCACCCAGGGCTTCGATGATCCGGCCCAGGTCGCCCGTTACGAGGCCTTCATGGGCGAAGTGGCGCAGCTGGTCGCCGTCGAGTTCGGCGGCGCGCTCAAGGCCGAGCACGGCACCGGGCGCAACATGGCGCCCTTCGTCGAGCTGGAATGGGGCAGCGAGGCCTATGCGCTGATGTGGAAGATCAAGCGCCTGCTCGACCCCACCGGCATCCTCAACCCGGACGTGGTGCTCTCCGAAGACCCGGACATCCACCTGAAGAACCTCAAGCCGCTGCCCGCCGCCGACGAGATCGTCGACAAGTGCATCGAGTGCGGCTTCTGCGAGCCGGTCTGCCCATCCAACGGGCTGACCCTGACGCCACGCCAGCGCATCGTCATCTGGCGCGACATCCAGGCGCGCAAGCGCGCGGGTGTCGACACCACGGAAATCGAGCGGCTCTACCACTACCACGGCGTCGACACCTGCGCGGCCACCGGCCTCTGCGCCCAGCGCTGCCCGGTCGGCATCAACACCGGCGATCTGGTGCGCAAGCTGCGCGGGCGCGAGGCCAACCGCACCGGCGTGGCTGACTGGCTGGCCGGGCATTTCGGTACGGCGGTACAAGGCACCCGCTTCATGCTGCATGTGGCCAACGGCGCGCACCTGATCATGGGCACGCGCAACCTGGCCAAGCTGTCGGCGACCATGACCCGCGCCAGCAAGGGCCGCGTGCCCCAGTGGACGCCGGCTACACCGCAGCCACTGCAACGCCTGCACCTGCCCAAACCAGCCGTGCAGGACGAGCGCCCGCGCGTGGTCTATCTGGCCGCCTGCGTCTCCCGTGCCATGGGCCCGGCGGCACGCGATCAGGAACAGGAGCCGCTGCTCGACAAGACCCGCAGCCTGCTGGAAAAGGCCGGCTACCAGGTGATCTTCCCCGAACAGCTGAACAACCTGTGCTGTGGCCAGCCGTTTGCCTCCAAGGGCTATGCCGAACAGGGCGAACGCAAGCGCCAGGAGATGCTCGATGCGCTGCTCAAGGCCAGCCGCGGCGGGCTCGACCCGATCTATTGCGACACCAGCCCCTGCACCCTGCGCCTGGTCCAGGGCCTGACCGATCAGCGCCTCGATCTGTACGACCCGGTGCGCTTCATCCGCACGCACCTGCTCGACAAACTGGACTTCGTCCCGCAGGACAAGCCGATCGCCGTTCACGTCACCTGCAGCACCCAGCACCTGGGCGAGGCGCAGGCGCTGATCGACATCGCCCGCCACTGCGCCAAGGAAGTCGTGGTGCCTGAAGGCATCCACTGCTGCGGCTTCGCTGGCGACAAGGGCTTCACCACGCCGGAGCTGAACGAGCATGCCCTGCGCAGCCTGAAGAATGCCGTGCAGATCTGCGACGAAGGCATCTCCACCAGCCGCACCTGCGAGATCGGCCTGTCGCTCCATGGCGAGATCGACTACCACGGCCTGGTCTATCTGGTCGACCGGACCAGCCGGCCAAAGATGGCGACACCTGCCTGAGTGGCCCAACGGCCCGGCCGCCAAGCCGGGCCGTTTCGTTTGTGGCAGTTCGATGAACGCTCAAGCGCAATCGCAGTCGGAATTTCAGAGCCCGTGACGGGTTCGCTTCGACTCGGTGCCGCTGCTCACCCGTACGCCTGGCGGACCGGGAAGTCCAAAAGACTGGAGGACCCACAATGAAGATCCACGTATTGCTCGCATCAGCCGCCCTGCTGGCCAGCCCCGCCGTCTTTGCCGAAGACGATCTGTGCGCGATCAACCTGCAGGAAATCGAGAACAACATGGCGACCAACACCGTCACTCTCGGCGAGCCGGCGCGCAGCCAGGTCGAGGAGCTGACCCAGAAGGCCAAACAGGCGCAACAGGCTGGCGACAAGGAAGCGTGCATCGCCCACAGCACCAAGGCGCTACAGGAACTCAAAGGCCCGGGCAGCAGCGGCAGCGGCGGCACCAGTGGCTCCGGCTCCGGCGCCGGCCAGTAAGAAAGGCGGCCCGGGCCGGCTTGCACCGGCCCGGCCGCACCCTGATCATTTCTTAACCAGCATGGCTAAAAAATGATCGACAAGCCCAAATCACCCTAGTAGACTCCGCAGCCACTGAAGCACCACAAGCTGCACCAGGGGCCGATTAGGATTCGACGCCGGTAACGAAACTTGAGGGGCATGCCGAGTTGGTAACAGAACTCGTAAATAAACTGTTGCAAACCTATAGTTGCCAACGACGACAACTACGAAGGGTACGCGCTAGCCGCCTAACCTTCATCTGGTAGCTTCGGCTCCAGCGGTCACTAGGGGATGCCTGTAAACCCGAAATGACCGTCAGATAGAACAGGATCGCCGCCAAGTTCGCTGTAGACGTAACGGCTAAATCTCATACAGCTCGCTCCAAGCACCCTGCCAATCGGGCGGCGCGGAGTTAACTCAGTAGATCTGGCTAAGCATGTAGAACCAATAGCGGAGAGCTGGCGGACGGGGGTTCAAATCCCCCCGGCTCCACCAATATTCAAACCCCAACCACTCTCGGTTGGGGTTTTTTCTTATGTGCTCCCGCCAGACCCCGCGAACATGCGCGGAACGCTGAGTAGGTTTGCGGACTTCGACAGTCCGGCTGCCTGCTTACCGCTGGCCATATGGTGCTCTCTCCGGGCCATTCCTCTCTCTTTTCTGTCCGCCTCAAAACCGCCCGAAGTCCGCAGGCGTCACACCTGCGACCTATGTAAATCAATGGCTTGCACGTTGATCGATCAAGCGGTTGTTCTTTGGAATTGGTAGGATGAGCACTTATGAATCCATAAGGAGAGGTCATGGGAATCATCGATCAAACGACCTACACGCTCACTTGCCCCAAATGTGGTGCCAGTGAGTCTCAGAAAGTCCTCGACAAAGGCTCCAACTGGAGCGGTTCATGGTGGCAAAGCGGTGCGAGCTTCACGCACTTCCAAACAACCTGGGATGGCGAAGGCGGGTCTGTTGAGCCCGAGCTGTCCATTGCGACTTGTAAGAGTTGCCAGTCCAAGGCCCAGGTTGCCATCAGCTGACGAGTAAATTTTGAAAGCTGCTTTGGCCCGGTAACCGTAACGATGCGGGTGGCGACTCAGGATTCCTTGGTGTTCAAGATTGCCCGCTGCTCACTCCATAACAGCGGCGTCCCCGATGCCAGATCAAACAGCGTCACCTCTGACGGCAGCGTTTCATCCAGGATGGCGGCCACGATGTCCGGCGCCAGCGTCGTGAGGTTCACCATCCGGCTCACGTAAGCCCGATCCATACCCTCGCGCTCGGCAACCTCTGTCAGGCTTTCTGCATCCCCGGATTCCAGCATCGCCAACCAGCGGTGACCACGCGCCAGCGCCATTTGAATGGGCGTCGGTTTGTCGTTGATGGGCCTGGGCTTCAAGGTATTGCCGTCGGGAAGCCTCACCACCTTACGACCACCACGCCGCTTGATCTGGATCGGCACGGACAGGGTCAGCCGACCATCGCTGGTGCTGACCACATCCGGCTGGCCAGTCTTTTCAATACGCACCTCATTCATGTTGTCACCTCCGCTGCTTCCTTGGCAGGCTCGGGCCGCAACTCGAGCACCAGCCGCTCGATGCCGTTCGGTCGCAGCCGGACTTCGAGATCGGTCGGCGAGACGATTACTTTCTCGATCAGCAGTTTGAAGATCCGGGTTTGCTCAGCGGGGAACAGTTGATCCCAGATCGCATCGATGCGCGTCATGGCGACCGTCACCTTGGCCTCGTCCAGTGACGGGTCCAGCTTCGCTGCGCGAGGCAGGATATCGGCCAGCAAATCCGGCGAGCGCAAGATCGATCGCAACTGATCAAACACGGCGGCTTCCAACTCGGCAGCCGGCAGGCGTGGCAACCCCGAAGCGCCGGCATGCTCCTTGGCGTCTCGTTGAGGGATGTAATAGCGATACCGCCGGCCGTTGCTTTTCTTGACCGTGTGCCATGGTGACAAGGCCCGCCCATCGTTGCCGAAGACCATGCCCTTGAGCAGGAACGGCACCTTCGAGCGGGTGTTGTTGCCACGCACGCGGCTGTTGGTCGACAGGATCGCATGCGCCTTGTCCCACCACTCCTGCTCCACAATCGGAAGGTGCTCAGCCGGGTACCACTGCTCCTTGTGGCGCAGCTCGCCGAGGTAGGTCCGGTTGTGAAGCAGCGCGTACACGAGGGTCTTGTCGATCAGCTTGCCCTCGCGCACCCGACCGTCCTGCGTGGTCCATGACTTCGAGGTGACCCCGTCCAACCGTAGCTCCTTGACCAGCAAGGTGCTCGATCCCAATTCCACAAATCGCCGGAAAATGTGCTGGACCACCTTGGCTTCTCCCTTGTTGGGCACCAGGCGCCGGTTCTCGACGTCATAGCCCAGCGGGGGAATGCCGCCCATCCACATGCCCTTTCGTTTGCTGGCTGCGATCTTGTCGCGGATGCGCTCGCCAGTGACCTCGCGCTCGAACTGGGCAAAGGACAGCAGGATGTTCAACATCAAGCGGCCCATCGACGTGGTCGTGTTGAACTGCTGGGTGACGGAGACAAAAGACACCCCGTGCCGTTCGAACACCTCGACCATCTTGGAAAAGTCGGTGAGGCTACGCGTCAGGCGATCGATTTTGTAGATCACCACGACGTCAATCAACCCTGCCTCGATGTCGGCCATGAGCCGCTTCAGAGCAGGCCGTTCCATGTTCCCGCCGGAAAATGCCGGGTCGTCATAGTCATCGGCCACCGGAATCCAGCCCTCGGCCCGCTGGCTGGCAATGTAGGCATGGCCGGCGTCACGCTGCGCGTCGATGGAGTTGTATTCCTGATCCAGCCCCTCGTCAGTGGATTTGCGCGTATAGACCGCGCAGCGCATCCGGCGCTTGAGAACCTCGCTCATCGACGACCTCCCTTGCGGGCTGACTTCTTGGGCCGGACGTTGGTCTTCAGTCCAAAGAACACCGGCCCCGACCACCGGGTGCCGGTGATCTCACGCGCAAGTTGCGACAGGCTCGTGTACGGTTGGCCACCGTGCAGAAAAGTCCCGTCGGCCTGGACTACCACTTCATGGTCAACGCCCTGGTAATGGCGGCAAAGCACCGTGCCCGGGGTCAGCGCGTAATCGGCCGACCGTGTCTGTGATTTCTGCTTGCCGATCTCCAGCAGGTTGTCGATCCGACGCTGATTGCGCTCAAGCAGGTTGCGGTCGGTCTTGCGGCACTCGATGATTTGCAGTTTGTAGGCGATCCGGCGCTCGAGGAATTGCCGGTTGTGCGTCGGGGTGTCCCCTCCAAACAGGCGCCGCCAGAGCGACTTGATCTCCGGCATGCCCAGCTTGGGCAGGTTGGAAATTTGCGCCACGACGGTGTCGGGCGTAGGGGCAATAGTGATTCGAGGTTTCATTCAGGGCTCCATCGATGGGTTGTTGTCGATGTCTGAATGAACGCTCTGTTCGACCGGAAAGCCAAGTACAAACGGCGTCTCTTGTGGCGTATTTGCGGACTTGGCGAAATTGGGCTGGCGCATGCGGCAAAGCCCGGCAGCCAGTAGGCCAGCGAGCTCAGCGCAGCGCTGCTCCGGCGTCATTCGTTCGGGTGGAAGGGTGTTGACCAGCAACATTGGTAGCAGTCCTTTTTTGTCAAAATCACATGAAGTGAAATTGTCCGGATGGACTGCCACCGACACCATGAGGGAGTTTCGAATGTGTGCGGGTTGCTGCGGGCTGGTGCAAAAAACACCGCGCAGTAGCGTCTACTTTCTTACCGGATGCTGGCCGTTACGGATGAGCCGGTCGTAGGTGTCTTCCTCTGGCTCCTCGTCGTCGTGGCGCGCTCCCTGCCATTCGGCTTCAGGGAGCAGTAGCAGTGTCAGCGTGTAGTCGTACTGGCTCGCGACACGTGTCATTTCCGTGATCGGCATGCTGGCAGTTTCGCGGGCAAACCAGGACTGGGCACGCCCCGTTCGAGTGTCGGCGCCATCAAAGGCGTTGTAGCTGTGCGCCAGCGCGTCGTGCGGCAGCTCAATGGTGTTCTTGCGGGTTGGAAAGTATGCGCCGGACCTCAGCGCCGCCTTGTTCGACTTGGCCCACAGCATGTGGTCGTCACGGCTGGCCACCAGCACGGCCCGCTTGGGCGCGATCTCAGTCCAGCGCAGGGCGGCAGCCGTGAGCGACACCCCATAGCGATCGGCGCAGTGGCCCAGCAGATCGAAGCTGATCGGTTGCCCGTCGACCTGGCGCCGGAAGTCGTCCAGCGGCATGAGCAGGGTCGAGGCGAACAGATCTGCCTCGGCCTCGATATCGCGCTCGTTGTTGTCCCCCGTTTCGATGTCACCGTCGCCGCACTCGAACAGATCCTGCTGATGGCGGTGCAGTATGTAATGGCCGAACTCATGCGCGATCGTGAAGCGCTTGCGGCCTTCCGACGGTGTGGCGCTGTTGTAAAGGACAAGCCACTTCGAGCGTGCCTTATTAGCCTTCAACAGGCCATCGATACCATCCAGATCCTCGCCAAGCACCTTGTCGATCGGCGAGTCCGCAAAGCACTGGCGGGAATACTCCAACGCCAGCTCATCAACCTTGACCGGAAAGCGCTCCACACCCAGAACCATGTTGAGCATGGACGAGATGCGGTTGGCCTCGGCCATGGGCTTCTTTGCATCCGTCATTCATCTTCCCAAGCATCGAGGATCTTGCGGATCTTCTTTTTGTCCGGCTCGGACATGTTCTTGTACTTACGGAAGAAGGCCTCATCCAACACCTCCTCGTCTGGTGTGGTGGCCGACTCGGTCAGCAAAAACTCGGTGGTGACATCGAGGACGGCGGCGATTTTGCCGATCTTCTCGGCAGAGGGTTTTGGGTCGTCCTTGTTCTCCAGTTCCCAGATGTAACTCTTGCTCGATTCCGTCAGCTCGGCCAGCTGATCCAGGCTGAGCTTCTTCTGCTTGCGCAATGTACGGATCTTGTCCCCCAAGGGCGATGGCACGTTGCTCTCCTCATGTGTTGGCGTCAGTCCGAAAATGATACCACTGTGCCGAACGGTTTCGTACCTGCTTGACAAACCCCTAATTGCTCCTAGACAATCGTAATCGTTCGGTACACCGAACGCCGTCGGTCTGCGCTCCCCTGCAAGGAAAGGGGCGATAGGGGCTGATACCAACCCAATCCACACCTTGAAAGGGGTACGTAGATGAACGATGCAGAGAACTTAAGCAAGCTCCTGGGCCACCTGCCGCCGGCCGTGTTCCGCGAATTCATGGCCGAGGAGTTCAGCCTGACCATGCCAGACCTGGACGCCAAGAAGCCGAAAAAGGAGCAGCGCGAGCAGATGGAGGCCGTGCTATCCGCCCTTGGTGTGGGTGAGCGGCAGCGGATCGAAGAAGCGGCCGAAAGGATTGTGCTGCTGTCGGACGGTGCTGGCCAAGATGTCATCGACGGCTTCAAGGACGACATCTTCGATGACGACGCCCGGGAAGCATTCGCCGTGATTCCTAACCAGTACCAGCGCGCGCTGTGGTTGCACATCAATGAACCCGTGATCTTCGAGGAAGCCCTTAACGCCCGGCAGGCCGACGTGTTCCGGCAAAGCGCCTCCTGCTACTCCGGATTCATGGCACCTGCCAACCTGGCAGTACTCGACGACGCGACGGCCAAGACGGCATTCCATCAGACCGTCGCACAACAACTGGGGTGCTCCGATGACGCTGTCGCGGTCCAGATCTTCAAGCGTCTGCGGCCCGACACGCAGACCGGCGAAGACGTGGACCTGTACCAAATCAGCATCCACCACAACCGTCCGCCGGAGATCATCGACTGCGTGCAGGCGAGCGAACTGGTCCCGCAAGAGGTGATCCGGGCGGTGTCTTCACACATCACCTATGAGCCAGCCAATGGACACCTGGAGGTGTTGTCGAAAGACACGGCAGGCCGCGAAGCGCTGGCTCGCATCGTGGCTGATTCACTGCTGCAATCGCCTATCACCGGCGAGAAGATTCCTCTCAAGCAGTACGACTATCAGAGCCTGGCGGCGCCTCGAAACTTCGACTTGGCTGGGGAGCCCGTGGCATACGTCAAGGTCGTAGAGCTTGGTTACTCCGCTGCCAATGGCCGGTCTCTGCTGGTGAAGATCTGGACCAAGGACGTCGATGACATCTACGCTGCAGCCCGATCATTGATCGGCCCGGCCTTCGACTTCCGCAATCACCACCTGAACTACGCCAAGCTGTCCATCAAACTGAAAAAAGTCGGCAAGGACCGCGCACGGACGATTACCGTGATCCTGCGCGACGACAACAAGTGCAACATCAAGACCAAGCGGGAAAAGGACCGGGCGCTGTGCGACCGCCTGCTGGCCAAATGGCATCTGGTGAAGGAGATCGGCCATGTCGTCGAAGCCCCTGCCGACACAGTCGCTGCTTGATCTGATCGACCTGTTCGAACAGTCTGGGCAGCCGATTGCCGATGGCGACGGACAGAGGCTTCGTGGGGTGCCCGGGTGGAGTGTCCTTGGACGGACATCTTTGACGCCAAAGCTGCTTGAGCAGTGGACCGACTGCGTCGGCTACGCCGGGAGCTACCCTGCATCGCTTGATGACGATCTCGTTCAAGTCGACCTGACTGAAGATGACCAAGCTGATAAGTATCGCTACCGCTGCCCTGAGACTTTTCAGTGGAAGTTTGTCCCCGCCGCCAAAGTCGCCGTCTACAGCGTTCGGCCAGCTGCAATCCTGAGCACCATCGCCGATCTCCTGGGTATCGCGCAGGCTCTGCGAAAAGGGATTGATGCGCCGCTGCTGGACGATGCCCTCTGGCATTTGGGAAAGGCACGAATCGGGCACTCCTTGACAGACATCTGGTTCGTTCGCGGCTTGGCGCACTCCATCGAAGAGGTATTTCGCCACTTCAGCCAGACAAGTCTTCCTGACCAGGGGCTGATTTTGTCGTCTGGCGGTGTGTTGCCGCAGTTTGTTAGTCCACCTCGCAGCTACCGCTTCGCGTCGCTTCGAGAAGCAATCGTCAACTATGTCGCGACGCCATGCATCGACATGGATCTGCTGCATCGCATCTTGGCCGCGCCACCCGATGGCGTGACCCGACCCGTGTTGCCGGTGCACTTTGACGAATACACCAACACGCTGACCATCCGCACAAAGACCAAGCCCTGGACGATCAAAGGCGAGCGTCAGGCAGCGGCAGTCCGATATATGTTCGAGCAGGCCATCAACGACAGATGGCTCCTTCCAGCCGCCGAGATTCTCGGCGCAGCCTATCCCGACAAGAAGACCGCTCGCAGCCAGCGCATGCAGAACCTATTCAGCGGCAACACGGAGTGGGAGGACTACATCGACAACCCTGAAAAGGGGAAGTATGGCTTCCGACGAGATTGACCCGCCACCTGTTGGCAGCATCACGCACAACCGCCTTCGGGCGGTTTTTTGCTTTCTGGGCCCCACTTTTCCCCTCAGGAGCTGCGCCCGTACATCAGCCCGTACATCGCGGCGGCAGACGCCCGTACAGGCCAACTTCGAAACTGACCTCACGAATTCGCAACAACCAAAAGGAGTGCATCGTGAGTGTCAAACATCTGAATCAGGGCCAACTGGCTGAACGCTGGGGCCTCAGTGAGGCAACCCTTGAACGCTGGCGTTCCGAGGGTATAGGGCCTGTTTTTCTTAAGCTGCAGGGGCGCGTGCTGTACCGCGCCGAGGACATTGAAGCTTTTGAGGCAGAAAGCCTGCGCAAGAGCACCTCTGAACGCGCCGTTGCGGGAGGTGCGCTGTGAGTCCTATTTCCCCCGACCAGGCATTAGCCACTCCCGCCGGTGAACTGGCCGCGCTTGCCAGCGAATCGCTGTTCCAGCTCAAAAACGACGCGGCTGATCTTCTTGCCGCTGCCAAGGCGATCGTCGAGCACGTCGATCGCGCACTGGATCTCAAATACGCCGACCGTGCCCATCAACTGCGTTTGGCAGCGGGCAAGGACACCGGCGTTGTCCATTTCGATGACGGCCACGTCCGCATCACCGCCGATCTGCCCAAGAAAGTCGACTGGGACCAGAAGCGACTCGCCGAGATCACCCGGCGCATCGCCGCCAACGGTGACGACCCGTCCGAGTATGTGGACATCACCTACCGGATCTCGGAAACCAAGTTCAACGCGTGGCCCGAGTCGCTCAAGAGCGCCTTCGCCCCGGCACGCACCCTCAAGACCGGCAAGCCGGGCTTTCGTCTCGCTCTGCTTCAGGAGTAATCGCCATGAAAACCAAACCTACGCTGCTCGAACTGCTGCGCAAACAGCCGGAGATGTACCTGCGGGATCTGCCCGAAACCATTCGCATCCCGGCGCTGGACGGCAACCGCCCCGACGAAGTGGTGCGTCGCCTCGAGGACGCCACCCTCGATGACGTGGCATTCGCGATCCAGGGTCTGGAGTCGGAATCCCGTCTGATCCATCGCCGTCTGGGTGGTCTGCGCGACCTGTACGAGATGGCCCGCAAGCGTGGCGCGCTCGGTATGACCACCGTTGCTGACGCGTTCGCCAGCATCAGCACTGAGGAGGCCGGCAAATGAGCCTCCCCATCATTACTGCAGACCAGCGTCTGGCCGAGCGCCGTGGCGTGAAGGGTGTGCTCGTCGGCAAAAGCGGCATCGGCAAAACCTCGCAACTCTGGACGCTGAAATCCACGGCCACGCTGTTCTTTGATCTTGAGGCTGGTGATCTCGCGGTCGAGGGTTGGGCCGGCGACACGATCCGCCCGCGCACCTGGCAGGAGTGTCGTGACTTCGCGGTGTACATCGGCGGACCGAACCCGGCGCTACGCGACGACCAGCCGTTCAGCCAAGCCCACTTCGATGCCGTATGCGCGCGCTTCGGTAATCCGGCGGTCCTGGACAAGTACGACACCGTGTTCGTCGACTCCATCACCGTGGCCGGTCGCCTGTGCCTGCAATGGTGCAAGGGCCAGCCCCAGGCCTACTCCGAGAAGACCGGCAAACCCGATAGCCGGGGTGCGTATGGGCTGATGGGCCAGGAAATGATCGCCTGGCTGACCCACCTGCAGCACACGCGCGGCAAGAACGTGTGGTTCGTCGGCATCCTCGACGAGCGGCTGGATGACTTCAATCGCCGCGTGTTCTCGCTGCAGATCGACGGCTCAAAAACCGGACTTGAACTGCCCGGCATCGTCGATGAGGTCGTCACCCTGGCCGAGCTGAAGGCCGATGACGGCGCCAGTTACCGCGCCTTCGTCTGCCACACGCTGAACGCATGGGGCTACCCCGCCAAGGACCGTTCCGGGCGGCTCGATCCGATCGAGGAGCCACACCTCGGCCGCCTCATGGAAAAGATCGCCGGCCCGGCCAAACCCGCCACCGAACGCCTCGATTTCGCGCGCCCAGCGGCCGCTGCCTCGTCCATCCCCAACACCGAATCCACTTCGACTCAGGAGTCCTGATCATGACCTACTTCGATTTCAATTCCGCTTCCGAACAGACCTCTTTCGACCTGATCCCCAAAGGCACGCTGGTGCGTGTCCGCATGACCATCAAGCCGGGTGGCTTCGATGATCCGTCGCAGGGATGGACCGGCGGCTACGCCACCCGCAACGACAACACCGGCTCGGTGTACCTGAACTGCGAGTTCGTCGTGATGGCGGGTGAGTTCGCCCGTCGCAAGATGTGGTCACTGATCGGCCTGCACAGCCCGAAAGGCCCTGAGTGGGCCAACATGGGCCGTACCTTCGTCAAGGCGATCCTCAACTCAGCGCGCGGCGTTCATCCTGGCGACAACAGTCCTGCCGCGCAGAACGCGCGCCGCATCAGCGGCTTTGCCGATCTCGATGGCATCGAGTTTCTCGGCAAGGTCGACTGGGACAAAGACCAGAACGGCCAAGACAAGAGCGTGATCAAGGCCGCGATCACGCCCGACCACAAGGACTACGCCGCCCTCATGGGTGGCGCGCAGGGAGCGGCGAAAGCGCCAGCACCCGCAAACGGGTCGAACGCGTATGCCCAGGCCACGGGCCGTGCCTCCGTGCCGGGTCGCCCGAGCTGGGCACAGTAAGGGGGACGCGGCCATGATGCTCCGCCCCCGCCAAGCCCTACTGGTCGAGCGCTCTTTGGCGGCGCTCGTCCAACACGGCAACACCCTATCTGTTGGCCCCACCGGGTCGGGCAAGACCATCATGCTGTCGGCGGTAGCCGGCAGCTTGTTGGCCGAGCCAGATGCCAAGGCCTGCATCCTCGCTCATCGCGATGAGCTGACCGGCCAGAACCTGACCAAGTTTGCACGGGTGAATCCGGGCGTCAGCACCTCCGTGTTCGATGCCAAGGACAAATCCTGGTCCGGGCGCGCCACGTTCGCGATGGTGCAAACGCTGTCGCGCGACAACCATCTCGCTGCCATCCCGATCCTCGATCTGCTGGTGATCGATGAAGCGCATCACGCAGCCTCGGCCTCGTACCGCCGCGTAATCGACCGGGTGCTGGACAAGAACTCGCGCGCCCAGATCTTTGGGGTGACGGCAACGCCTGCCCGCAGCGACGGCAAGGGTCTGCGAGAGGTCTTCAGCAACGTCGCGGATCAAATCACCCTCGGCGAGTTGATCGCCTCCGGCCACCTCGTGCCGCCACGCACCTTTGTCATCGATGTCGGCGCCCAGGAGCAGTTGACGCGGGTGCGGCGCACCGCCACTGACTTCGACATGACGCAAGTCGAGGCGATTCTCAACAAGACGCCCATCACCGATGCCGTGATCCGTCATTGGCGTGAGAAGGCTGGCGAGCGCAAGACGATCGTGTTCTGCTCGACCGTCGCCCATGCAGAATGCGTGCGCCAGGCCTTTCAGGATGCCGGGGTGTCTGCCGTGATCGTGCACGGCGAGCTGTCGGACGCAGAGCGAAAGGCACGCTTGGCCGAGTACGAATCCGGCAGCGCGCAGGTCGTGGTCAATGTGGCTGTGCTGACTGAAGGGTACGACTTTACGCCCACCTCCTGCGTGGTGCTGCTGCGACCCAGCTCGCACAAGTCGACTCTGACCCAGATGATCGGGCGTGGCCTGCGCACCATCGATCCAGCGGAGCATCCGGGCGTCATCAAGACCGATTGCGTGGTCCTGGACTTCGGCACCGCGACCTTGATGCACGGATCTCTGGAACAGGACGTCAATCTCGACGGACACCAGCATCACGGCGAAGCGCCCACCAAGGACTGCCCGTCCTGTGAAGCCACCGTCCCGCTGGGCTGCCGCGAATGCCCGCTGTGCGGCTTCACCTGGGAGAACGAGACCGCCGAGGAAGGTGATGCGCTGGCCGATTTCGTGATGACCGAGATCGATCTGCTCAAACGCTCCAACTTCCGCTGGTGCGACCTGTTTGGCTGCGATGACGCGCTGATGGCGACTGGCTTTAACGCATGGGGTGGCGTGTTCTTCCTGAACGGCCGCTGGCACGCCGTGGGCGGAGGTAAGGATCTGCCGCCGCGCTTGTTGGCTGTGGGCGACCGCACGGTTTGCATGGCCAAAGCCGATGACTGGCTCAACGACCGCGAGTCGGCTGACTCCGCGCACAAGACTCGGCGCTGGCTGAACGAGCCGCCTACGCCCAAGCAACTGCAGTATTTGCCGCAGGCGCTGCGCGCCGACTTTGGCATGACGCGCTATCAGGCCTCGGCGCTGCTTTCCTTCCAGTTCAACAAGTCGTCAATTCAGCGCCTCGTGGTGGCCGCCAACGATGCCCACCGGGAGGCCGCGTGAAATGTGCAGTCTGCTCACGAAAGGCCAAGGGCTTCGGCTACTTCAATCCACGCCTGCCGCGCAGCGACCCACGGCGCTACTCGGACCGCTGGGTGTTCTGCTCCATGCGCTGCCAGAACGCGTTCTGCAAGCTCATGACGAAAACGGAGGGGCAAATGATCGATCCCAGTGAGATGGAGCTCGCCGCCATGACGTCGTGCCTGGCGCCGCTTGGCGAGTATGTCGGCTCCATCGGTATGCAGCGACCGTTGGCGGACTACAGCAAAGACGAAGTGCTGATGCTGATCGACGTAGTGGTGACGGCCTATCAGGAACACATGCTCGTCGAGCACGAGCGGATGGCAGAAAAGGATCGCGCCTTTCTTGAGACACGCCTCGCCCGGCAAGGCAAGCCGGGTTCGACGGGAGTGCCGTTCTGATGCTGGACTTCAATCATCGTCCCAAGATCCATGAGCAGATCGGCGTGCTCATCGACGCTGCACTTAGCGCCGATCGTGACAAGCAGCCCCGTCGCAACTATCTCGGTGCGTCTCGCTTGGGTGTTGCCTGCGAGCGCGCGCTGCAATACGAGTATCTGCAAACCCCTGTCGACCCGGGTCGAGAGATTCCCGGTCGCGTGTTGCGCATCTTCGAGGTGGGACACGCCCTCGAAGAGCTGGCCATCCGCTGGCTGCGTATCGCAGGACTTGATCTGTACACCCAAAAGGCCAGCGGCGGTCAGTTCGGTTTTTCCGTCGCGGGCGGCCGCATCCAAGGGCACGTCGATGGCGTGCTGAACGGCGGCCCCGCAGCGCTGGGCATGGCCTATCCCGCCCTGTGGGAGTGCAAGACCATGAACGATAAGTCCTGGCGGGATACGGTCAAGCTCGGCGTCAGCAAATCCAAACCGGTCTATGCCGCGCAGATGGCGGTCTACCAAGCCTATATGGAAGCGAGCGTGCCAGGCATCTCGTCAAACCCGGCGTTGTTCACCGCTATCAACAAGGACTCCGAGGAGATCTGGTTCGAGCTGGTGCCGTTCGACGGCGGCCTGGCGCAGCGGATGTCCGATCGCGCGGTACGGGTCATCACGGCGACAGACAGCCAGGAACTGCTGCCGCGCCATGCGACCACGCCAATGCACGTCGAGTGCAAGTTCTGCCCCTGGCAGGACCGCTGTTGGGAGTCGACATGATGGCCGACAGCATCATCTGGCTCGACTTCAATGACGCCCCCGAGCAGCGCGACGAACTGGCCACGGACACCGATGCGCTGCGTGCGGGGTTGCTGGACCGGCTCGAGGCCGTTCTCAACTACCTGTTTCCGCAGGGGCGCGTTCGGGGTGGCAAGTTCACCATCGGCGATGTCGATGGCAACCCGGGCAAGAGTCTGGTGGTTGAGCTGGACGGGCCACGACGTGGCCTGTGGAAAGACTTCTCCACCGACGAGGGTGGCGATGTCATCGATCTGTGGGCGCGCTCGCAGGGTCGCTCCGCCCGCAGCGACTTTCCCCGCATTGCTGGCGAGATCCGGCAGTGGCTGGGGCTTCCTACGCCGAACATCACGCCGATGCGCCGCGATGTTCGCAGCGTGCCGATGGACGACCTCGGCGCTTACACCGCCAAGTGGGACTATCTTTCACCCGAGGGCGAACTGATCGCCTGCGTCTACCGCTACGACCCGCCGACCGGCAAGGAATACCGCCCCTGGGATGTTCGTGCCCGCATGTGGCGCGCACCCGACCCCAGGCCGCTCTACAACCTCCCGGCCATCTCGAAGGCACGAGAGGTCGTCCTGGTCGAAGGCGAGAAGTGTGCGGCTGCATTGATCGCTTGCGGCATTGTGGCCACCACCGCGATGAACGGCGCCAAGGCCCCGGTCGACAAAACCGACTGGCGACCGCTGTCCGGGAAATCGGTGGTCATCTGGCCGGACCGGGATGCACCCGGCTGGGACTACGCGGAGAGCGCGGCGCGTGCTTGCGTGACTGCGGGCAGCACGTCCGTGGCCATCCTGGTGCCGCCCACCGACAAGCCGGCCAAGTGGGATGCCGCAGACGCCGTCGACGAAGGGTTCGACTGCGCGGCATTCATCGCCCAGGGCGAACGTCGCGTGGTCAAGGCGGCAGCGCCGTCTCTGCCTACCTTCACGCTCGGCGAACTGCTCGACGACAACTCGCCGCTGCCACCGGATCTGATCTCGCCGCGCGTGCTGACGCCGGCAGGCATGTTGGTGTTCGGTGGCGCGCCCAAGGTCGGCAAGAGTGACTTCCTGTTGTCCTGGCTGGCGCACATGGCTGCTGGCGCTGCGTTTCTGGGCATGCAGCCACCCAGACCACTGCGTGTGTTTTACCTACAGGCTGAGGTCCAGTACCACTACCTGCGTGAGCGCGTGAAGGATGTGCGCCTGCCGTCCCATCGGCTGCTGGACGCCCGCGCCAACTTCGTGGCCACACCGCAGTTGCGGCTGGTGCTCGATGACGCCGGTCTGGCGCAGGTGATCCCAGCGATCGCGAAGGCTTTTGGCGGCGAGCCTCCCGACGTCATCGCCATCGATCCGATCCGCAATGTGTTCGACGGCGGTGATGCCGGTGGCGAGAACGACAACGGCGCCATGCTGTTCTTCCTTTCGCAGCGGGTGGAGCGGATACGCCAGGCGGTCAATCCGGACGCAGGGATCATTCTCGCTCACCACACCCGGAAACTGGGCAAGAAGCAGTTTGAGGAGGACCCGTTTCAGGCTCTGGCCGGCGCGGGAAGCCTGCGTGGCTATTACTCCACCGGGATGTTGCTGTTCCGGCCGGATGAGACGCGCACGACCCGTCAGCTGATCTATGAGTTGCGCAATGGTGCCGGCATTCCGCTCAAGCACATCGACAAGGTTCAGGGTGAGTGGCGCGAGGTCGACGCCAACGAGCGGCTGGTGATGAAGGAATACGGCGAGCGGCTGGATGCGGAGCGTCGGCGCAAGCGCGACGCGATCCTGGAGATTCTGTTTCAGGAGGCCGCCAACGGGCGCTGCTACACCGCCAATCAGTTTGCCGAAGGCTTTGAAGGCAAAGCCGGGCTGGGTGGCGAGCGCACCATCCGGGAGCGGCTATCGGCCCTGGCGACCCAGGGCTACATCAAGTATTTCCGCAATGCGGCTGACTACGGTTTGCCGTCCTGCGGGCGCACCAAGTTCGGCTACCTGTGTGTGGAAGGCATGGCGTTGCAGATGGCCATCGGACCGCCTGATCCGGACACCGGGGAGGTCGTGATGCAGACACATCTCGTCCTGCCCACCCACTACAAATGCCCGCAATCGGGGGCCGCCATGCCGGTCGAGAACCCCGAGGTGTGGGTGTACCAAGACGATCTCAACGATACCCAGGAGCCCGCATGAATACGCATCGTCAAGTTGGCAAAATTTCTGCCAACTGCCCCCCAATTTTTGCCAACTGGATTCAGTTGGCAGACCCTTGCCAACTTCATTCCCATGTAAATCAACCACTTGAGCGCAAGTTGGCAAGTTGGCAAGTTGGAAACGCCGCCAACTTGCCAACTGACGCAAACCCGCGTGGTTACTGGGTTTGCGCGGATTTTTCAGTTGGCGAAAACTCCCCCTCCTACTACGTAGGAGAGGGAACAGTGGTTCCCTCTCCCTCACGTAGGGAGATTCCCTTCGATGGTTGTGGCAGGGATCTGAATCGGCGGGTGGTGCTCGCACTTGATCTCGGGACCACCACCGGTTGGGCATTGCTGACCCGGGAAGGTGACATTGCACACGGGTTTGCGAGTTTCCGACCCCAGCGCTTCGAGGGTGGTGGCATGCGGTTTCTGCGCTTCAAGCGCTGGTTGGGGGAACTCAAGACGATCGCCCAGGACATCCATGCGGTGTACTTCGAAGAGGTACGCCGTCATGCCGGGGTGGATGCCGCCCATGTCTACGGAGGCCTGATGGCCACGCTCACTACCTGGTGTGAGCACCAGAACATCGCCTATCTCGGCGTGCCCGTCGGCACGATCAAAAAGCACGCCACCGGCAAAGGCAATGCAGGCAAGACCGAGGTCATCGCGGCTATGCGTGCCCTGGGCCACCCGGTCACGGATGACAACGAGGCCGATGCCCTGGCCTTGTTGCACTGGGCCGTCGAGACGCAGGAGGCCTGACCATGAAAACACCGACACCTCACTACCGCTGCCCCCTGGGGCGCCTGCAGCCCCAGTCGCCCGATCTGGACGCGATCAAGCAAAGCGGCTGGCAGGAGCAGCGCATCCTGGTGGTGCATGCCGATGACAGCCGCCTGGACTTTCTTGAGCAGGAGATCGTTCGACGCATCGGCCAGCGTCTTTACGGAGGGTCTCGCCATGGCTAAGTGGACGATCGACGATGTGGCCTTGCGCTTCAGTCAGGCGGCCGATGTGGCCCGACGTCTGCCAGCGGCTCGAGTCCAGGGGTATTTCAATTGCTGGCCGGCGATCAAACGCGCCGAACATGAAAACTTGGGTGCGGATGACCGGCCACCGGTCTATTTCCCGCCCAGCCCGGAGTCGGTCGATCGGATGCTGGAAGTGATGCGCTGGGTGTTCTGGCTGGAAGAAGAGCAACGGCACCTGGTGTGGATGCGCGCCAAGCGCTACGGCTGGCGGGAAATCGGTATCCGCTTTGCCTGTGACCGCAGCACCGCCTGGCGACGTTGGCAGATGGCCCTGGCCAAGGTGGCGCTGCACCTCAATCTGGAAGATCGATCATGAAATTGCATGAAATCGCCAGCGACTTACAAGGTCTGCGCAGACCTGCGTAACGCTGCGGGTTGAACGCGAAATCAGGCGTGCAACATATCCGCCGGATTGGCGTAGTATTTCAGCTATCTTCTGGACAGAGGTGCGAGGCAAACGCCCACCCTGATCTGGCCACTACCTAACCCCATGAACCCGCCCTGAGCACCATGCTCTTGGCGGGTTTATCATTTCAAGGCTCCCAGACCATCGTGCAAATCGAAAACCGTCCGATCGAGGCGTTGATTCCTTACGCCCGTAACAGCCGCACGCACTCGGATGCCCAAGTAGCACAGATCGCGGCATCCATCCGCGAGTTTGGCTGGACCAACCCGGTGCTGGTCGATGGCAGCAACGGCATCATTGCTGGTCACGGCCGCGTCCTGGCGGCACGCAAGCTGGGCTTCGATCAGGTGCCGGTCATCGAACTGGCGCACCTGACCGAGTCGCAAAAGCGCGCCTATGTGCTGGCGGACAACAAGCTGGCTGAGAACGCCGGCTGGGATGATGAGTTGCTGCGCATCGAACTGGAGGCCTTGCAGGCTGCCGGGTTCGATCTGTCTCTGACAGGCTTTGCCGATGATGAACTGGCTGCTCTGATGGCCGAGTTGGCCGGCAACGAGGGGTTGACCGACGATGACGCAGTACCGGAGGTCACCGACGACCCCGTAAGCCAACCAGGGGATGTGTGGCTGCTGGGTGAGCATCGTCTGCTGTGTGGCGATGCCACGGACCCCTTGGCACTGGAGACCCTGATGGGCAGCGATCTGGCCGACATGGCGTTTACCGATCCGCCCTACAACGTCAACTACGCCAACACCGCCAAGGACAAGCAGCGCGGCACTCACCGGCCCATCCTTAATGACAACCTGGGTGAAGGCTTTGCCGGATTTCTGTCGGCGGCCTGCGCCAACCTGCTGGCCTATAGCAAGGGTGCGGTTTACATCGCCATGAGCTCCAGCGAGCTTGACACCCTGCAGCTGGCGTTTCGCGGCGCGGGTGGCAAGTGGTCCACCTTCATCATCTGGGCCAAGAACACCTTTACACTGGGTCGCGCCGACTACCAACGCCAATACGAACCCATCCTGTATGGCTGGCGTGATGGCGTCGATCACTTCTGGTGTGGTGACCGTGACCAGGGCGATGTCTGGTTCATCAACAAGCCGGTCAAGAACGATCTGCACCCGACCATGAAGCCGGTGGAACTGGTCGAGCGGGCCATTCGCAACAGCAGCAAAACGCGGGACATCGTGCTCGACCTGTTTGGCGGCTCCGGCACGACCCTGATTGCCGCCGAGAAAACTCAGCGCCGCGCACGGCTGGTGGAGCTTGATCCCAAGTACGTCGATGTGATCGTCAAGCGGTGGCAGGATTACACGGGGAAACAAGCAACACGTCTCCAAGATGGGACGTCATTCGTCGAATGCCCAGCTCAGGTGAAGAAAATGGAGATGGCTGTCAGTACAGCTGAGCCGACAAGGCAATAGATTCCGGCTCTGACCCACGATCCCGACAATCGGTTGGCAGTCGCAATGCGTTCGTCCAGTCCCCGAAAGACGTAAATATCGCCTGACTGAACTACAGATTCGATTGACGTAGAAAGCGCGTTCAGTGCAAGGCGCATCTCCGATAAAACTCGATTCAGGCTGTAGGCCAGAATGGTTCCGCCAACCAAACCCAAGATCGAAGCCAACAGCTGAATTGTTTTCGCATCCATAAAACCACCTCAAAGGTGAAAGCGTAGCCCATCGCTTGAAACTCAGTCAGTGTGGTCGATCCGGTAAACGCGTTGGCCATGGTCATCCTTGCTGGAGATCAGTGTCAGGCCCAACTTCTTCTTGAAGGCACCGGCAAAGGTGCCGCGCACCGTGTGTGGTTGCCAGCCCGTGGCCTCAACGATCTGGCTGATGGTGGCGCCTTCCGGGCGCTGGAGCATGGCGATGATCTGCGCCTGCTTGGTGTTCCCCCGGGTGCGTGGCGCGGCTTTGATCGGTTCGATCGAAGCCGTTGGCACCGCCAGTCCCAGCGTCTCGTAAGCCAGGTCAGTGACCCGGTGGGTTTTGCCATCGATTTGAATCAGGCCCTGTCGCAGCAGGCTGCCCAACACCTTGTCACGGGCACCGCCCTTGAGGTTGTCTGGAAACCAGCTCAGTAGGCCATCGGACGACTGGATGGCGGTGTTGAGAATCAGGGTCTGGGTGTCGGTCAGTTTCATGGTCATCTCCTTGTGACGGGTCGGGGTGCGTTGAATTGGGGTGGGCTTACTCGGCGTACTCGCCTTGCCAGAAGTAGGCATCGGTCACTTCCTTGAGGGCGGTGACGTAGCGCGTCACGTCACCCACATGGCCCCAGGTCACCGCATCGGGGCTGACGCCAAAATGGTCATCGCGCATCTGTTGCAGCCGCTGGAGCAAGACGTCGAATTCGCCGGCCTTGGCGATAAAGCTGTCCAGGGCGGTGGGCTTGGCGGTCTGGGTGGTCATGGTTCGGTCCTTTTTGCGGGTGGGTGATCGTGTCTGTATGAACGCTTCATTCGGCCGGCGTAGCAACTCGTTTCTGCGGGGTTTGGCGAGGTTTCTTGCCGGCCTGCTGGCCTGCCTCAAAAGCCGCCTGCAGCGCGGCTTTGATGTTCCAGACCGCCAGGTCATGGAAATCCAGCCGGTCGCTGTTACGCGTGTCCAGGGTCTCGAGCCCGAGGATGGTTTGGGCGATGTGATCGAGCGTCGGGTGGGTCATGGTGTGGGCTCCGGTTGATTGCGATGACCGTATGAACGCTTCATTTGCGGAAGAAGCCAAGTTGAATCTGGCCCCTGTCGCATCAATCCCACGCAGGGAATGGCAGTGGCTCGCAGCGCTTCGCTATTTCATCGCCGGGGACCCTGGCGACCTTGGCCAGTGCGGGGCGGCGGACCCGCGAGATTTGCGCAGGCACAGGCCGCGCTACGGTTTCGCTTCGTGGCTCAGTTCAAGGCGCCACAGGGCCTAGCCGTGAGCCGAGACGAAATGAGTGGCATCGGTATTTCGCTTGAAGGCGAAATGTCGGCGCTGCCGGCCCCACTTTGATTTCACCTTTGCTCACGAGCCACCCTGCATGGCAACTGCCCCCATCGAATCGCTGGCCAAGCTGCTGGATCTCACCCCGCGCCGAGTGCAGCAGCTGGCCAAGGAAGGCGTGATCCCCAAGCCCGCCACGCGCGGGCAGTACGACATCATCCCGTCGGTTGTGGCCTACATCCGCCACCTGCGGGCGGTCGCCAGCGGCGACGGCGGTAATCTCCTGACTGAAAAAACCCGCCTCGCCCGAGCCCAGGCCGAAAAAACCGAAGTCGAGATCGCTCGCCTCAAGGGCGTGCTGGTGCCCGCTGCACAGGTTGAGCGCGCCTGGGCCAGCATGATCGCCGCCGCCCGGGCCAAGTTATTGACCCTGCCGGTACGCGCCACCCCGTTGGTGCTGCCGCTTTCTGAGGAGTCGGCCATTGAACGGCTGCTGACGGACATGGTGATGGAGGCCTTGTCGGAACTTGCTGAGGCCGCCCTTGACGATGATCCAGACCTTGCTAACCCGGGTGCGCTCGCTGTGGCGACCACCCCCGACGATGACGGTGAGCCAATGGGCTGACACGCATCTTTACCTCTCGCCTGAGGACAGTGCGGAGTCCGGCAAGTACCTGAGCGATCGTGCCCCGTATCAGCGCGGCATCATGGATGCGTTCAGCGAACCCGGGGGCGAGGAGGTCGTCATGATGTCCTCGGCGCAGGTGGGCAAGACGCTCATCCTGAAGTCTTTGATTGGCTACTTCATCGATCTCGACCCGTCACCAATCCTGGTCGTGCAGCCCACCATCGAGATGGGAGAGACCTTCTCCAAGGATCGTCTGGCGCCGATGATCCGCGACACCCCAGCCCTGGTCGGCAAGGTGCGCGATGCCAAGAGCCGCGACTCGGGCAACACGATTCTCAAGAAACACTTCCCCGGTGGGCATCTGACGATCGCCGGGGCCAATAGCGCAGCGAGCTTGTCTAGCCGCCCGATCCGGGTCCTGCTCTGTGACGAGGTCGATCGCTACCCACCCTCGGCCGGCACAGAGGGCGACCCGGTCAACCTGGCCCGCAAGCGTACCGCCACCTACCGAGCGCGCAAGAAAGTGGCGCTGGTTTCGACGCCAACCCTCAAGGGGCACAGCCGGATCGAGCGCGCCTGGTTGCAGTCGGACCAGCGACGCTATTTCGTGCCGTGCCCCCATTGCGGCCACCGTCATGTGCTTGAGTGGGCCAATGTGCTGGTCAATGAAACGGACTTGGCGCAAACCGCGTTGGTCTGCCCGTCTTGCGGCGCCCTGATCCGCGACAGCGACCGGCCGCTGATGCTCGCGCAGGGGCAATGGATGGCCCAGTGCCCGCAACACCCGATTCCCGGGTTTCATCTGAATGAGCTCTATTCGCCTTGGCGCAAGCTCTCGGAGATCGCCAGCGATTTCCTGCGCGCCCGGGGCAACCCGGAAGAAGAAAAGACCTGGTGGAACACCGCCATGGGACTGCCCTTCGAAAGCGTGGGCGAGCGAGCCAGTGCCGACCTGCTGGCCCAGCAGCGCGAAGCGTACGCACCGGATCACCTACCGGCAGGCGTGTTGACCGTCACCGCTGGCGTGGACACGCAAAAGGATCGACTGGAAATCGAGCTCGTGGGCTGGGGTGCGGGTGAGGAGTCTTGGGGTATCGAGCACATCGTGCTGCACGGCAACCCGGCGGAACCCGCGCTGTGGCAGCAACTGGATGGCTTGTTGATCAACACCCGTCTGCCCACCGAGGACGGCCGGGCACTGCGTATTGCTGCCTGCTGTATCGACTCTGGCGGCCACCATGTGCAGCAAGTGTATGAGTTCGCCACCCCGCGCGCGGCGCGCAACGTCTGGGCGGTCAAAGGCCAGTTCGGCCCCCGCCCGGTCTGGCCCAAGCGGCAGACGAAGTCCAAAAAGTACCGGGGCCACACGGTGCGCCTGATTGGTGTCGACACCGCCAAGGACACGATCTATGCGCGCTGGCAGGTTGCGTCAGGTAAACCTGGCTACTGCCACTTTCCGATGTCGTATGACGACGCCTGGTTCGAGCAGGCCACTGTCGAAAAACGTGTGACCCGCATCGATGGCAGAGGCAATGAGGTGCGCGCCTGGCAGAAACCCTCCGGGGCGCGCAACGAAGCGCTGGACTGCCGCGTGTATGCCTATGCCGCGCTGCAGGGACTCAAGATCGAGCGCCGCCTGGTGCTGGCCAAACTGGCTGGCGCAGTCATCGAAGGCGAGCGCATGACATCGCAACACGAGCCCGTCGTCGTCACGCCCAACGAGGGCTCGCCTCGACTGAGGCAAGCGCCGGCGCCTGCTGCCGGAACCCACCAATCACCAGCCCGTCGGGTCGCGGCATCCGCCTATCTGCGCCGACGCTGAGCATCAAGGAAATTTTACATGGCCTTTACCCAGGACGACGTGGTCCGGATTGAGCGTGCCGTGGCCAAGGGCGAGCACATCGTGCGGTTTGCGGACCGCACCGTGGAATACCGCTCGGTGCAAGAACTCATCGAGGCCCGCGATCGCATGCTCAATGAGCTCTCGAAAGTTGGCAGACGGCGTGCCCGGCTGATGCGCTTGTTTCATGCAGGCAAGGGGTGGTGATCATGCCCGCGTCCTACCCCTGGTTGGCGCAACGCGGCTTTCTGCTGCCTCAGCGCTTGACCCGCGTGCAAGCCAGCTATGACAGCGCCGGCAACGGTCGTCGCCTGGGCGGCTGGAAGGCGCCCGATGGCGGGCCAAGTTCGGCGTCGCTCGCCGGTCTGCAGCACTTGCGCAACCGATCGCGCGCTGCCACACGCAACGACCCCTATGCCTTCTCGGCAATAGACCGACTGGTGTCGAACACCATCGGCACCGGGATCACCCCCAAGCCGCGTCATCCCGACGATGGCGTGCGACGCCAGTTGCAGGCGTTATGGGAGGACTGGTGCGACGAAGCCGATGCCGACGGTCGCACCGACCTCTATGGGCTGCAGGCGCTGGTTTGCCGGGCGGTGTACGAGTCGGGCGAGTGCTTCATTCGCCTGCGGCCCCGGCGGCTCGAGGATGCCATGGCAGTGCCCCTGCAGTTGCAGGTGCTTGAGCCTGAGTTCGTGCCGCACGACAAGCATGAGCAAGGCCGTGGCGGCAACGTCATCCGCGCCGGCATTGAATACAACGCAATCGGGCAGCGGGTCGCCTATTGGATGTACCGCACCCATCCCGGTGATGGTCCCAATCCTGCATTGAGGTTCAACGATCTGGTGCGCGTCCCGGCCGAGCAGGTGTTGCACATCTATGAGCCGCTGCGCGCGGGCCAGCTGCGTGGCGTCCCTGTTCTGGCACCGGTCCTGGCACGACTGAAATCGCTCGACGACTTTGATGACGCGGTGCTGTTTCGGCAGGAGGTGGCCAACCTGTTTGCCGGTTTCATTCGCAAACCGGCGCCCGAGGACCCGCCGGTCGATCCGGTGACGGGCGCCCCCATCCAGACCGATGCCGATGGTTTTACCCCAATGGTGGGGCTGGAGCCTGGCACCCTGCAGGAACTGCTACCTGGTGAAGAGGTGGATTTCTCCAACCCGCCCGATGCCGGCAACACCTACCCGGACTTCATGCGTCAGCAGCTGCTGGCCACCGCTGCCGGGGCAGGGTTGCCCTTCGAGTTGCTGACCGGCGATCTGCGCAATGTGAATGACCGGGTGATCCGCGTGGTGCTGAACGAGTTTCGGCGGCGCATCGAGCAGCGCCAGTTCGGCGTCTTCGTGCATCAGATGTGCCGGCCCGTGCGTGCTGCCTGGCTGGACATGGCGGTGCTGGCTGGGGCCATCGCGCTCCCTGATTACCCCCGACAACGGCGCGCGTATCTGCGCACCCGCTGGGTGCCGCAAGGCTGGTCCTACCTGCACCCGGTGCAGGACGTGCAGGCCCGGCGCATGGAGGTCCGTGCCGGTTTCACCTCGCGCTCGGAAGTCGCACTGCGCCAAGGCTACGACGCCGAACTCATCGACGCAGAAAACGCGGCCGACATCGCCCGCGCTGATGCCTTGGGCCTGGCCTATGACTCGGATGCGCGAGCCAACCCGCCAGCGCCGACGGCCACGACCAACCCACCCATTTCCAATCTTGAGGAGCCGGCATGAGCGACCTTCCCGAGGCTGCGCCAACGCGCAGCTGGTACCGCATTCAGGCCAAGACTGATGCGGATCAACCGAAATCCATCGAAGTGCTGATCTATGACGAGATCGGGCTGTGGGGTATCAGTGCCGCCCGATTCATCGACGAACTCAAGGCGATGGACGATGGGCAGGCCGCGATCACGATCGCCATCAACAGCCCGGGCGGTGATGTGTTCGATGGGTTTGCCATTCATAACGCGCTGCTGCGTCTGGGTGCGCGCTGCACCGTGCGCATCGACGGCCTGGCCGCATCGGCTGCCAGTGTCATTGCCTGTGGCGGGCATCAGGTGGTGATGGCGGCCAACGCCATGCTGATGATCCACAACCCGTGGACCTTCACCTACGGCAGTGCCCACGACCTGCGCAAAACCGCTGACATGATGGACAAGGCGCGCGACGGCATCCTGGCGGCCTACCGACGTAAGGCTCCCGCCATCGAAGACGCCACGCTCATTCAGATGCTCGACGAAGAAACCTGGTTGAGTGCCGATGAGGCCTTGGCGCTGGGCTTGGTGGACGTCATTGGCGAGGCCGTGGCTCTGCAGGCCTGCCGGGGCACGACCAATGTCCTGGCGCGCTTCAAGCATCCCCCCGAAGCCTTGCTGGCAGCCAGTGCTGAGTCGATTCCCAAAGCTGAGTTGATTCCCGAAGAACCAGCCCAGGCACCCGAGCCACAGCCAGACCCGACCCGGCTCGCACGCAACGCTGCGCGTTTCTCTCAGGCTTGCCTGGCCTGTGGGTTGGCTGATTTCACTGAGGAGTTGCTGATGAACACCCCCCTTTCCGATGACGACGCGGTGTCCGCGCAGATTGAGCGTCTGCAAGCGATTCGCACCCTGTGTGCCAGCGCCCGGTTGCCGGAACTGGCTGCCGACTACGCGCGTTCCGGGCTGAGTGTGGAGGCCGTGCGTGCGCGGCTGTTTGATCGATTGCTGGCCGCGCAAGGCACTGTGATCGACAACAAGGAACCGCCCATCATCCCCGAGCCCAAAGCAGCGGCCAGTCCGAACACGAGCGCCATCTACGCCGCGCGCAAGAAAAAGCCCAGCCGCCCGGCGGCCGTCAAAACGGCCACGCCTCAGGCGCCCATCCCCCAAGCACCCACCCCTTAATCGTCACCTGGAGCACACGCCATGAACATCCAAACCGAGGCCGTCCACACGGCTGAATTTCTTCTCTCCGAGGGCAACCGCGAGATCTCGCGCGAAGCCATCACGGTCGCTGCCGGTGACGCGTTGCCTGCCGGGCAGGTCCTGGGCATCCAGACCGCCTCTGGTCATTACGCCGCCTACAGCCCGGCCGCCACCGACGGCACCGAGGTGGCAGTGGGCATCTTGCACGCTGCACTGCCCGCATCGGCAGACGTACGCAATGGCGTGGCTTTCGTGCGCCTGGCTGAAGTCGCCGCAGCGCGTCTGATGGGGCTGGATGCCGCCGCGATTGCCGATCTCAAAACCCGTCACCTCATCGTGCGCTAACCCACGTGCCCAACTCATTCATGAGACTTCCATGCCCCTGACTCTCGACATCTTTAACGACGACGCCTTCGGTGTCGCTTCGCTCACCGCTGCCATCAACAACCCGCCCGAGGGCCAATATGTTCCCACGCTGCTCGACAGCCTCTTTGAGGAAGAAGGCATTACCACGACCTCGGTCATGATCGAGCGCGATGGGGATGCTCTGGCCCTGGTCCCAGCCAGCGAACGCGGTGCACCGGGTGACGTGACCGTGGGATCGAAGCGCGACATGATCCCGTTCTCGACCCTACACCTGGCCACCACAGGGGCCATCAAAGCGGACGAAGTCCAGGGCGTGCGGGCCTTTGGTTCTGAGTCGCAAACCCAGACAGTACAGAACCTGGTCACCCAGCGCCTGCTCAAAATGCGCCAGCGTCTGGAAGCGACCCTACGCTACCACCGTTTCGGTGCGGTCACCGGCAAGATCTACGACGCGGACGGTTCGCGCGTCCTGCTCGACTTGCACCAGCGCTTTGGTATCACCGCGCAGTCGGTGGCCATGGCACTGGGCACCGAAACCACCGACTTGCAGCAAAAGATTCGCGATGCCAAGCGCAAAAGCGAGGATGTGATCGGCGACTCGGGCGTGATCACCGGTTGGCTGGGCATTTGCGGTCGTGGTTTCTACGATGCCTTTGTCGGCCACGCCACTGTGAAGGCAGGCCTACGACCGCTGGAACGATGGGCAATTCCTGCGTGACGATCTGCGCAAGGGCTTCACCTTCGGCGAGGTGACCTGGAAGGAGTTCTACGGCAAGGTCGGCAGCATCAGCTTCATCGGAGAAAACGATGCCTATCTGATCCCGATCGGTGTCTCGGAACTCTTCATCACCCGATATGCGCCGGCCGATTACATGGAGACGGTCAACACCATCGGCCTGCCGCTCTATGCCAAGCAGGAGCTGATGCGCATGAACAAGGGCGTGGCGCTTGAAGCGCAGTCCAACCCGCTGAACCTGTGTACCAAGCCGCGTGCGGTCATCAAGCTCACCAAGTGATTCGGCTGACATGCAAGACTTCCGTGCCCTCGGCAATGAACTGGATGCCAGCGTGTTCGATACCTTGGCTGATCAGGCCGATATCGCTGCTCGCCCCGTGCGGGGGATGTTCTCTTCCCCGTGGCTCGCCCCCCAGGTGGGGCGCTTGGATACTGGCCTGATTGAGCCGCAGCTCATCGTGCGCGATCTCGATGCGGTTGATGTAGCCAGGGGCACGACCTTGAGCTTTGATGGCCAGACGTTTGAGGTCGTCGGGATCGAGCCGGATGGCACCGGCGTCACGGCTCTGATTCTGAGGCCCATGACATGAGCACGACCCTCAAAGTCGATATCGATGTGGGTCAGGTGCTGGCCCTCACGCAAGGCCTCACCGTCAACGCGAGCCAGGCGGCCTGGCGGCGCACCCTGCGCAAGACCGGGCAGTGGGTCAAAAGCCAGACCGCCAAGGCGGTGAGCGTTGAGACCCGTATCCCGCAAAAGCTGCTGCGCCAGCGCTTGTATTTCTTTCTGCGCTCGCGCGACAGCGGCAAGGTCTGGCTGGGGCTGAATGCCATCGAAGCCCACCGCCTGGGAAAGCCACGCCAGACACGCA
Source organism: Stutzerimonas balearica DSM 6083 (assembly GCF_000818015.1). Taxonomy (NCBI): domain Bacteria; kingdom Pseudomonadati; phylum Pseudomonadota; class Gammaproteobacteria; order Pseudomonadales; family Pseudomonadaceae; genus Stutzerimonas; species Stutzerimonas balearica. Next base: position 3,508,567 of record NZ_CP007511.1, read on the forward strand.
CCGGCATCTCGGTGGGGCGCCATCGGTTTGATCAGGCGTGGCAGATGCGCAAGCGCTCACCCGACGGACCTCTGTATCGCCGTACCACGCAGGCGCGTCGCCCCTATGAGGTGGTCAAGGTGGACTGGACCGGACCCGGCGAAGCGGCATTTCGACAAGCTGCCGAGCGCGCCGAAGAACGTCTGCTGACGGTGCTGCGTCAGGAGGTGAACTACGAAATTCACAAGGCGCTGGCCAAGGCCCGCTGAGGATGTAAACCCCATGATTGATTCACTTGCCCAATTGCACACCGCAATCGTCAACGGCCTGCGCGCCAAGCTGGACGGGGTGCCCACGGTTGAGGCTTATCCGGTCTTGCAGCGCCGCATCGGCCTGCCTGCCGTGCTGGTGGAACTCGCCGAGATGGAGCCGGGCGAGGATCCGGGCAACGGCGCCACGGCACTGATTGGCCGGTTTCAGGCCCGGGCGATTGTTGACCCCAATGCGGCCCAGGCCGATTTGCAGGTGCGTGAATTGGCAGCGCGGGTTGCCGTGGCGCTGACCCATGAGACCTGGGGCCTGCCGATCACCATGGCGAGTCTGGTTCAGATCGGGGACGACGCTTTCAAGCCCGAACTCGATGGGTACCTGGTCTGGGTGGTCGAATGGACCCATGAGTTTCATCTGGGCGAGGCGGTCTGGCCCTACGCGGATGAAAGTGGTCTGGCCATCTGGGTGGGCTTTACGCCAAGTATCCAGCCTCCTGAGACCTATGAACCCCTGACGGAGGCGCCATGAGCGACGCATACGCGATTGGCGAACACGATCGCATGATCGCCGCCATGCTGCAGGCAGGCACCATCGACGTCGTTGATCACAGCGCGGCCCGGGCACGGGTGCGCATCGGCAACTGGGTGTCGGCCTATCTGCCGTGGCATGTGCCGGCTGCCGGTGCAGTGCGGATCTGGCGCGCGCCCTCGGTCGGTGAACAGTGTCTGTTGATTTCACCCTCGGGCATGCCGGAGGCCGGGTTCATCCTGCCAGGCTTTTACACCACCACGCACGGCCAGGCGGATAACCGGGACCATGTGACGGTGATCCGCATGCCGGATGGCGCGCAGATGCTCTACGACTGGCAGGCAGGTGCATTGCTGGTTGAGGGCACCCAGAGCGTGACCGTGAATAACGCCACCACCGTGCTGATCGACAGTGGTGGCCCGGTGACGGTCAAGGCCCCCAGCGTCACGCTGGATGCACCCGAGACCACGGTCACCGGCAATCTGACGATTGGCGGCGCGCTGGCCCAGGGTATGTCGGGCGGCTCGGCTGGCGGCAACGCTACCTTCGGCGGTCAGGTTCACGCACAAGGCGATGTCACTGCCGGTGGTATCAGCCTGCAGGGTCACACCCACACCGAACAAGGCGACGGCGCGCCAACGAGTGCTGCCCGCTGATCCTTCATTCACCCCAAAAACAAGCCCGTCCCCGTTCGCGCTGGACGGGCTTGTGCGTTTCAGGAGCGCCACATGGCCAAGATCGACAACAAGCCCACACCCACACCGATCTCCACCCCGGATGAGAAAAGTCCCTCAACGGTGACCTACCGCGACCTCGCATTCAAGAGCCGCACCTTGGTGCTGGCCGATGGCCGCAACTTTGCCGTTGCGCAGGGTCGCATTCAGACCGGCGACTCCGCCCTTATCGCCTTTCTGGAAAAACACCCGGAGTTCCAGCGCGAGTTTGATTCGGCCGCCGGGGCTTGAACCATGGCCCTGATTGGCATGAGCCGTGATAGCGGCCAGGCGCTTTCTGGCATCGCCCACCTCAAGCAATCCATCCGCGACATCCTGAGCACATCTTTGGGCAGCCGGCGCATGCGCCCGGAGTACGGCAGCGAGATTCCCCGCTATGCGGACCTGCCCATCAACAAAGGCTGGATCTCGGCGGTGCAGGCGGAAGCCGCACGCGCCATCGGCCGATGGGAGCCACGCATTCGCCTGTCGGCGGTGCGCATCACCGGCGTGGTCGATGGAAGGATTGATTTTGTGATTGAAGGACAGTACGAGGCCGCGCCTTTGTTGCTGGAGGTGGCGCTGTGATCGACCTGTCGCAACTGCCCGCCCCCGAAGTCGTCGAGCCACTGGATTTCGAGGGCATCTATCAGGACCTGTTGGCGACCTTCCGGGCGCTGATGGGCGATGGATGGACTGCGCCGCTGGAATCTGACCCGGTCGTGAAATTGCTTGAGCTCTGTGCGTACCGCGAGGTGCAGCTGCGTGCGCGTATCAACGATGCCGCCCGCTCGGTACTGCTGGCCTATGCCGTGGGTGCGGATCTGGAACAACTGGCGGCCAATGTGAACGTCTCGCGTTTGCTGGTCAGCCCGGGCGACCCAGAGGCCTCCCCACCCGTAGAGCCCGTCTATGAGAACGATGCCAGCCTGCGTGCCCGGGTCCAGCGGGCCTTCGAAGGTCTGTCCGTGGCCGGTCCCCGCGCGGCCTACGTCTTTCACGCACTTTCAGCCGATGGGCGCGTGGCCGATGCGTCGGCCGAGAGCCCGGCGCCCGCCGAGGTGGTGGTCACGGTGCTCTCGCGAGAAGGCGATGGCAGTGCGGGTGCCGATTTGTTGGACAGAGTAAATGACGCCTTGTCGAGCGAGGAAGTTCGGCCTGTGGCAGATCGTCTCACCGTGCAAGGCGCCCAGATCGTGCCTTATGAGGTCAAAGCCACTCTGTGGCTTTATCCCGGGCCAGAGGTTGAGCCCATCCTGGCTGCGGCGTTGGCACAACTGGAAACCTATGTCGGCACGCAGCGCCGGCTTGGTCGTGATATCCGGCGCTCGGCGCTCTTTGCCGCCCTGCATGTGGAAGGTGTGCAGCGGGTGGAACTGCTGCAGCCGTCCGCTGATGTGGTGTTGACGAGCAGTCAGGCTGCGCACTGCACAGCGATTGATGTGTCTGCCGGAGGCTTTGATGAGTAGCGCCTTGCTGCCAGCCAACAGCACACCGCTGGAGCGGCACCTTGCAGAGGCCACCCACCGAGCAATGCCAGTGCCCATCGCTGATCTGTGGCGACCCCAATCGTGTCCGACCCACTTGCTGCCGTATCTCGCCTGGGCACGCTCGGTGGATCGTTGGGACCCGGCCTGGTCGGGAGCGGCCAAGCGCGGCGTCATTGCTTCAGCCTTTTATGTGCATCAGCACAAGGGAACCATCGGCGCGCTACGCCGGGTGGTCGAGCCTCTGGGCTACCTGATCGAAGTCGTTGAGTGGTGGGAGCGGGTTCCTGTCGGTCCGGCTGGCACCTTCAGCCTGAAGGTCGGCGTGCTCGACACCGGTATCAGCGATGCGATGTACCAGGAGCTTGAGCGCCTGATCGATGACGCCAAGCCACTCAGCCGACACCTGATTGGCCTGGCCATCAGTCTTGAGGCCCGGGGGGCTTGCCCCGTTCACGTTGCTGCCTATGAGGGCGACGAGATGGTTATCTACCCCTATACGCCGGAAGTGGTTGAGGTGGCCGGGCTGGTGTGCATCCAAGGCGCCGACCACACGATCGATCACCTGAATATCTATCCCTGGAGCTCATCGCTATGAGTCAAACCTACTTTGCCATCCTGACCGCGATTGGCGAGGCCAAGCTGGCCAATGCCACGGCGCTGGGCACGACGCTGCAACTGACCCAGATGGGGGTCGGTGATGGCAACGGCAGCACGCCACTGCCCAACCGCAGCCAGACCGCCCTGGTTCGGGAAAACCGCCGCGCACCCTTAAATCGTCTCTTTGTTGATCCTGCCAATGCCAGCCAGATCATCGCCGAGCAGGTCATTCCCGAGGAGATCGGAGGCTGGTGGATTCGCGAGATCGGCCTGTACGACACCGATGGCAACTTGTGCGCGGTGGCCAACTGCCCGGATACCTACAAGCCTGTGCTGGCCGAAGGCTCGGGGCGCACGCAGGTGATCCGCATGGTGCTGATCGTGAGCAACACGGCGGCTGTTCAACTGAAGATCGATCCGGCGATCGTGCTGGCCACACGTGGGTATGTGGATGACGAGTTCGGCCAGCACCTGGCCCACCTTGACCCACACCCGCAATACATGACCACTCCGGAAGTGGCCAGCGCCATCTCTGGCAAAGCGGACAAAGCGACGACATTGGCGGGGTACGGCATCACCGATGGCGCCACCGTCGCTGCCGCTATTCAAGCCGCGCCTGCGGGAGCAGTGGCTTTCTTTGGTATGCAAGTTGCCCCAAACGGGTGGCTCAAAGCAAACGGGGCGGAGGTTAGCCGCGTTATGTACGCAGCGTTATTTGCGGCAATCGGGACAAGCTTTGGTGCCGGCAATGGCAGCACCACTTTTCGCCTGCCGGATCTGCGGGGTGAGTTCCTGCGGGCGTGGGACGACGCGCGCGGCGTTGACGTGGGTCGAACATTCGGTGCCTGGCAGGGCGATTCGTTCAAGAGCCACGACCACGTGATCAATTCAGCCGATGTGTTCAACACCGCAGCGTTTGTCATCAACGACAACGGGGGTGACAACATCGTGAGTTCTGACAACGCGCCAGCGATGTACGCCACCTATCACCCTAATCGCTACTACACCGGCGTGGCGGGCGGTGCCGAAACCCGACCCCGCAACACCGCCTTGCTCGCCTGCATCAAATACTGAGGTCGCCCATGACAACCCTTTATCACTACCACCCCGAAACCGGCGAGCTGATTGGCCAAAGTGCTGCGGACCGATCCCCACTGGAGCCGGATATCTGGCTGATTCCGGCATATGCCACCGATCTGCCACCTCCCAAGCCAAAAGCGCGGCAGGTAGCGGTCTTCCGAGAGAACCAGTGGCAGCTCGCTCCCGATTGGCGCTCGGCAGTGCTGTGGTCTACTGAAAATGGCATTCCTGTTTCCATCACAGAGATAGGCCTGACACCTGCCGATGTTCATGCCACCGAAAAACCACGCCCCAGCCCGGCCCACCGATGGCTGAACGGTCAATGGCAGGAGGATGCCGATTTGAAATCGGCCTTGCTCGATGCGCTGAAAACCCAACTCTGCCAAGAGATCGACGCAGTGGCCGACCAGGTGCGCCGGGAACTGGCAGGCGACCCCTTGCGCGTGGCCGAATACGACCGTGCAGCGCAAGAGGCCAGCGCGTACCAGGCGGCAGGTTACAGCGGTGAAGTGCCAGTCTCAGTGTTGTCCTGGGCGCAAGCCAAGGCGTGGAGACCGCAGGCGGCAGCCGAAGACATCTTGCGGGCTGCCCGCCAGTGGGAGGCTGCCCTTTACGGCTTGCGTGACCAGCGACTCAAAACCAAGGAGGCCATTCGTAGCGCCACCGATCAGGCAAGCGCCCAGGCGCTGGCAGATGCAGGGCAGCAGGCTTTGCGTGCTTTCCACCAGATGGCCAGCACGCCGCCTCCGTAAATTCCGCTTCAGCCCACCTATCCCTTCCGGCCCACCCCTGCGGTGGGCTTTTTACTTTCCGGAGAACACGATGCCCACTTCCTTCTTCCACGGTGTGACCGTCACCCTGATCGACACCGGTCCGCGCCCGATTGCCATTCCGTCCTCGTCGATCATCGGCCTGGTCGATACCTACACGCCTGCCGAGGGGTTGGCCGTGCCCAACAAACCCATCTTGCTGACCTCTTACCGGGAGGCGGTGAAGCAGTTCGGTGCAGGCAGCGCACTGGCCAAATCGGCACGCGGCATCTACGTCCAATCGTCGGCTGTGGTGGTCGCCATCGGTGTTCCCCTGGTCGCTGATGCGGCTACTCTCACCAGCGCCATCATCGGTGGCGTGACGGTCGATGGGCAGCGCACCGGCATGCAGGCGCTGCTCGACGGCAAGTCCGTCCATAACGCCCAGCCTCGCCTGATCGTCTGCCCGGGGCACTCGGGAACCCAAGCCGTGGCCAGCGCCATGGATGGATTGGCGGCCAAGCTCAAGGCCATTGCCCTCGTGGACGGCCCCAACACCGATGACGAATCGGCTATTGCCTACTTCAACAACTTTGGCAGCAAGCGCGTCTTTGCCGTCGATCCCTGGCTCAAGGTCTGGGACACCGAGACCGGTGCGGCCAGCACGGTGCCGGTATCCCCGTATGCCGCAGGCCTCTTTGCCCGGACCGATCGTGAGTACGGCTTCTGGGCATCGCCCTCCAATAAAGAGTTCGTCGAGGTCATCGGCACCGCACGCCCAATCGAGTTCCTGGATGGCGACGAGACCTGCCGCGCCAACCTGCTCAACGCCGCCAACATCACAACCGTCATCCGCGATGGCGGTTACCGCCTGTGGGGCAACCGCACGCGCTCGGCCGATGCCAAGTGGGCCTTCGTCACCCGGGTGCGAACGGTCGATATCGTCATGGACGCCATCCTCTATGGCCACAAATGGGCGGTGGACCGCTCCATCACCAAGACCTACGTCAAGGACGTGACCGAAGGGCTGCAGGCCTTCATGCGCGATCTGAAAGCGCAGGGCGCCATCATCAATTTCGAGGTCTATCCCGACCCCGAACTCAACACCGCGAGCCAACTCGAGCAAGGCCGCGTGTACTGGAACATCCGCTTCACTGACGTGCCCCCCGCAGAAAACCCCACCTTCCGGGTCGAGGTCACGAACCAGTGGATTACCGAAGTTCTCGACATTTAAGGAGCCCTCACCGTGATCCCGCAAACCCTCTACAACCTCAACCTCTTCATCGACGGCGTGAACTTCGCCGGCATCGCCACCCAGGTCACGCCGCCCAAACTCAAGATCAAGGCCGAAGACTACCGGGCCGGCGGCATGGACGCCCCGATCAAGATGGATCTTGGCCTCGAAGCGCTGGAAGCCAATTTCTCGCTCTCGGGCATGTCCGTCGAAGCCCTGCGCTTCTTTGGCCTAGCCGACCAGAGTGCCTTCAACGGCGTGTTCCGGGGTGCGTTCCGTACCCACAAGGGGGAGGTGCAGTCCTGCGTCGTGACCCTGCGCGGCATGCTGACCGAAATCGACATGGGCGACTGGAAGCCCTCGGACAAGGCCGAAACCAAATTCAGCTTGGCCTGCAGCTACTACAAGCTCGAACTCGATGGCCTGCTGATCTACGAGATCGACCCGATCGCCTCGGTACGCATCGTGGATGGCCGCGATCAACTGGCCGACATCCGTGCCGCCCTGGGTCTGTAACCCACTTCCCATCACGCCATCACTCCACCGGAGACCCACCCATGGACCACCTGACCATCAAATTGCAGCACCCGACCGAATTCGACGGCATTCGCCGCGACACGCTGACCCTGCGCGCGCCGCTCGTGCGCGACATGCGCCTGGCCTCACGCCAGGCGCCTACTGACGCTGAAGAGCGTGAGCTGATCCTGTTCGGGATTCTGGCCGGCGTAGCGCCCAAAGACCTGGAGGGCATGCGCTTTACCGACTACAAGCGGCTGCAAGACAGCTACTTTCGCCTGGTGTCCGCTCGCCCGGATGACCGCGCCTCTCCTGAACCTGCTGATGAAGCGACTGGCGCGGGAACTGCACTTCCCGCCGTCTGAGATTGATGCCCTGGACCTTAGGGATGCCCTGTGGTGGCTGGAGGATTGAATGAAACGCGACATTGCACTGGGTATCGTCATTGGCGGCGCGGTTGATGCGTCGCTGGGCCGGGCGGTGACCGATACCCAGTCGCGCATCACCCGCCTCAAGCAGACCGCCGAGCAGCAACGCCTGTGGCAACGCACGATTGGCGAGACGCAGCGCCTGCAAGGCGAGTTTCGCAAACTGCACCTGAGCGGTGATGCGGCCGCCGATGGCATCCGCAAGAAAATCGAGAGCAATCTGACCGTTCTGCGGCAGGCTGGCATTGAAGCGGACAACCTGGACCGCGCCTATCAGCGACTTGGCCTTACAGCGCGAGGGCTGGAACTGCAGGCCGTTGGCCGAGAACGCATCGGCCAGGGGGTTGCGCAGGGGCGTGAAGCGGTGGGCGATGCCCTCAAACTGACCGCCACGGTGGCGGTGCCGGCCACCATCTCGGCCAATTACCAGGCCATTGTTCGCGACATGGCGATCAAGGCTGGTATCGCCGGCACGGCCCGCGAAACACAAATCGGTGAGCAGATCGCACAAAGTGCGCTGGCCAGCGGTATGGGGCGCAACGAACTGGCCGAGGCGGTCAATCAGTTAGTTGGTGGCGGCATGGATCTGGAGCGTGCCGCCTCCTTTGCGCCGCTGCTGGCCAAGTTCGCCGTGGGCCAGGGTTCTGGCAGTGTCGATACCGCGCACATGATCGGCGCACTGGAGCAAAACGCCAGGATCAGCGACCCGGCCCAGATGCAACAAGCCCTGGAGGCAATCGCCTACCTGGGCAAAGAGGGTTCGTTCGAATCCTCGGACATGGCGCGCTGGTTTCCGGAGTTGTTGGCCGAGATGCAGAAGATTGGCATCACCGGCCAGGACTCGGTCAATCAACTGGGCGCCATGCTGCAGGTGCAGATGAAGGTCTCCGGCTCCCCTGATCAGGCGGCCAACAATCTGAAGAACTGGTTCTCCAAGATCGGCTCGCCGGAGACCCAGCGGCGCTACGCCGATGTCGGCATCGATTACGCCGCCATGATGCAAGAGGCCATCGGCAAGGGCTGGAGCACGATGGAGTCCTCCTTTGTGCTGGCCCGGGCCTACATCGAACAGGCCGATCCCCAGCGAGCCCAGCAAGTCTCGGCGGCTGCGCAACGCATCGGCGAGGAACGTGATCCAGCCAGGCAGCAGGCCATGCTGCAAGCCTTCGAGGCCACCATGAAAACCGGTGACCTCTTTGCCGACATGCAGGTCAAGGCGGCGCTCACCGCCTACATGCAAAACGCTGATCTCTATCAGCGACTCAAGCAAAACGCGGCACGCGCCAGTGGTGAAATCGAACAAGACCTGACCGCCCGACGCGAAACCTCCAAACAGATCTGGAGCGAAGTCACCCAAGCTTGGGACGAAGCCTTGCGCCGCATCGGGGATGCTTTGCGCCCGGTCACCGACACCGTTGGACAAGCCTTAGGCTCCGTGGGGCGGGCGCTGGCCACGCTGGTCGCGCAGGCACCCATGGTGGTGGCCGGTCTTGCCACGGTTGCTGGAGGGCTGGTGGCGCTCAAAGGCGCGCGTGCTGCCTGGAACATCGGGCGTGGTGCGCTTGATCTGGCGTGGGGTACGCTCCTGGCGGGCCGATCCGGCAGAGCTTCAGGCATGCCTGGCCTACCTGGCAAGCTGGGCAATCTGGCAAGTGTGCTCACCGGTGGGGCAGCCGCTGGAGCGCAACCTGTGTTCGTGACCAACTGGCCGGGGGTCGGTGCCCTGCCTGATCTGCTGGGCCGCTCTGGCCAGGGCGCAGGCAGGCCCTCTGGGTCGACAGCAGGTGACATGGCCCGTGCGGGTGGCACTTTGGGGCGGGTCGGAGGCTGGCTTGGGAAGGCTGGTGGCCGACTGGGCGGGGCACTGGCCATTGGCTCAGCCGCGTATCAGGTCTTTGATACCGCCAAGAACGCCACCACCCGCGAAGAAAAGGCCCAGGGTTACGGCGGTGCGGCCGGCACGCTGGCCGGCGGCTTGGCCGGCGCCAAGCTCGGTGCCGCAGTCGGGGCACTGGGCGGCCCCATCGGTATCGCGATTGGCGGTTTGCTGGGGGGTGCCATTGGCTCTGTCTCCGGTGACAAGCTGGGCGGCTGGTTGGGCAAGTCGCTGGTGACCAGCCAATCACCGAAGGCGTCCCCCACATTGGCGGCCACGCTGGTGCCCCCCAATCTTGCGCCACCGGTTGCGGCAGGCGCTGCGCTACCTGTACCCAAAGCAGCGACAACGCCCGTGGCCAAGGCACCCGCTGTGCCGCAACAGGTGAATTTCTCGCCCACCCTGCAAATCACCGTCAAGGGTGATGTGAAAGACCCACGGCAACTGGCCAATGAGCTGATGCCGCACCTGAAGCGGCTGTTCGAGCAGTTTCAGCAACAAAACCAGCGAGCCGCCTGGTTCGATGGCGCGCATGTGTGAGGTAACTGATGACCCTGTCTTCCATCACCCAATGGGTCTCCCAGGCCAGCTCATCGGTTGCGCGCGCCACCAGCCATGCGCAGCGACTAGGACAACTGGCGCAGACGGCCCAGCCACCAGAAAACATATTCCGTCTGGCAGCGAACACATCCTCCGAGCTCACGCGCGGCGCCAATGCCCTTAAAAGCCTGGTGACCCTGCTTCCTACCGTCAGCGTGACGGCCTTTGAACGCAGTGCCCTGGGCCGGGGCATGGCCAGCGTGCAGGCTGGGCTGGCTGAGATCAATCGCGCCACGCAGCGAGTCGGCAGCCTGATCGATACCGCCCAATCGGGCACCAAGCGTCTGGACTCGGCGGTGCGATCGGTGCAGAGCGCAGCGACCTCGGTGTCGGCGCAATTGGGTGCACTCAAAGCCCAACTGGGCAGTGCGGGCGCCACGACACCGCTGGCATCACCCACCGCTTCGAGCACACGCCGGGCTGCGGGAACCGGTATGCCGACGCTCTCCAGCGCCCGGCCACACCTGCTGGTGCTGGTCGCCGAACAAGGTGAGCGTTTCTACTTTGGCCTGAACACAGCGGCCTTCGACAGCCTGCGCCGGCAAAGCCAATACAACATCGCCACCCAGGAGCGTCTGGGGCGACCGCAGGCCCTGCAAGCGGTCAACCAGGGCGGTGAGTCGCTCACGCTCTCAGGCGTGGTCTTTGCGCAGATGGCAGGCATGACCCAGCTGAACGCATTGCGCCGGATCGGCTTTCAGATGAAGCCGGTCGAGCTCATCGCCGGCCATGGCGAAACCCTCGGACGCTGGTATTTGGCCAGCGTCTCGGAAGATCAAAGCGACCTGATGGCCGACGGCGCACCGCGCAAGCAGACCTTTACCGTGGAGTTCAAACGCTATGGCGACGACTATCAAAACCTCTGACGGCGATGTGCTCGATCGCCTCTGCCACCAGCACTACGGGCATCTGATGGGCACGGTCGAGGCAGTACTGGAAGCCAATCCGGGACTGGCTGCGCGCGCTCAGCCCTTTGTCTCAGGTGTCGTCATCCATCTGCCGGATCTGGCCCCTGCGCGCACCGACGTGATCAACCTGTGGGACTGACCGATGCGTGCCATCTTCCAGGTGATTGCCAACGATCAGGACATCACCGACCTGCTCAAAGACCGGCTGATCAGCCTGCAACTGACTGACCGGGCCGGGCTGCAGTCTGACGAGTGCGAGATCCGGCTGGATGACCGTGACGACCGGATTGCTTTCCCCAGGAAAGGCGCACAGCTGCGCATCTCGCTGGGTTGGGAGGGCCAGGGCCTCAGCTTCATGGGCGCCTACACCGTGGACGAGATCGAGTTCTCTGGTCCACCACGCACTCTGGTCATTCGCGGCAAGCCGGCGGAGATGGCAGGTCTTGCCAAAAGCCCACGCCAGCACGCCTGGGAAAACGTGCCGCTGTCGCAAATCATTCGCGAGGTCGCCGCCCGCAACCGCTGGCAGGCGGTCTGCTCGATCACCACGACGGTGCCTCGGGCCGATCAGGTCGGCGAGTCGGACTTGAACTTCCTGACCCGCTTGGCGCGTCAATACAACGCCACGGCCACCCTGAAGGACCGAAAGCTCGTGGTCCTGCCGCGCGCTGACGGTAAGACCGCCTCGGGTAAAAGCCTGCCGGTGATCCGTCTCTCACCAAACGAAGTAACCAGCTATCGCCTGACCTTCCCCGATCGGGGCAGCGTTGGTGCCGTGAAAACCCAGGCGCACGACACGAAGACCGGCAAAAAGGTCGACATCGTCATCCCGAACCCGGATGCCCCGGCCGGTTCCAGCAGCGCCACGCATACCGATCGACACATCTATCCGAATCCCAGCGCCGCCAAGGCTGCAGCCAAAGCCAAATTGGCCGGCATGAACCGGCAGACCGCGAGCGGCCAACTGGAGTTGCGTGGCCGTGCCGATCTGGCCGCCGAGAAGTCGGTCGAGTTGCAGGGGTTCAAGCAAGAGGTCGACGGCACCTACCTGATCGAGTCGGTCACCCACCAGCTGGCCGGTCAAAGCTGGAGCACGTCAGTGGAAATCTCAGCCGGCAAGTCAGGCAAGGCCAAAGCCGGGCACAACAAACCCCCTCAACGCACTTCGACCGTGGCCATCCCCAGCGCCCCGTGACCTGCGAATCCTTTTACCCCATCGACCCCGCCACTGTGCGGGGTTTCTTGCTTCTGGAGACCGTGATGAACACACCGAATACCCGAGACGGCTGGGTATCCATGCCGCTGGACGAATTTAAGCGATTGATCGAGGACGCCGCCGAACGCGGCGCCAAGCGCGCCATGACCGATGTCGGTCTGGATGGCGAAAGTGCAGCCGCCGACATCCGTGAACTGCGCGGATTACTCGAGGCCTTCAACACTGCCAAGCACACGGCCTGGCAGACCTTGGTGCGTATGGTGACCACGGGCTTCATCCTGGTCTTGGTCGCTGGCGCACTGATCAAGTTGAAGCTCTTTGGGGGAGGTCACTGATCATGCTGACCTTGCTCGGATCACTGCTGGGTTTCCTCAGCAGCACCTTCCCGGAATTCCTCAAGCTGTTTCGCGACAGCCAGGATCGCAAGCATGAACTGGCGATCCTGGATCGGCAGATGGAGCAGCAGCGGCTAGGCCACAGCCAGCGTCTGGAAGAAATCCAGATTGCAGCTGATGTTGCCGAGAGTCAGGCGCTGTACAGCTACGCCAACCATCCCTCCAACTCACCATGGGTGGAGGCGTTACAGGCGTCGGTGCGCCCGGTCATCACCTATGCCTTCTTCCTGGTCTTTGCAGTGGTGAAGGTCTCGGCACTGTTCACCTTGCTTGAAACCGACGGGATCACCCTGGCAGCAGCCCTGCAGGCCACTTGGGACGAAGAGACCCAGGCGCTGTTTGCCGCTGTGATGTCCTTCTGGTTTGGCAGCCGCCAGATCAGCAAGATGCGCCGGGGTGGCTGATGCGTCATGTCACCGAAGCGGGGCTCGACCTGATCAGGCGGTTTGAAGGCTTCAGCCCCACCATTTACATTTGCCCGGCTGGCTACCCGACTATCGGTTACGGGCATGTCGTTCTGGCACATGAACAAGATCAGTTCGCAACGGGCATCACGCCAGCGCAGGCCACCGATCTTCTGCGTAAGGACGTGAGGATCGCCGAACGAGCCTTGCTGCGGCTGATCTCGGTGCCACTAACGGACGGGCAGTTCGATGCGTTGGTCTCTTTCACCTTCAACCTCGGTGCCGGGGCGCTACAGCGCTCGACACTTAGGCGGAAGGTGAATCGTGGTGAACACGAAAGCATCCCCGCTGAGCTGATGAAGTGGGTGTGGGCTGCGGGGAAAAGGCTGCCGGGGCTTGTCCGTCGAAGGAAGGCGGAGGAAGCCGTTTACTGCACCCGGTCGACTCTAATGTAGAGGACTTTTAGATCTACATTTGGTCGGGCCAGTGTTCGTATCTCAATCTTCTCCATATTTTGTCCCGAATTCAACGCGAACTTACCGACAATATTTTCGGTTGCTCCATCAGTTCCTGCAATCGGCCCATAATTCAAAACCTTTGCTTCATTGGGAAGAGCAAGTACAGTATCCCAATCCCCTACAGTCTCTCCCTTACTCGCGGTGCTTGAGTACGCAATTTGAAAGGTGTATTGGCCGGTTGGAAGTTGCTCGTAAGGGCCAAAAGTTACATGGCCCGATTGAGCATTGTCTTTTTTTTGCATTTCGCAGTCGGCTGTTTTTTCTCCAATTATTGTGGGCAGCTCGCATGCCTTCCATGTATATGAATCACCCACTGAGACAATTTTTCTAACGCGCATTTTGTCCTTGCCATACATAAAGACTAATTTGCTTCCACAAGATTTCACTGATTTTGGGGTGCCATTTATGCGCGTTAGTACTTCGGAAGATATCTTGTATGGAGGCGCGGCGCTCTCCGAGATAATAGCGAAGTCATAGGATTGCTTGAAATATTCTTTTGATGTAATCCAATACATTTCCCCCAGATTGTCGAAGTGTTGAGCGACGTTTAGATTTAATCTGCTGAAATTCTGAAGATATTTAGCATCCCAGTACTGAGCGATTCCATTATGAAGATTCTCCTTTTCGAGAGCATTGTCTATGCAGGATATCTCTTCCGGATAGTATTGTTTTTCGATCCCATTGCTCATCATGGAATGGTATGACGACCAGCTCATGGGCGCCAATATCAGCAAAGAGATTGCAATTGCTATATTGGAGAAATGGTCACGCAGGCGGTAACTCAGGAAGATAAAAACAACAATTACTGGCCAAGAAAGCGCTGGAATTAGATATCTACTTGTAATCGGCAGGTTTGTCACCAGCGACACTGCTCCGAGTGTTGCGCAGAAGGATAAAAAAGAAAATGTGGCAAGCCAAGATAACTCAGAGCCTTCTCTTTCACCTCTCATGAGTTGGGTGAAAGAGTTCAGTACGATTCCAATATAGAGCAGAAAAATAAGACCAAACGCTGGGTTGTCTATTGTTGCCGAGTGGAGTAGTTCATAAATATCTTTTAGGTTTGAAGATAGCTTATCGATTCCTATAGCTGTAGGGTAACGGGTTTGATTTTCTACAGCCCACTTGTAGGATATCGATCCAAGGAGACTGCAAATTGCTAGAAGTATTGGAGGGATCTTGTTTTTGAATGAAAAATCGCGCCCCGCTATTGCAGTCAAAATTTGAACTGCAATAAATGGCGCAATAAATTGAACTAGGAATAGATTGTCTGATAGCGTGGTGACATAAGTAATTGCTGCCATGAGCAAAAAAAGTCGCGATCTCTTTTTGCTTTGGTCTTCGTTGTTAAATTTAATCCATAAGGCCACCAAAAATATAGCTGAGAGAAATGCGCCATAGTGATAAGCACTATTGAGGATTAAAACAAAAGGCTCGCCAGCGCTCAATGCTAGCCATATTAAAATAACTAGCCCAGTTGATGCTGTGAGAAATGAATTAACCTTGGCAGTTACACTTGCGACAAACCAAATCGCAAAAAACGTCAAAGTTGTCTGGATTAATGCAAATAAAATTATTTGGCTGTAAGGTGTCGATCCGATCAAGTAAGCCAGCATGAATGCTGGATAATCGGGAAAAAAGTATGGCGCCGGAGTAAGGAACCAATCTTTAATCCTCCCGTTATTCTGAAAAATATCTGAAAATAAAGTGGGGAGATAAAGCGCATCCGAATTAAATAGATGGCTTTGGATAGGAGATCCCGAAACGTAACTTGCGAATATATTGGCCAGACTTAAAGTCAGCAAAAAGAACAAAAATATGTTTTTGCTTTTATTCATGAACTTAGATATCCAGCTTGTTGAAGACGATAGAAGGCAGATGTCGAATAACCATCATGATCAACCACCACTTCCCAGGCGCGTAGATAACCGGCTTACCCGATTCCACGCCCTCAACAATCTGCTTTGCCACTCCTTCAACAGGCGCGAGCTTGGCGCCCTTGCCCTTGAGGTGAGCCGTCATCGGGGTATCAGTCGGGCCAGGTTTTATCAACACCACCTTGACCCCGCTACCCGCAAAACGGTGCTGCAAGCCTTGGGCGTAGCGCGTAACCAGTCCTTTGGCTGCGCCGTAGACATAGTTGGACTTGCGCCCCCGGTCGCCGGCCACAGAGCCGATCAATGCGATGGTGCCGTGATTGGCTTTTTCCATCTCTTTGGCAAAGGCCTCGGCATAAAGGACGGGTGACACCCCGTTGATCTCCAGTGCATCACGGCAAGACTGAAGATCAGTCTGGCACTCGGTTTGCTCTGGCAGCGATCCATGCGCAATCAAGACGATATCGACGCGCCCCGATTTGACGATATCCCCAACCGTGGCGTTTATGGCTTCAGGATTCAGGAATTCTGCTTGGGCAACCCGAATCTCGGATTGCGGGCTACGTACCTTGAGGTCTGTTGCAACCCGCTCAATGCGCTGCGTATCGCGGCCCACCAAAGTCAGGTCGGCTGGCTGCTTTTCCAGCCAGAGCCTGGCGCAGTGCTCGGCGATTGCCGAGGTGGCGCCAATAATGACGATTCTCTTCTTGTTGTTCATTCAACTTCCCATCAAACGGCGTGAAAGACCGGAGCTAATCCCCGGGTCTCTGTATTTCATGAATTCAGCCAGGCGCGGATAGCCTGCTTCAAAGAGTTCTCTGGGCATTCGTGCATCCTTGGCCAGATAGATGCGGCCCTTGGCCTCACGCACGATGGCATCCAGGCGTTCGAAAAGCTTGTGCGTGCGATCCCCATGATTCGGAAAGTCCAGTGCCAGTGTCACCCCTGGCTGTGGGAAGCTCAGCATCCCCACCGGCTGGCGGTTGCCAAACGTCTTCAGGACAGCGAGGAACGAACCATCTCCCGATCGGGCGATTTCTTTGAGCATGGCCTGAACCGCGTCTTGCCCAACTTCGCGTGGAACCACACTCTGGTACTGGAAGAAGCCCTTCGGGCCGTACATCCGGTTCCACTCGAGCAGGTTGTCCAGGGGATAGAAAAACGGCTCGTAGTGCGTGATGGCCCGCCCGGCCTGCCACTTCTTGAGTTGGTAGTAGGCCATGTTGAAGGGGCGCAGCGACAGCCGATTGACCAGGGAAACGGGCGGCACCATCGGCATGGTCAGTTTACGCCCCTGAGGTGCCAGGCGATCTCCGACGTTGGTGGGGTTGCCGCGCATGAACAAGCCGCGCCCGCCGCCCCCCGTAATGCAGTCAATCCAGGACACCGTGTGTTCCCAATCGGCCTCGGAATAATCCGCGAGCCGGAAGAACTCGTCCAGATTGGCATAGGGCACGGTCTCCGTGTCCAGCCAAGGGCCGGACACACGGCGCAACTGGATCTCAGCTTGGGTGATCACACCCGTCAGGCCCAATCCTCCCACTGTGGCGGCGAACCAATCAGGTCGCTCATGTGGTCCGCACTGGATGATCTCGCCATCGGTCCGAACGAGAGTGAGGTTCTGAACGTGATCGCCGAATGAGCCCAATACGTGATGGTTTTTGCCGTGCACATCGTTGGCGATCGCCCCTCCAACGGTCACCAGTTGAGTCCCCGGCGTCACGGGCAGAATCCAGCCGCGCGGAATGACCTGGCGCTGGATGTCCCGCAGCAGCACGCCAGCCTCACACACCAAGCGGCCGGTGCTGTCGTCGAAAGCGATGAAATGATCGAGCCCGGTTGTGACCCAGAGCGTACCTTCTGAATTCAGGCAGACGTCCCCGTAGCTGCGACCCATGCCATGGGCGACGCCAGGGTGGGTCCCATGGCAAACCAGCGCCTTAACCCTAGAGGGATCATTCAGGCCGACGACATGATGAGGATCGGCGCTCAAGCGCCCCCAGGAAGTAACCGGCTTCATACGACCTCCGTGCGGAAGACGTAACGCTTGTCGAGGTGGTACTTGGTCAGGTAGCCGATCGCAAGACCAATAACGCCGCCGAGGTAGCGCATTTCCTTGGTCTCGAAGATGTGATGGAAGCCAAACTCGAAGCCCCAGAAGATCACGGTCGTGACCAGGCCCATGACGGTATAGAGGGCGAAAGTCTGTGTGTCGTGGGCGACGCTGCGTGCCCGGAAGCGGAAGATGTAGCGCTTGTCGAGGATGTACTTGACCACAAGCCCGACGCCCGTGCCCACGACGACCGAGGCCAGGATGTCGAAGGCGCCGCTGTAGGTACGGATGACAAGATCCTGAGCGCCAATGTTTGCTGCAGTTGCGATTAGTGCGAAAATGGCATAGTTGATCGCCAGCTTAGACGAGGCAAACATTCAATGATATCACCGAGGTTCAAAAATAATGCATGATACCGTAATGGCCCGCTCGCCTCTAGCTCAGATGCTGGGCTTAATCAAGCTGATGCGGCCAAAGCAGTGGGTCAAGAACGGCTTTGTTCTGGCGCCGCTGGTGTTTTCTGGGGCGTTTTTGGATGCTGGTGCGGTCAGTCATGCCCTTTTGGCAGTGCTGCTGTTCTGCGTCGCCTCGTCGGCGACCTACATCATCAACGACATGCACGACATCGAGCGCGACCGTCGCCACCCGAAGAAGTCCAAGACCCGTCCCCTAGCGGCCGGTACCGTTTCGGTGCCCTCTGCGCTGATCCTGCTCACGGGTCTCTATGCTGTGCTGGTATGGGGCTGGTTCGTTGCACCAAAGGTGGTGATGGTTATCGCGGCCTATCTGGTGCTGAACCTGGCCTACACCTTCGTGCTCAAGCACCAGCCGGTGGTCGACATCTTCACCATCGCCATTGGTTTTGTCCTGCGCGTCTACGCGGGCGCCATGGCACTGGACGTGCCCGTGTCCTCCTGGATGTTCATCACGACCCTGTGCCTGGCGCTGTACCTGGCTGCCGTCAAACGCCGCCAGGAGCTCAGTCAAAGCGGAACGGAGGGCCGCAAGGTGCTGGAGAAGTATTCCGTTTCGCTGGTGGATCGCTACGCTGAGATGTCGGCAACCGGGGCGCTGCTGTTCTACAGCATGTTCGTGATGTCCGCCAAGCCCGAGTTGGTCATCACGGTTCCGTTAGTCCTGTTTGGCCTGTTCCGCTACTGGTTCGTGGTGGAGGCCCTTGATGGCGGCGAGTCGCCAACTGATGCACTGCTGGCTGACTGGCAGCTGTTGCTTACCGTGGTGCTGTGGGTGGCTGCCTGCGGCTGGGCACTTTGGCCAGTGCAGGGGTGACCATGGATTTCTCTTACGCCCTGACCCCATTTCTGGCTTGGCTCGTCGCTGGAGTCTCAAAATTCATTATCAACAGCATCAAGGCCAAGCAACTCGCGTTCGGTCTCATCGGCTACGGTGGGTTGCCCAGCAACCACAGCGCGATCGTCAGTAGCATGGCTGCGCTCATTGCCCTCAAGGAGGGTGTCGGACACCCTGCCTTCGGTGTCGCCATTACACTGGCGTTTATTGTGATGCTGGATGCCAATAGCCTGCGCCGGCAGGTGGGGAAGCATGCGGTGGCCATTAACAAGTTGGCAGCCGGGGCATCTGACCATCAGGCACTGCGCGAGCGCATGGGCCACACCCGATTGGAAATTGCCGCCGGCATCGCCGTGGGTATCGCGGTTGCCGCCGCAGTGAGCGTGATGTTGGCTTGATGGATGAATCACGGACGGCCGATGCTCAGGCGATAACCCAAGCTACCGCGAGCCGGATTCCGGTTCGATCGATATCTTTGGCCATCGTAGTGACGGTGGTGATGTACGTCGGCATGGCGACTCTGGCGGATTGGGAGGCGTTTGGTGCTGCGGTCTCGGCGCTGCCCGGGATGCTTTGGGCGCAGGTGGTGGTGCTTTCCTTCCTGAGCTATCTCCTTCGGTTTTCCCGCTGGCATCATTTCATCGTTGCTCTGGGGCACAAGGTGCCGATCCTTCGCAACCTCGAAATCTACCTGGCGGCATTTGCGCTGACACTCACCCCGGGCAAGGCTGGAGAAACGATCCGATCCGTTTATCTCCATCCCTACGGCGTCAGCTATCCACACAGCATTGGCGCCTTTGTGTCGGAGCGGCTTTTGGATTTGGTCGCAGTGGGGGCTCTGGCGTCGCTGGCGGTATCGATGTTCCCGGAGCAGCGGCTGTGGATGTTTGCTGCAATCGCCTGCATCGTTATCGTCACTTTGCTGCTCCGCTCGCGTCTGCTCAGCTTGATTGGAAGGCGAGCCGCAGGCAGCTCAGTTGCTGGCCATGCGGCAAACCTGGTTGCGTCCGTTCGTTTTCTATTGTCGGGTCGGCGAGTCGCTGTGGCCGCACCTTTGAGCCTTATGGCCTGGATGGCGCAGGGCATCTCGCTTTATTTGATTGTTCATGCGCTTGGCTATGAATTAACGGCCAGCACCGTCGTCGCGATTTACTGCCTGAGTATCTTGGCCGGCGCTGTGTCGTTCATCCCTGGTGGGCTGGGGGCGACAGAAGCCGCTATCGTGTTGCTTCTGTCGGCGGCAGGCGTTGGACTGACGGATGCCATCACCGCATCGCTCGTCAGCCGGAGTCTCACGTTATGGCTTGCCGTTGGTATTGGCGTTGTGGCGATGACCAAAGCCGCTCTTGCCAATCGATCTACGCGCTCGGCGCAAAGTTAATAGTAGGGTTTCGCGATGAAACACTCACCCCCGGCAGAAGACCTCTCCGCGCACCTGAAGCGACAGCTCGTTTTTCTCCGGAATTCTGTTGCCGCTTATGACAACGGGTGCCCAGAGGAGGCCATACGCATCGGTGTCGCTATCCGTGTTCTTTGCCACGACACTCAAAAAAGTGAGTCACTGCTTACAAAAATGGGGCGAAAGCATACTTTGCCGTTAGTGACGACCGCAAAGACTGTGCCGAATGACTTTCTCGAAACCACGGATTTCGGGGAGTTAATGGCAGGTATGACGTTTGGCCACAAGCTCGAATATGACCCGGTACCGGGAGATTCGCCTACCATTCTCTGTGCTGATTGGTGGGAGCAGCCTGTTTTCATCCGTGACAAGAAGGCTTACACACGGAAAGACGTCGTGCTTGCAGCGGCCAACAAGGATGGTGGTGCCCACGTCGACAACCCTGATGCCAAACTGCAAGCGCTTCAGGAGGGTTTCTGGATCAGAACGGTGACGCATGCTGACGGCACGAAGAAGACGGAGCCTTTAGCTGACAACCACTTTCGGATGCTGCGCCGCTTCGCCGAAGAGTTGCTCTCGAGTAAGGAGTTGCTCAAACTGGCAGATTGACGGAGAGCTTAGTGGGGTAGAACATCATGCCTATTCGACGAAATCGGTCTGTGTACCCGCTCCTGACGTGTGATTGCCATTACCGCTGTCAGCATCGCCCGGCGGCCAATGGCTGCCCGGACAACTTCGTGTGCTTTCGGAACTCGGCAGTCGATGACACCAGACACTCGTTTTCGTAGGCCTCGATGTCGGACAAACGGTAGATGACCTTGCCAGGCAACCGGATGTACTTTGGTCCGGTGCCGATGACGCGCCAGCGCTCCAGCGTCTTGGGTGACAGCCCCCAGCGCTCGGCCAGTTGCTGTTGATCGAAATGGGTGGTGGTCATGGTGAACTCCTTGTGGTGAATGGGAGCCCATGAACGCTCTGTTTCGGGAAGGTAGCAAGTCCTGCGGGTGGTCTGGGAGGCCTGGGCTGTACATGGATGCTGTGGCCCCGGTTGGACAAGGGTCAAGATTGGTATCCAGTGTCGACCGTCGAAAAGTGATCGAACCAAGCTGGTTTTGAGGTAGGATGCGCCCCGGTCAAACCTTTCGCATCGGTACGCAAGAGTAGGAGCATCCTGTTTTGCGTACATTCATGCCACTGTCGGTGGCGGGCGAGTGTCCCACCACCAATTCAACACTGAAACCCGTCTAGAACGCGGGTTTCAGACCAGATTTGATGGCATTGGATTACTCACAGTCCGTCTGTGAATCCAAAAGGTATGCCATCATGTCCCAGCGCCAAAGCAAAACAGGTGTTCCGCACCTCGTCTATCAAGCCAAAACCGGCTTTCAGTACTACCTCACCTTTCCCAAGCATTTCGCGCTCAACCCACAGCTACCAGCGCAAATCCGCTGGTCTCTGGGTTATGACGAAGCGCTTGCTCGCAACCTGGCTGCGCATCTGAACCTGCGGTTCAAGCAATTCCTGCAAAAAACCAATGAGGACCGTGTTCGATTCTCCTCGCATAACGTTCTCTTCGAGCTCGAAGAACTACACCACCTCGTGCAGCAAAATTTGGAGAGCACGCGGATGGTGTGGCGTATTCGCCCCTCTCCCAGCAAGCTCGCATCCATTGACCCCACGCCGGGCTATGAGCGTTTGATGAGGGAATGCCAAGAGCACCCGGTTCTCTTTACTGAAGAGCCAGGCGGAGAAATACACTTCGCGCTGTTCCCTAGTCAGAAGCTAACGAAAGTCCTCAATATCGGCTTCACGCGCTTCGACTGGCCTCTCGGTACTCGCGACCCCGCAGTGGCAAACAGCGCAGCGATCTACATCTACAACGCCATCACAGCTCTAGAGACGCTGCCGCTCACAGGTATCCGTTACGCCCCCGGGCATCCTCTCGTCTCTCTGATGTCGTTCTATGAATATCTGTGCTTCGCGCGCCCGGACCAGGGCCGGAATCTGCTGCACATTCCGCCGAGCCTGCCCCAATCTGCATACGCCGTCGGCTTCTGGCTGAATCAGCAGCAAGTGGACATCGACTCGCTTGAAATCTGCAGTCGTTTCGTAGTCGTGCAAGAAGAAAGCGGGCTTTATTCTCTGCGTATTCCGCTCAGCCACCCTCGCCTGAAAGCGAACCCTCAGCGCCCGTCTGAAATCAATGTCGAACTGCTGACCAGTTCGCCGATCGTCGCGTTGCTGATGATCCAAGCAACGCTTATTCAGATCGATAAGATCTTGCTGCAGAGCTTTGTGGAGCACACTTCGACTGATGCTTATGAGCGTGCAATGCAAGAAATCAGCGATCTGATTCGGCGCACACTCGGACCAATTCTGCCAGCTGAACCGATGACTTCACTTCCGGAGCTGGCCGCTGCAAATGACGCCACTCCCGCCCCACAAGACCCCGGCACCCTGGCACTGCTCAGTGCGCTGAGCAGCGTTCTGCCCGAGGCACAAAAAACGAAACTGGCCACGCTGTTTGACACCCCGGCAAGTAATGACCGTTTGATTCCAGCGGGCTTGAGCAATCCTGAGCAGCTCAACTTTGCTGCACTCGTCAATGAGTTCGAAGAGCGCCAAATCCGCGAAGGGGCTTGGAGCAATCCGCGCACACGCATCACGATGCATGCACGTCTCGAAGGACTTGCCGAGCTCATTGGTGGTCACAGGACACTCGACTCATTGAGCCGTTCAGACTTCAACGCACTGCGCGATCAGCTCCGTAGCTATCCGAAAAACCGCCACCGCCTGCGGGCCACACGCTATCAGCCCTTGAGCCAAATCATCCAGGGTGGCAAGTACGAGCCCATCAATGCGCGCACAGCTAAGAAGTTTTTTGAGCTAGCGCGGGCGGTCGTCGGCTATGCGCACGACCAGGGTTATCTGAAAGAGAACCTTGCCGCTGGCCTGGTGTTCAGCACGAAAGGCGCCCCCTCACCACGCAAGCGCACCTACACTCACCGGCAGATTGAGCAACTGCTTAATGGCCCCGTGTATACCCTCAAAGAACCTCCGCGCTGGCGACTGGATGACTATCGCTTCTGGCTGCCACTGCTCGGCCTCTATACCGGTGCTCGCTTGAGTGAGCTTTGCCAACTTCGCCTCGGGGATATCCGCGAGGAGCTTGGTGTCTGGGTGATCAGCATCAGCAGTTCTGGTGCACGTCAGCTAAAAACGGCGGACTCCGAGCGCCTCGTGCCGCTGCATAAAGCCATTCTTGAAGCTGGGTTTTTAGAGTTTCATCAGCAACGCCTGGATGCGAATGACGGAGATCTGTCGGCCCAGCTTTTCGACAACATCCGCGTGTATGGCGATCTGTCGCCTGGGCATGTGGCAAGCCGCTGGTTTATCGGCTCCAGCAAGGAAGACCAAGGTTACCTGGGTCAATGCGGGCTGGGCGATGACGAGCTGACTTTCCACGGCCTGCGGCATACGTTCATCAACCAATTCCGTCGGCAGAAGCTCGACATGCTGATCGGCAAGGCCCTAGTCGGGCACGCGGACCGCAGCACCACGGGTGGCTATGGAGATTGCTATCCGAGCTATGTTCTCAAGGAAGAGCTCGACAAGATCGACTTCGAGGTCCCCGTTGAGCATATTCATTACTCCCAATACCTGCTTCTGAAAGACCGTCAAGGCTCCTTCAAGGTAGGACGGCCTAGAGGAAAAGCCTCCCTCAAGAGCTCAAGTTGGTCCGAAAAACGGCATTGGAAGTCATTTATCCAAAAATAATTTCTGAGGCCGGAGAAAGGGGAAATCTGACATTTCCCCTTTGCTAGCAAGGCTTTTCGATATTGACAAATTGTCAATAAAATCTATCAAGATGGAAAATTCGATAGAGAGTATTGACTGTATATATAGCCAGCATTATGTTTAGACCTCACCCATTGTGAGGCTAACATGAATGTAAATCGTACCCCCAATCTATCCATCCCTTTCTTCAATGGCCTTTTCATAAGTGCCGCTCCTGGCCATGAAAAGTCTCTTGAGCTAGCCATTCCGCACTTGTCACTGGTCGTGAATGCGCTCAACCGTTATCACTACTCTCCCCTTTTGAGTGAATACCTAGATACCGTGCTCTCTCGCTTTTTGCGCTCGAACGACTACAGCGCCAAGAACGAGTACATGCTCCGAGCACGCATGGAGAAGATCAAACGCGTTCTCACTGCAGAAAATCCAGAGCGGCGAGTTTGTGAACTCAGCAGTGCGGATATTCAGACTCTTAAGGACCAGCTTCCTGCTCTCCTGAAGCAGAACAGCACATCGCAGAGCCAAGGGGGCAACCTGCAAGGCTATTTCCAGCTCTTCAACAGAATGATCAACGAAGCTGTCAACGATCAGTTGCTTGCTGAGCCTGTGAAAGTACATGGCTGCCAGACTAAATCTCAGGTAGAGACGAAAGCGCTTCTGGACTCCAACCTCGTTGGTCTCTTCGATAGCTGGCCTTATCAGGCATACGAACCTGGGACACCGATAGCCCATGTACGCCACGATGCCCACAGCTATTGTTTCTGGTTGATGCCACTCGGTATCTTCACGGGAGCCAGGCTCAACGAGCTTTGCCAGCTACGTGTTCACGACGTGTTCCACGATGTTCACGGCGTGCCGCTGATTAGCATTAACGACAACGGCTTCAACAAGTCTCTGAAAAATTCGTCATCGAGGCGCGAGATTCCTGTCTGCTCGAAGCTGATCGAAATGGGTTTCCTAGACTTCGTGATGGAGCGGCGCCAGGCAGAAGGCCCGGATGCCCTGCTTTTTTCAGAACTGCGCTTTGACGAAAAGCATCTGTACTCACGTGCCGCGAGCCGTTTCTTCTGCGGGCCTGTGACAGGAGCGGGCTTCATCGGACAGCATTGCCCAGTAGCCCTCAACGGTGGCTTCAACTTTAAAAGCTTCCGTCGCACTTTCGCGACACGGCTTCAGAAGTCGGGTGTACCCGAAACCACCATCGCACATCTGCTGGGGCACACTGAATCGCCCCGGGTTTCGTGGAGGCCTCAACTCTTGAGAAGATGAGGCCATGAGAAAGACTACGACCTACTCCCCTGAAGTCCGTGAACGTGCCGTGCGCATGGTTCTGGAGCATTTGAACGACTACGCCTCCGAGTGGGCCGCCATTGAAGCCATCGCGCCGAAGATTGGCTGTGCAGCGCAAACGTTGCATGGCTGGATTCGCCGTCATCAGACCGACGCAGGTCAGCGTCCAGGCCCGACCACCGAAGAGCGTGAACGCATCAAGGCGTTGGAGCGGGAGAACCGGGAATTGCGTAAGGCCAATGAAATTCTGCGTCTGGCCAGTGCGTATTTTGCCCAGGCGGAGCTCGACCGCCGCACCAAGTCCTGAGGGCTTTTGTCGATCAGTACCGTGACCGTCTCGGGGTCGAGTCGATCTGCCGTGTCTTGCAGATCGCCCCGTCCGGTTACCGCAGACATGCGGCCCAACTGCGTAATCCGGCACTGCGTTGTTGCCGTGCTCAGCGCGATGAGGCGTTGAGCTTGGAGATCCAGCGCGTGTGGGACACCAACATGCAGTGCTATGGCGCGGTGAAGATTTGGAAGCAGCTCCGGCGAGAAGGTATCGAGGCAGCCAGATGCACGGTGGAACGGTTGATGCGTCGAGCTGGATTGCAGGGCATAAGGCGCGGTCAGGTCGTGCGGACAACGGTGGTCGGCGACAAGTCGCTCTGTCCGCTGGATCGTGTCCAGCGCCAATTTCATGCCGACCGCCCCAACCAGCTGTGGGTGTCGGATTTCACCTATGTCTCGACTTGGCAGGGCTGGCTGTATGTGGCGTTCGTGGTGGACGTTTTTGCGCGGCGCATCGTCGGCTGGCGAGTCAGTACCAGCATGAAGACCGACTTCGTGCTCGATGCCCTGGAGCAAGCGCTGTACGCCCGACAGCCACATCGTATGGGTGGCCTGATTCACCATAGCGACCGTGGCAGTCAGTACGTCTCAATCCGCTACACCGAGCGACTGGCAGAGGCCGGTATAGAGCCCTCAGTTGGGAGCAAGGGCGACAGCTACGACAACGCCTTGGCCGAGACTATCAACGGGCTGTACAAGGCTGAACTGATTTACCGTCAGTCATGGAAGAGTCGTGAAGCTGTTGAGATGGCGACCTTGAAATGGGTGCACTGGTACAACCACCAGCGGCTGTTGAGCTCAATCGGGTATATCCCGCCTGCGGAGGCTGAGGCAAACTTCCACCAGCAACAAACAGGTCAGGCCATAGCGGCCTGACTTAAACGAAACAGCCTCCACGAAACCCGGGGCGATTCAGGACATGTATGAGCTGTGTGGAGCACTGAACCTGACCCCACGCTTCCTCTATGTCAACACGCAACCCAACCACAACGATCTAAATGCCGAGCGCGAGTTTAATTTCGGGGAGTCAATCCACTTCCTAAACGCTTTCAAGACGATCACTAGCTACGTCCCTACCAAGGACAAGAATCGCATCTTTAAAGTCGATGACCGCTTGATGATCAACCCTACTCTGGAACAGCTGCTAAGGAGCGCGGAATGAACCTTTTCAACGTCCTGGAACCAGGAGCAGCCGCCAAGGCCCGCACCAACATGCTGAAGCTACCTGGCGACCTGGAGACCATCATTGATCGCTTGTCGGCCCGCACCGAAGGGGTTGGGCATATTCAGGCGGCCGTGGTTGAGGTAACCCGTAACTCTGACGAGAGGACCGAGAGGTACTACCAGCGCGTTGATGCGACCATCAAAGACTTCATCCGCAAGAAGCTTGGCCTTTCTGCCCTAACCAAAGTGCACTACAGCAAATTCAACGCGAGAAAGGGGGTTTTCGGTTTCCTATATCTGAGCGCCCTGCCCCCAGAGCCTGGTCAGGTTCGCGAGGTCATCGCTGAGCATTCGCTGAATTCTCTCTACGCGATTCAGGCCCTGCTGGACCTGAAACTCAAACTTTCGTTCCTCTTGGACGTGGACAAGCACTATGAAATTGCCCCGGTCGAATTCAATGCTGACCTGTACATTGGACTGATGCTGAGCCGCACATCCAAGGACGGAAAATTTGTCTTCGATGCACTGGCGTACGACCTGTTCTTCTCCAAAGAACAGGAGCTCGCCATTAAGCTCAATCGAGTGGTCATGGAATGCTCCACCACACAGGACGCCATCAGCCGATCGATCACAGACAGCGGCGAGCTCATGTTCGACTGGGCCGGGAAGCGATTCGAGCGCACCCGCCGGCTCAGCGCGACAACGAACAGTGATCGCAACTACATGGCCTTCGCCACGAACAATGAAAATGCCAAGGCCTGCGATCGCTATGAAAACAGCATCAACTACCATCAAACCGACTGTATCAATCGAATCGAGCGCTTACTGAATCTGTCAGGGGTTGAGTTTATCCCTGTCGTGTACGAAGCCACTCACCAGGTCAAAGCCTTCCTGGAAGGACTTCCGACCATGTCCAACCCACTTTGGCTGCTCGACACTGTCACGAGCTATTCAAGTGATGAGGCCCGACTTGGCTTCATCAGCGAGCTCGTCGACAGGTTTGGAGCATCAAAAGTGCTGGCCGCCGACTCCCTTCCAGACCCCACGCAACTGAATGTGGGCACAACGAACTATCTGGTTCTTAGTGAGAAGGTCAAAACCGTTGGGGGAAGCAAGAACGGATCCAGCATCTTTGAAACCTCCATCGACGAGTCCTTCAACTCCTTCTGGCAGGCTCTTGCTGCCATGCAACGCAATCCCACAGCACAGTTCGACTACTACACGTCGGTGAAACTACATCGCTTCGCCCAGTCTATCGGTAGCATCTGCCAGGGGTTCAACGTAGTCGCCAGCAAGCTTCCATCTGAGGCGGCAGTCGAAAAGTCCCTGCAGGAGCTGGCCCTGAAAGAGGCAATCCATAAGGACAAAGCCGTAACCATCAGCGAAGCAACGCTGCCCACAATGTCCCTAGAGCTGATGAGTTGCCGGAGAGACTGGAAGGAGAACGTCTATATCCAGGTTCTGGATGTATCCGTTGCCGGCGAGACAATCAAAATTGAGCAATCGCGCCGATACGACGAGGCCTCCAAGGGGGAATTCAACTACGAATTCAAGAAGCTCAGTACCACTCTCGGTAAAGGCGATGCGAAGCCCTTCGATGTCATTTGGGATGGGGCGTTCCTGATCCGCGACAAAGAAACTAACGCCTGGCTAAACGCATACAGAACCGACCGGATACCCTCGATCATCGGGAACACCCTGTTCGACAACCAAGAGCGTCAGGACAACGGCATACCACCGTCACGAGAGGTTGGCATCCAAGTATCTGCCCTCCCGTACTACCTCACGCCAACCAGGCAGAAACAGCGCCATAGCATCTTCATCCAGGAAAACGGTACTGAAGGGGCCTGGTTCTTTGTTGCGTCTAACAAAGCAGCCAACAACACCATCCCGAAGCAGAGCCTCGTCTACAACGTAGTAATCACGAACGATTCCGGAGCGAAGGTTCCCGTCTTGAGCCACCCGCTGGGTGAGATGTTCTTCTCTACGTTCACCTTCGACATAGTGAAGCTCCGGGAATCGGCCAAGACCTCGATCCTTCAAAAAATCGTTGAGCTCTGTCTGCACAACTGAACAGAGCGGGGCTCCACATTGGCGCCGTACGCAAGGGACACTCCCCCCAGCAGAGATGTTTCGCACCAGATCAAGACGAGGATCGCATTTCGCCTCAAGCGTGCGCACCGCGAGTTCGACGTGTGCATACTCGAAAGTGTCCGTGCTAACGGGGCCTCGACAAAGGTGCATCGGTCATGGACGTACCAATATCCAGGGCCCCAGCACATCTGAACTACTACCCCTCGCTCAGCCCCCTCGGCCCTCGCTATGGCGCAGATCGCCTAGAACTGCGCCAAATTCGCCACTCCAATTGGCGCAGTTCAGAAAACTGCGCCATAATTGCGCCAACAGCATTCAAACGGCGCCACCTAAGCTATGCCCTCCTCCACAGACATACTCAACAGTATCCAGGCATCTGGGAACGGTCTGACGCTGACTGAGCTATTGGCCAAACACCCCGACATTGCTCGGAGAACAGCGCAGCGACTGATTGCAAAGCTGATAGCAAGCGGTCAGATCTCAGCGCAGGGTGAAGGTAGAGCACGGCGCTATTTCGGAACTGCTATCCAAGCAGAAACCAGCACCCTGGACACTGATAGCTTTCCGTCCTTTATCCCGCTGTCGGCAGACAGCCGAGACATCCTCGCTTACATCAACCAACCACCTGAAGCGCGCAAGCCCGTAGGCTACCAGCGCGACTTTCTTGACACCTACCAGCCGAACGCAACGAGCTACCTGCCAGAATCACTGCGGCGCCAACTGCACAGAATGGGCAAAACCACAGATGCCTTGGAGCCTGCAGGCACGTACAGCCGCGCAGTCCTGAATCGCCTGCTGATTGATTTATCGTGGGCATCAAGTCACCTGGAGGGGAACACCTACTCGCGACTCGATACGCGACAGCTGATTGAGCATGGAAAGGCCGCACAAGGTAAAGCAGCCATCGAAACACAGATGATCTTGAACCATAAAACGGCAATCGAGCTGTTGGTCGAGAACATTGAAAGTGCAGAGTTCAACCGCTACACATTGATGAACCTGCACAGCGCCTTGGCCGAGAACCTGCTCCCAAATCCTGCAGATGAAGGCCGCATCCGGCAGCATGCCGTCGACATTGGGAAAAGCACCTATCGCCCTCTCTCAACACCACAACAGATTGAGGACACCTTGGAGGTTCTGCTTAGCAAGGCCAATCAGATTACTGATCCGTTCGAGCAGTCGTTCTTCATGATGGTGCACCTGCCCTACCTGCAGCCCTTTGCCGACATCAACAAGCGCACCTCCAGACTGGCAGCGAACCTGCCACTGTTTCGCGCCAACCTATGTCCGCTGACATTTCTGGATGTACCCGAACAGGCCTACAGCCGCGCCATGTTGGGCGTATACGAAATGACCCGGGTAGAGCTGCTGCGCGACCTGTACCTCTGGGCCTATGAACGCTCAACGCAGGAGTACCTGGCAATCAAGCAAGACCTTGCTGAACCAGACCCACTTAGACTGACCTGGCGGGACTTCATCAAATCGACCATTCGAGAGGTCGTCACTCATCCTGAGCTTGATCCACTGACCTGCATTCAACACGCAGTAGCTGAGCATGTTTCAGACACTGAGCAGCCAGAAGTACAAGCCCTGATCGTTGAAGAGCTCCGACGACTGCACGAAGGGGTGCTGGCGCGTTACGGATTACGGCCATCCGAGTTCACCCTCTGGAAATCGCGCCATGGGAATTGATGATCTCACACCCAACCATTCACGCCCTCAGACAGAAAGCGAACACTCAATATTAAGCCCTATGGATTACGAAAGCCTTCTTGCACAGGTCGTCCAACTAGTCGAAGACGCTGGCCTGCTGCTCATTACTGAATGGCAGCGCCCAGAAGGACCTCGCGGCTCAGGCGATAAAGCAGATGTCGATGTTGAAATTGAATCACTGCTAAAGCCGCGGTTACTGCAGCTGCTCGACTGTGATTTCTGGGGTGAGGAAACAGGCCATAGGCTCACAGGAGCCAGGTATTGCTGGGTTGTTGACCCCAATGATGGGACTGCAGACTTCCTGAAAGGCCACAAAGGCTCTGCAATATCTGTCGGCTTGCTTGAGGATGCCCAACCGGTGCTTGGCGTGGTCTATGCACCTGTTTTGCTGGATGGTGATTCCGACTGCGTCGCATGGGCAAAAGGGGCACCGTGTGTGCTTCGCAATGGGAGCCCCATTAAAGCGACACTCACCCAAAAAGAATGGAATCAAGACAGCAGAGTTATGGTCAGCACTGCGGCAACGAACAAGCCCGAAATCAATTCTGAATTGTGCTCACCAGGTTGCTTTGTGGCGATGCCCAGCATCGCCTATCGGTTGGCACGAGTCGCAGCAGGTGATGGGGATGCAGGCGTATCGCTTGTGCCGGTTTCAGCACACGATGTGGCTGCAGGTCATGCGCTGCTAATTGGCGCAGGGGGCGTGCTGATTGACCAGGATGGGAACAGCATCACTTATGTCACTGAAGCCGACATGCAGACAGTATCTCGGAGATGCTTTGGCGGTACGCGAGAAGCCTGCCAGTCACTGGCAAGCCGAAATTGGAGCAAGGTATTTACATGAAAACGCTAAAAGTCGTGATCGAGGATTGGGATGGTGATGGCGCCATTCGCATTCCCGATGAGGTCCTCCAAGAGCTCGGTGTAGATGTTGGTGACTCCCTTTATCTAGTCGAGGAATACGTTGGCTCAACGCGGTGCCTAGTGCTGAGCAAAACTGAACGCACTCCAGGCCGCGTTGATGAACTGGTCGGACACTGGGATACCTTCGGAAAAGTGCAGAATGTTACGGATGATTGAGCAGGCAACCAGGCAGAACTGGCTGCCCTGCCTGTCGCATGACGTCATGAGCAAAGCGTTTAGAGGACTGATCGGGGCAACCACCTGAACCAAAACGCCTTGATCAATCCAGTCAGTTCAACTCCCCAGAAAGGATTTGAACGCAAAAAACCCTCCCTGTACCGCGCTAAGCCTTTGAAGTGAAAATCGATTTGGATGCGCTCTTGACGGAAGGCTCAAGGTTCCTATACTGCTCAACGACTGAGTGAAATCCTACAAATCAGTTTTCCGAGGCCAAGCGCCTGAAACGCTGATTTGAGCTGGGCATTTGTGTCTTTGGATTCAAATCCCCCCGGCTCCACCAAATACGAAGCCCCGAGACTCGAAAGAGCCTCGGGGCTTTTTCTTTGCCGGATCGAAAGCCGGCCGAAGCACTCAGGTCGTCTCTCACCAAAAGCCTATCGGCGCAAGGTGTTCCCCTTCTTGCCCGGCTCCCTCCCGCACAGGCGCCCAATGGATGTAAATCTGCCTCTTTCGGGAAGGCCATATGGCTTGAGGGTGAAAATAAATCTATCCCCTTTTTCCGCAGAGAGCAGGTTCGCATGGAATCGTGCGCCGCCTGCTGGCTCTCAACCTAGAGCGCAGCAAGCCGACCGCCGAGTGGGTTGCGGCTCCGGCAGGAGCTGTGATCGGCATGACCTGCTCGCAGCTCCTGGTGGCTGGTGGCGAGGCATCATCCAACGGTACGCAAGGTTGGTACGCAGCCGGTACGCACGGAAAAGCGCTGCGCACCGAACCGGTGCGCAATTAGATAGCCTAGCTGCTCCATGCAGCCAAGCATCACGCTAGAGCCCGATCCCATTCAACGCGCGGATCAGTTCTGCACCCTTCACGATCCGGTCTACGGTGTCTCGCTGGTTTTCCTGCGGCACCCGGAAAATGTAGTCGGCGCCAATGTCGAACACCGCGCACATATCGGCCAGGCGGCTCAGCTGATCAGGATCGCTTGGTACTTCCGCCAATTGCCAACCTTCATCGACACTTTCGAGGGTAATGATGCCGTTTGATCGCTCCAGCCGGCGCCGTTCGGTCTCATAGCCGTAGAACCAGAGGTTCGCAGTCGCCAAGCCACTCATACTCGCCAGCTCGAACAGGTAAGGATCACGGTAATAGCTGCGCATCACGGTCTTGTCCAACATGCAGATGCTGTATCCGCGTTGACTTACAGCGTAGCGACCGGAGGTTCCTCTGCGCATCGACGGGTACTTGACGAGGTAATAACGCCAATCCAGCGATTGGTTGCGCTCGCATTCTTCGATGAACGTCCTCTGGATCGTTTTTAAGACGCCCAAATCGCCGCCGTTCTGCGCAACGTGGTCCAGCAACCGGGTCAGCGGTTCTGTCAACTCCGCATCACTTCTACCCATGAACAGCTCTCGCCATACACTCTCGCTGTTGGGCGAGCCGAGCTCGAAGAGCCTGTAGCCGCCATGGCGATTGAGCTTGCGAGAGTAATCGCCAAGAGCCAGCAGCGCGCCCGTCAGTTCTGGCCAGCAATGACGATCATTGAACAACCGAAGGAAGGCATTTGCCCGTTGGGTGAATAGCGAGGGATCGCCGGATGGGTCCAGGTCGAACACGGCCAGGGAGCCTCGCAGCAGGCGATTGTCTTCCAGCCGATGGACGGTCTCCCGCAGCGCAGGGTGAGCGGCCAGGAGCGTGGCTTTAGCCCTCTCGTTCGCTACTTGCTTCTGGTTGAAGGTCGACACGTCTTCCAAGGTCGCCTCGACCACGATTCGCTGCATGTCGTTCAGCAATGCGGCCATGTTCTGGATGCGCATCTCACCGCCACCGGAAGACTCAATCAGGTTGCGCACGATACGCAACTGTCGAGGGAAGTCAGCGGTGCCATGGATGCGATGCAACAGCACGGCATACAACAACAGACTGTGGGCCTGGCTCCACTCGAATTCACCATAGTGCCGGCAGCAGCCGCCGAACAGGTCGGTACCTTGGTTCGCCTGGGAGCGCAGCGGGTTGAAAATGAGCAGCGCCGATGAGTCTTCACGCGGTTCCGTGCATAGCAATGCGGAGAACTCGGCATGGATATCAAGGTCTTGCCAGACATCGAAGGCTTTGAACAGGAACTCCAGATGCTCGGCACCGTGCGCATTGCTGGTATCGAACAGGCTTTGCGCCAGGGTGTCGAGATTTGCCTTGCTGTCCGAACGACCGCCCTCGCGCCAGGTGCACAGGTCAAAGACAAAGCGGAAATAGCGCATGAACTGGTCGTCGATCAGGTGATCAGCGTCCTTATAGGCCCAGAGGGTATCCGCCCAGGCTGTATCTATCTTCAGTGAGAAATCTGCGACCCGGTGCGGACAGGTGCCTTTAAGCAACGCCTCCAAATGAGCCTTGAAGTTTTCGAACGGCGTCAGGGGTTTACCGCGGGAGTTCATCTTGATGTAGAGATCGTCGGTAAGCTGATTGGTCACGGCCGGCAGCAGGTGAAAGCTGATCGCCGGATCAATCGGGTCGACCAGACGTTTCCAGGCCGCCTCGAGCGACTCGCAGCTGGCGCTGGCAAAGCGCTGCTCCAGCGCTTGCAGCATGACCAGCATGGCGCTGATGCTCGAATCATGGTGCCAGCCATGGAAGTACCAGGCCTGGTCGACGATCCACTCCCGCAGCCTGGTTTCCCCGGCAGGCGGTTGATAAGTTGCCAGCGCATCGCAGAACTGCCGGGCACTGGCCCGCGTGGAATAGCTGAAGTTTCGCCAAGCTTGCCCTTCGAGCGCCGCGCCGGCCCGCCAACTCAAGTACCAATGCAGTAGGAACAGCGTGGTCAGGCGTTGCTGGCCATCCAAGGGGTAGAGGGTGTGATCGACCACGTCTCCATAGATGAAGTCCAGGCTGATCGGATCCCCGCCTGGCATGACCGCATCGTACAGGGCATCGACGAAGTCCCTGCGGATCCGCTCCACGGATTCGCCTTGGCGACCCTGCGCGTAGTCGCGTTGGATCAAGGGAATCTCGATTCGATCGATTCGATGAGTATCGTTCTGGCTCTTGCCGAAGAGCGAGGCGTAGGACGTGAGAGTCTGGTTCATGCCGTGTGCTCTTCTGTGCGGAGATAGGGCTGGACTGTTGAGATTATTGCGTCGAGATAGTGGCTGCGGTCCTGAGGACTCCAGAAATGGTTCTGGTGCGCGTCCGCCGCGGTGTAGTACTTCAGGAAGACGTTGCGTGTGCAAACCGGGATGTACCCACCCTTGCGGTCTACTGCCAGTAGGCTTTGCCGCTTGACCTCGAACACCGAGTTGCTCAGGAGGCTGTTGTCGGCCTTGGAAAGCAACGCGAGGTTGCTGACGGAGTGCACATTATGGGCGGCTGTCAGGCTCTGCTCGCCGTGTGCGTTGAAAGCCTTGACGACGCGGGTGGCAAGGTCTTGGAAAATGGCGCCGAAGTTCCTCGCGGTTTCCATCTGCGCCAGCGCGGCCTGGATGTCCTGGATCAACTGCGCTTGATCCATAACAGTTTCTGGAGCCAGGGCAGACAGCGCGGACAGGTGCTGGCACAGCCAGGTGTGCCACTGCTCAGCCTTGGTTAGGTTCTCAGCATTCTGCGCATGGATGTGCTCCAGTGACCACGCAGTATCGGTATGCAAGTGGAAGGGGAAGCGCTGGTTGGAATGAGGGGCGAGACGCATGCTCTCGACATTCATCAACAGCAGTAGGCGCCGTAGTTTCTCGTAGTCGCTCTGATTGTCGTAGCTAAGCGTTTCCACATCCGAGGCTCGAAGTGCCAATGATGCCCTTATGCGTTGATCCAGATGATGCTCGAACCGGCTCTTGCTCTGGTCCCGGGCCAGCCGGGCCAGTTCGCCGAAAGCCGTACCCGTGAGCACCAGATAGCCCACCTTGTGGTAGAGGCTGCGGTTGTTAAACCAGCCAAGCATCAGGTCATGCAGGTTGAGAACCTGCATCCAGAATCCCATGGGCTTTGTTTCGATCTGCTGCCTGAGTGACTCGAAGGTGTAGTAGCGCGGCGGCTTGCGCCCTGGCCACGGGGCGCCGGGGGTCAAGGTATCGAGTAGGAGGCTGATTCTAGTGGGGTAACGATCGTCAGCAGTGCCCGACACATCGCTTGAGATGAAGCCCCACAGTTCGGGCGCATGGAGATCGCGTTCGATGATGTCCCACTGACTGGCCACCTCGGCGGCTCGGTGGGCATGTTCGCCTTTGATCTGTGACAGCAGGAGGGCCTTGACCAGCTCGGCATCGGTCAAGGGTATCCTGCCCACGTTCAGGCGAGTGAACAGGGCTGTGGCATCCATGTCGTCGGGGGCTTGATACCAGATCACCCGGACGCTTTCGAACAGCGCTGCGTAGAATCGGTTAGCGGCGTATTGAAGTCGATTTCCATGAGCTTCAAACCAATCGCCGATGCATTCGTAGGCTTTGTACAAGTGGTAGTAGTCGATGTTGCTGTCCTGATCTGCCTGATCCTCACTGCCGAGCCCCTTAAGGAAGTCTGAGCTACCCGGACGTGTCTCATAATGCAGCTCATAAGGAAGGTTGACTCTGTTCAGCCCTGTATTGTGCATGTAGAGCAGGATCAGGTAGAGCGTGGTCAGGCGCTGCTGCCCGTCCACCAGCTCCCAATGGCAGGATTGTGCCGTTAGGCCTTGCTGGCGCAGTTTCACGACAACCGGCTGCAAGTTGTACGGCTGTTTCGGAGTGTTATCCAGGGCGTGCCAGATGTCTTCCAGAAGCCGTTTTACGTCTGTGACATCCCAGCGGTAGCCCCGTTGGTAGCCAGGTATGAAGAACAAGCCGGTGATATCGCCTACGTACTTGTGAGCCAGGGTTGCCGAAGGTGTATCGGCCCTGTGTGCGTCCAAGCAGGGTACGTCCATGTTCTATGGTCTCACTGTGAGTACGAGCTGACCGAAGGGAGCCGGCGTTCGCACGGTGGCAGGTTAGTGCGTGAATGATGCTACAGGGGGATGGCTTGCAGCCACTGCCTTTGCTTCATCACTGCGCAACGCTGATCCACTGCGCTGCCCCCCTGGCCGCTCACCATTAGTGCTTGCATCTGTCCGTGTGACTGGTCGAAAGCAGCCGAAATACCCCCCCAGTAGCGGGGATTCTGTATCCCTTTGTGTATCCCTGATGCAGGTTTTTTATGGATGCCTTGATTTGTGCAGCCTTGGCTGTCTTGTTCAAACGACCCCGGCAACAAAGCCCCGAGAACTGCATGATTCTCGGGGCTTTTCTTTGCGGAGTCGAAGCTTAGCGAGGGCGCTCAGCTAGTTGCTAGTCGACGGCCTTAACCGCGACCTGGCCACAGGCAGCATGTGTGTGTGCGCAAGCTGCCGCAGCTCTGGTCTCTGCACCATTCCACCAACAGTAGTCTTCCAGTTCACAGCAAACCCGGCTGCTTCCAGCTAGGCACTACCCGTAGATCGCCGGCTCCCGGTAATGCCGCGCACAGGCCTCGCCGTTCTCGCGGAACAGGTGGCACTTGTCGGCCTTGAGGCCGGCGGCAAAGGTCTCGCCCTCGGTGACGCGCAGGTTGCCGTCGACGCAGAGGGTAATGACATCCTGCAGGCGTTCGAGGGTGAGGTAGAGCAGGTTGTACTGGCCCAGCCGCTCGGCGACGGCGATCTGGCCGTGGAAGGTGAAGTCGGCTTCTTCCGGCATGACGAAGTGCTCGGGGCGGATGCCGAGGGTGAGCGGGTCGCCGGGGCTGACGTCGCTGCCGTCCACCGGCAGGGTCAGTGGATAGCCGCTGGGCAGTTCGATGGTGACCGCCTCGGGGCTGGCGGAGATGGCGCGCACCTCGACGAAGTTCATCTGCGGCGAGCCGAGGAAGCCGGCGACGAAGCGGTTCTTCGGGTAGTGATAAAGGTGCAGCGGCTGGCCGACCTGGGCGATCTCGCCGGCGTTGAGCACGACGATCTTGTCGGCCAGGGTCATGGCTTCGACCTGGTCGTGGGTCACGTAGATCATGGTGGAGCGGATACGCTGGTGCAGGCGGGCGATCTCGATGCGCATCTGCACGCGGAGGAAGGCGTCGAGGTTCGACAGGGGTTCATCGAACAGGAACACCTTCGGTTCACGGACCATGGTGCGGCCGATGGCGACGCGCTGGCGCTGGCCACCGGAGAGGTCCTTGGGCTTGCGTTCGAGCAGCTTGTCCAGCTGCAGGATCGCCGCGGCCGCCTCGACGCGGCGCGCGATCTCGCGCTTGTCGACGCTGGCGAGCTTGAGGCCGAAGGCCATGTTCTCGGCCACCGTCATGTGTGGGTAGAGCGCGTAGGACTGGAACACCATGCCCACCGAACGATCCTTCGGCGGCAGGTCGTTGACGCGCTGGTTGCCGATGTACAGATCGCCCGAGGTGATGTCCTCGAGCCCGGCGATCAGCCGCAGCAGGGTGGACTTGCCGCAGCCGGAGGGGCCGACGAAGACGACGAACTCGCCGTCTTCGATATCCAGGTCGATATGCCGGGTGATCGGCGTACCGTCATAACTCTTGCAGATGTCGCGCAGCGTGACACTGGCCATCGTTGTTGTTCTCCGTTGCTGCGATGCACTCGTTTCGATGGCAGCGGCGGGTCATGCCCACCGCTGCCGGCACGCCGTCAATCCGCGAGCCGCACATAGCCGAAGCCATGCGCCGGCAACCGGGCATAGCCGCCGTCGAACTCGGCCTGGCTCGCCGGTACGTCGATCAGCGGCACGGCCCGGTCCGGCAGCGCGTAGCTGCGCGGCAGGTCTCCGAGGTTGAACAGGCAGAGCCAGGCTTCCCCGCCCAGCCGGCGCTCGAACACCAGCAGGGCGTCGTCATGGTAGACCATGTGAATGTCGCCCTCGACGAGCAGCGGCTGCTCGCGCCGCCAGCCAAGGAAGCGCCGGTAGCAGTTGAGCATCGAGTGCGGGTCGGCATCCTGCGCGGCCACCGACAGCGAGCGGTGCGAATCGTCCACCGGCAACCACGGCTGGCTGCCGGTAAAGCCGGCGTGGTGCGCCTCGCTCTCCCACGGCATCGGCGTGCGGCAACCGTCGCGGCCCTTGAATTCCGGCCAGAAGGTGATGCCGTACGGATCGACCAGATCCTCGTAGCGCAGCTCCGCTTCCGGCAGGCCCAGCTCCTCGCCCTGGTAGAGGCAGACGCTGCCGCGCAGCGAGAGCAACAGCGCCATCAGCAAACGGCCACGCTCCGGGTCGGGACGGCCGTTGAGCGCCCAGCGCGTCATCACCCGCACTACGTCATGGTTGCCCATGGACCAGCACGACCAGCCGTCGGCCAGCTCGCGCTCGATGCCCTCTACCGTGCGGCGGATGTAGGCCGGGCTGCACTGCTCGGTGAGCAGGTCGAAGGAATAGGCCATGTGCAGGGTGTCGCCACCGCTGGTGTAGGCGGCCATGGTGCGCAGCGACTCGTCGCAGCCGATCTCCGCCACCGAAGAGGCGCCGGGGTAACGCTGCAGCAGCGCCCGCAAACGACGGAGGAAATCCAGGTTCTCCGGCCGCGTCTTGTCGTAGATGTGCCGCTGGTAGGCGTAGGGGTTGTCGGCGCGCACACCGATGCTGCCCTCGCGGATTTCACTGTTCGGCGGGTTGTCGCGCAGCTCGGCGTCATGGAAGTAGAAGTTCGCCGCGTCGAGGCGGAAACCGTCGACGCCCAGCTTGAGCCAGAACTCCATGTCGTCGAGCAGCTGCGCCTGCACGGCCGGGCAGTGGAAGTTCAGGTCCGGCTGGCTGGCGAGGAAATTGTGCAGGTAGTACTGCCGGCGCCGGCTGTCCCAGCTCCAGGCCGAGCCGCCGAACACCGAAAGCCAGTTGTTCGGCACGCTGCCATCGGGCTTGGGGTCGGCCCAGACGTACCAGTCGGCCTTGTCGTTGTCGCGGCTGGAGCGGCTCTCCGCGAACCAGGGGTGCTGGTCCGAGGAATGGTTGAGCACCTGGTCGATCAGCACGCGCATGCCGCGCTCGTGGCAGGCCTCGACCAGGCGGACGAAGTCGTCCAGGGTGCCGAACAGCGGATCGACGCCGCGGTAGTCGGCCACGTCGTAGCCGAAATCCTTCATCGGCGAGGTGAAGAATGGCGACAGCCAGATGGCGTCGACGTTGAGGCTGGCGATGTAGTCCAGCTTGTGCAGCACGCCGGGCAGGTCGCCCACGCCATCGCCGTTGCTGTCGAAGAAACTGCGCGGGTAGACCTGATAGATCACCCCGCCACGCCACCAATTCTGAAGTTGCTCGGACATGCCACATACCTTGAGTGAGCGGTGAGTACAGGGCCACTCTAGGTGCGGCATGCGGTCGCAACATCCTCCGGCAGCGTGCCCGTGCGGGCGTAAAGGGCGGGCGTAGGCGGCCCGCCGAGCGAGGGCGTAGAGCGGGCCAGCGAGCCGGTCAGCGCACCCGCGCCGGGTTGCCGAGCACCGTGGCGCCGGCCGGCACGTCGCGGGTGACCACGCTGCCGGCACCGATCACCGCATCGTCACCGACGCTCACGCCGGGCAGGATGATCGCCCCGCCACCGATCCACACATTGCGGCCGATATGGATCGGCCGGCCGAACTCGACGCCCGAGCGACGCGCCTCGGAGTCACGCGGATGGTCGGCGGTGTAGAGCTGCACTGCCGGGCCGATCTGCGCGCCGGCGCCGATGTGCACCTCGACCACATCGAGAATCACGCAGTTGAAATTGAGAAAGGCGCCTTCGCCCAGGTGGATGTTGTAGCCGTAGTCGCAGTGGAACGGCGGGCGGATCACCGCGCCGGCGCCGACCGAGGCCAGCCGCTCGGCCAGCAGCGCCCGACGCTCGTCCGGCGAGGCCGCCAGCGCCGCGTTGTAGCGCACCATCCAGGCCTTGGCCGCGGCCTGGTCGGCGAGGATTTCCGGATCGCCGGGGCGGTACAGCTCGCCGGCCAGCATCTTCTGCTTTTCACTCATCGTCATCGTGGCGCCTCCGTTTTTGCGAAGCCTCGAAGGTGCCACAGCCGGTCGCCGCCCTCTTCCTCCCTGACAAGGGCCCCGCAGGGTTGGCGACCGGCGGCTAGTCGCCCTGGATCTTGCTCAGCAGGTCGCGCGCCAGCTGCACCGCCTCGCTGCGGTGGGTGATGTTGAGCTTCTGGTAGAGGCTGCGGATGTGCGTCTTGATGGTGGTGGGCGCGACGTTCAGGTGATCGGCGATCTGCTCGTTGGACTGCCCGGCGTGGATCAGGCTCAGCACCTGCCATTCACGCCGGGTCAGCGGCGAGCGGCGGATCAGCTCGGGCACGTCGGGACGGTTGATGATGTCCTGGATCACCGCCTCGTCCAGGGTGATGCGGATGGCGCGGCTGAAGTCGCGCTGCTGCTGCGCCAGCTGGATCAGGCGCGTGGCGCGCTGGGCCTCCGGCTCGTCGAGGGTGCGCTCGTGCAACAGGCACTTGAGCATGCCGATGATCGGCTTGCCCACACGCAGGAAGCTGCCGATCGCGCCGCTGCCGCTGGCCAGGGTCATGGCCCGCTGCAGGTGGTCGAGCGCCTGCTGGCGTTCCTCGCGCAGCCAGTGCAGCTGCGCCAGGAGGATGTGGTTGCGGTTGCGGTCCATCACCAGGCCATGGCACTCGGCGTTCGCCAGCAGCTGGCGCAGGATCGGCAGCGCGCTGTCCAGTTGCCCCAGCGCCAGGTAGGCGCGGGCGTGGTTGCGCGCGTTCAGCTGGGAAAAGTGGTTGGCGCCGCCATTGACCGGCGGCGCACTGACCAGCCACTGGCGAATGGCGTCGCGGTCCTGGCTGGAATCCCAGTAGGCGAGCATCACCGCGTGGGCGTTGGCCAGCCAGTCGATGTGGTAGCGATCGTCGGCAAGCATCGTCTGCATCTGCCCGATGTAGTCGGCGCAGGCGTGCTGCTGGCCGCGGGCATAGGCAACGCCAGCCAGCAGCGCATAGCTCTGCAGGCGCCAGCGCGGGTCGTCCAGCTCGTCGAGAATCTGGATGCCCTGCAGCGCACACTGCTCGGCGGCGTCCAGCTGGTGCCACTCGAGCAGCACCTGGCCGCGCACGCGGTAGATGAACTCGACGATGGGCGTGGCCTGCAGCCGCTGCTGCTCGATGTACTGGATGGCCCGTTCCTGCAGGGTGTAGGCCTTCTGCAGATGGCCCTGGGCGATGGCGATTTCCGACAGCTGGCCAAGGCTCCAGACCACCAGGTGCGAGGCGTTGATCTCCCGCGCACGGCGTTCGGCTTCCTCGTACTGCTTTTGCGCCTGCGGCAGTTCGCCCTGGACGAAGTGCGCCTCGGCCAGGCCGGACAGCGCCGCCACCCGCGAGGTGCGCATGATCAGCGGTTCGCAGGTGAGCGCTTCCTCTGCCAGGGCGATGGCGCGTTGCTCGTCGCCCTGGTTCATCGCCAGCTGCGCGCGCACCGCATTGAATTCGCCGACGATGCGCGCCCAGTCCTGCTCGGAACAGCTGCCGTGC
The DNA here is from genome assembly GCF_000818015.1 of Stutzerimonas balearica DSM 6083. NCBI lineage: Bacteria > Pseudomonadati > Pseudomonadota > Gammaproteobacteria > Pseudomonadales > Pseudomonadaceae > Stutzerimonas > Stutzerimonas balearica. Next base: position 3,550,633 of record NZ_CP007511.1, read on the forward strand.
AGGGCCAGCTCGCTGGCCTTGAACCAGCGCTCGACCTGATCGAACTGGTAGGAATTCTGCGACACCCAAGCCTGCAGCAGGGTGAGCAGCGGCGAGCCGGCGATCACCGCCTCCGGCAGGGTCTCCAGGCACTGCTGCAGCAGCCCAAGCCGGCCCTGACGGTAGAAGGCGCGCCCATGGCGCTGCAGGATCTCGGCAACCTGCTGCGGCTCGCCGGCCTGCACCGCATGCCGCGCGGCCTCCTCCGGCAAGCCCTCGGCCAGCAGCGCGGAAGCCGCGCGCAGGTGCAGCTGGTTGACCCGCTGCGGCTGGTGCGTGCGCAGTTCGCCCTGGAGGAACACGGCAAACAGCGGGTGATAGCTGTACCAGCGGCGCAGGCTGTCCAGCGGCTGGATGAACAGGCCGCCGCGCTCGAGCCGCTCGAGCATCTCGCGGCCGTGACAGGCCTCGGTCAGGTGATCGGCCAGCGCGGCGTCGAAGCGTTCGAGCAGGCAGGTCGCCTCGAGAAAGCCGCGCAGGTCATCGGGCAACCCCTCGAGCACCTGCTCGCGCATGTAGTCGCGGATGTCCGGGTGGCCGAGCTGCAGGTTCTCCAGGAACAGGTCCATGCCGCGGCTGGTCTGCACCTCCTGCAGGGCCAGTTGCAGCGCGCAGGGCCAGCCGCCGATGCGCCGGTTGAGGCGTTCGACCTGCTCACGATTGATACTGACCGGCACGCCCAGTTCGAGCAGCGCCTGCACCTCGTCGTCCTCGAAGGCCAGCTGGCGCGCGTCGAGCAAGAGCAACTGATGCTTGACCCGCAGCTCCGCCACGCCCAGTTCGGGCAGCCGGCGGCTGCACACCAGCAGGGTCATCCAGCTCGGCATGTGGCGCAGGAAGAAGCGCAGCCCGGCGATCAGCTCGCGGTCGTGCAGCACCTCGAACTCGTCGAGCACCAGCAGGATGGCCTCGTGCTCGCCCGGCAGCTCGGCCAGCAGCTGGGTGAACAGCGCGTCCAGCGAGACCTGGCCCTGTTCGGCCAGCGCCACCGCGAGGGGGCAGCCGGCGTCCAGCTGCGGGTCCAGCGCCTGGGTCAGGTAGCGGCCGAACTGCAGTGCCAGGTTGTCGCTGGCGTGCAGCTGCAGCCAGGCGACCCGGCCGTCGAAGGCCCGCGCCCACTGCGCCGCCAGAGTGGTCTTGCCGAAGCCGCTGGCGGCATGCAGCACCGCCAGGCGCACCTGCCCCAGGCGCTGCAGCCACTCGTCCAGACGCGGCCGTTCGAGCAGCCCCGGCGGCAGCATGGGGATCGCCAGCTTGGTGGGAATCAATGGCAGCAGAGGTGGCATCGCGGCATTCATGGACGGTTCCCTGTTCACGTTCTTGTTCTTGTCATGGTCTGGCGCACCGGTTCGCACCGCTCCCGCGCCCCGGTCTCGCGCCTCGTTCAACTCAGGTGGTCAGCCCTTCACCCCGCCGGCGGTCAGGCCGCCGACGATCCACTTCTGGCAGTAGAGGAACACGGCGGTGATGGGCAGCCCGGAGAGTACCGCGGCGGCGGCAAAGTCGCCCCACAGGTAGTTCTGCGGGTAGAGGTACTGCTGTGCGCCGACCGACAGGGTGAGCTGGTCGACATCCATCAGCAGCACCGAGGCGATCGGGTATTCGGTGACGCTGGTGATGAAGGCGAGGATGAACACCACCGCCAGGATCGGCACGCTCATCGGCAGCAGGATGTGGAAGAACGCCTGCCAGGTGCTGGCGCCGTCGACGATGGCGGCCTCCTCCAGCGAGGCGTCGATGCTTTCGAAGTAGCCCTTGATGGTCCAGATGTGCAGCGCCATGCCGCCGAGCGAGGCAACGATCACCGCGCCGTGGCTGTTGATACCGAGCCAGCTGACGTACTGGCCGAGCTGATCGAACAGCGCATAGATGGCCACCAGCGAGAGCACCGGCGGGAACATCTGGAAGATCAGCATGCTTTTCAGGATCGGCGCCTTGCCGGCGAAGCGCATGCGCGCGAAGGCGTAGGCACTGGTGGTCGACAAGAGCAGGATCAGCGCCGAGCTCACCAGGGCGATCTTCACCGAGTTCCACAGCCACAGCAGCACCGGGAACGGCGGCTGGGTCACGCTGCCGTCGGCATGGGTATAGGGGATGCCGAGCGCCAGCGACCAGTGCTCCAGCGTCGGGTTGTCGGGAAACAGGCTGCCGGTGGCGAAGTTGCCCTCGCGAAAGGAGATCGACACCACCATCAGCAGCGGAAAGAGGATCACCGCGACAAAGGCCAGCAGCGCCGCGTGGGTCGCCCAGAGCCGGTAGCGGGTGGATTTGGGTTGCACCATGGCCATGCCGGTCTCCTTATACCTTGACTTTCGACAGCTTGAGATTGAGCAGCGCCATGGCGCCGACGAGGATGAAGATCAGCGTGGCGATGGCCGCAGCGAGGGCGAAATCCTGCCCCGAGTCCTGGAAGGCGATGCGGTAGGTGTAGCTGACCAAGAGATCCGTGGTGCCGGCCGGCGTGGTCGCGCCGATGATGTCCGGCCCGCCGCGGGTCAGCAGGGTGATCAGCACGAAGTTGTTGAAGTTGAAGGCGAAGCTGGCGATCAACAGCGGCATCAGCGGTTTGATCAGTTGCGGCAGGGTGATGCGCAGCAGGTTGTCCAGCGGCCCGGCGCCGTCGATCGCCGAGGCTTCGTACTGGTCGCGCGGGATGGCCTGCAACAGGCCCATGCACAGCAGCAGCATGTAGGGGTAGCCGAGCCAGGTATTGACGATCAGCACCATGCTGCGCGCCAGGGCCGGGTCGCTGAACCAGTCCGGGCGAATGCCGAGCAGCCCGTTGAGCAGCAGGTTGATCTCGCCGAAGTTCTGGTTGAACAGGCCGCGGAACACGAGGATGGAAATGAACGCCGGCACCGCGTACGGCAGGATCAGCATCAGCCGGTAGAAGGCCTTGCCGCGCACCAGTTCCCATTGCAACAGGCTGGCCAGCACCAGCCCCACGGCCAGGGTGAAGACCACCGTCAGGCCGGCGAAGGCGAAGGTCCAGGCGAAGATCTGCACGAAGGGCTCGCGGATGCTCGGCTCGGTCAGCACGCGGGCGAAATTGGTCAGGCCGGTAAAGCTGGTGAAGCCGGGGGCGACGGGCTCGCCAGCCTCGTCGATGTAGAAGCCGCGTTCGGGGTCGGCGGTGAGCCGCTCGCCGGTGCGGGTGTCGACCAGCACACCCGGGCTCTGCAGGCGGTACTGCGGTTTCACCGCGGCGACCTCGCGCAACCCGTAGAGCCGCAGCAAACTGCCGTCGGGCGCCTGCAGTACCCACTGCTCGAGCGCCTTGCGCCGCTGAATGACGTCGCGCACCGAGAACACCTCGCCCAGTGGAGCGGCCGACTCCAGTGGCTGCAGCACCAGCGGCGCGTCGGGCTCGGGCGTGCCGGTCAGCGGTGGGCTGACGAAAACGCCCGCTTCGCCCTTGTCCACGCGCATCCGCTCGCCCTCGGGGCTGTGGTGCAGGCTGAAGCGAAAGCGCTCACCGGCCAGGTAGGTCTGGCTCAGGTGATAACGCTCGACCTGCGCCTGGCTCAGCAGGTGCGTGCCGCTGTAGTTGGTAAAGCCGATGCCCACGGTGTAGAGCAGCGGAAAGATGACGAACACCAGCATGCCCGCCACCGAGGGAAAGATGTAGCGCTGGGCATACAGCCGGCGATTGATGAACAGGTAACTGGCAAGCCCGCACACCACCAGCCCGAGCAGCGCGAAGGCCATCTGCCCCTGGGCGTAGAGCGCGACCACCAGGTACAGCGCGAAGGTATTGAAGGCCAGCCAGAGCAACCAGCGCAGGCCGGTGCGGGGCAAGCCGCGAAGAGTCGGGCGGGTCATGACGGGGCTGGGCAACTCGGCATGGGCATTCACGGGAGACGGACCTTTATCGGCAGGGTAGTGCACGCCGGCGCGCCATGCAGGCGGCCGGCGTCGGCTTCATCGGGTGATGCGCTTGGCCGCATCGTCCAGCGCGGCGTCAACCTCCTGCCGCCCGGAGCTGATGTTGGTCAGCGCGGCCGCCATGGCCGACCAGAACGCCCCCATCTCCGGCACGTTGGGCATCGGTTCGCCCATCTGCGCATTCTCGAAGGTCGCCTTGATGTGCGGGTTGCTCGACAGCTCCTGCATGTAGGCGGTGTTGGCCACCGCACCGAGCGGCACATCGGCGTTGACCGTCTTCAGCCCCTCGACCTGGAGCAGGTAGTTCTCGAGAAACTCCACGGCCAGGTCCTTGTTCGGGCTCGCCGCGTTGAGCATGGCCGCGGCGACGCCAACGAAGGGCTTGCCCGGCTCGCCGTCGACGGCGGGGATCGGCGCCACGCCGAAGTCGATACCGCTCTTCTCGATGTTCGACCAGGCCCAGGGACCGCTGATCATCATCGCCGAGTCACCCTTGTTGAAGGCTGCCTCGGCCACGCTGTAGTCGGCGCCCTTGGGCATCACACCCTTGTCGATCAGCTCGCGCAGTACCTTGGCACCGGCCTTGGCGCCGGCATTGTTGACCCCGGTGTTGCTGACGTCGTAGCCGCCATCGCGCTGCTCGAACACGTAGCCGCCCTTGGCCGAGAGCAGCGGCCAGGTGAAGTAGGTGTTGTTGTAGTCCCAGAGAATGGCGCGCTTGCCGTCGGCGGCGAGCTTCTCGTTCAGCGCGAACACCTCGTCGAAGCTCTTCGGCGGCGTCTGGACCAGCGCCTTGTTGTAGATCAGGCCAATCGTCTCGACCGAGACCGGATAACCCCAGAGCTTGTGGTCGTAGCTCACCGCCTGCCAGGCGAAGTCGGCGATGCCGGATTTGGTCTCGGCGCCGGGCGTGACCGGGGTGAGCAGCCCGCTCTTGGCCCATTCGCCGATGCGGTCATGGGCCCAGATGAAGATGTCCGGCCCGTTGCCGGTGGCCGCCGCCTGCTGGAACTTGTCGGTGGCGCTGTCCGGGTGGGCCACTTCCACCGGAATGCCGGTCTCGGCGGTGAACCGCTTGCCAACCTCTGCCAGGCCCTTGTAACCCTTGTCGCCATTGATCCAGACGACCAGCTTGCCTTCTTCGATCGCTGCCAGCGCCGGCAGCGGCAGGCTGAAGGTGGCCGCCAGGCCGATGGTGGCGATACACCAGAATTTCTTGTTCATGCTTCGCTTTCCTCGTGGCTTCTTGTTTTTTGTTCCACCTGCTGCCGGCCTGAGGCTCTGGCAGTCGTTCCATCCTCGGCGCGCATGTCGCCTGCTGCATCCTCCCCGGTGGGGGCGGTCAGGGCGTAGAGGCAGGGCGTAGTTCGCTGCACGCAACGCTGCGAAATACGCCATCGCGCTGCGGCTTACGCCTATACCCTGCAGCCATCCGGGGCTCAAATGTAGCGAAAAAAGCGCAACGGAGCTCTGTCGATGCACACTCACCGCTTGCCTGCCCTGCCCTGGCTGCTCGGCCTCGCGCTGGCCTCACCCGCCCTGGCGGCCCCGTCGCTGACTGCCCGCCTCGACGCGCAGCCGTTGCCGCTGCACTGGCAGGCGCTGTCAGCGCAGCGCTACGCCACCGAACTGCAGCTCGAAGCCGGCGAACTCGAATTGCGCGCGCCCACCGCCGGTGGCACGGCCGAAACCCTGGCGCCCTACCGCCGCCAACCGCTTGGCAAAGACAGCGCCTACCGCTTCGAAGTGCCGGACGCCGGGCGCTATCGCTTGACCGTCGAGACCGGCATCACACCCGCCCTGCGCCTGGTGCCGATCAAGGCCGCCGAGCCGCAGGCAGCCACCGCGGTCTGCAAGCCGTGGCAGGGTGGTGCGGTGGAACTGGCGGTTGGCGAGATCTTTGGCGAGGGCGAAACCCTGCGCGACGCGCTGTCCGGCACCACGGCGGTGGTCCGCGACGGCCGGGTCACGCTGCAGCCCGCCGCTGGCAGTGACGGTCTGCTGCTGCTCGAACGCGCCGAAGCGAGCGAGCAGCCGGTCGCGCATGACTGGCGCAACGCGATCGTCTACTTCGTGCTTACTGACCGCTTCGCCAACGGTGATCCAGGCAACGACCGCAGCTATGGCCGCGCACCGGATGGCGCCGAGGAGATCGGCACCTTCCACGGCGGCGACCTCAAGGGGCTGACCGAACGGCTCGACCATATCGCCAGCCTCGGCGTCGACGCGCTGTGGATCAGCGCACCCTACGAGCAGATCCACGGCTGGGTCGGCGGCGGTGATCGCGGCGACTTCCGCCACTACGGTTACCACGGCTACTACGCGCTCGACTTCACCCAGCTCGACGCCAACATGGGCAGCGAAGACGACCTGCGCGCGCTCATCAGCGCGGCCCATGCCCGCGGCATCCGCGTGCTGTTCGATGTGGTGCTCAACCATCCCGGCTATTCGACCCTGCAGGACATGCAGCAGCTCGGCTTCGGCGCCCTGCGCGACGGCATGGCCGAGTACCTGCCCGAGCAGTGGACAACCTGGCAGCCGGAAGCCCACGAGAATCTGCACGCCTACCACAACCTGGTGGACTACGAGCACCCGAGCTGGGCCGCCTGGTGGGGTCGAGACTGGGTACGGGCGGGCATCGCCGACTACGACACGCCACCCAGCAGCACGGTCGATCCGCTCAAGGGCTCGCTGGCCTTCCTGCCGGATTTCCGCACCGAATCCGAGGCGGTCGTCGCGCTGCCGGAGTTTCTCGCGCACAAGGCGCAAACCCGTGCCGAGCCACGCGAAGGCTACCGGGTGCGCGACTACCTGATCGAATGGCTGACCGGCTGGGTCCGCGAGTTCGGCGTCGACGGCTTTCGTGCCGATACCGTCAAGCATGTCGAACCCTCGACCTGGGCCGAACTGCGCGTGGCGGCCGAGCGCGCCCGCGCCGACTGGGCCCGCGCCAACCCGGACGACCCCATGGCCGGCGAGCCGTTCTGGATGGTCGGCGAAGTGTTCGGTCACGGCCCAGAGGCCAGTGACTACCTCGACCAGGGCTTCGATGCGCTGATCAATTTCGACTTCCAGAAGCAGGCCGTAGCCGCCAGCGACTGCCTGGCTGCCGCCGAGCCCAGTTACGCCGACTATGCCCGGCGCCTGGCCGAAACGCCCGGGCACAACCTGCTGAGCTACGCCTCGTCGCATGACACCGCGCTGTTCAACAAACTGGTCAAGGGCGATCTGGCGCGTCAGCGCGGGCTCGCCGCCGCCCTGCTGCTGGCGCCCGGCGCGGTGCAGGTCTATTACGGCGACGAAAGCGCCCGCGCCTTCGGCCCCAGCGGCTCGGACCCGTATCAGGGCACACGCAGCCCGATGAACTGGGACGAGCACCAGCGCCCAGAGATCGCTGGACTGATTGATTACTGGCAGCGGGTCGGCCAGTTCCGCGCGCGCCACCCGGCGATCGGCGCGGGTACGCATCGACTGCTGTCATCCAGCCAGCCCTATGCCTTCGCCCGCACGCTGGGCGACGACCGCATCGTCGTCGTGCAGGCCGGTGCATCGCTCACCCCCTGAATCTCCCGTCCCGGGCCGCAGCCCGGGACGCAGCCGCCCCCTGCCTGGAGCCCGCAATGAACGCAACCCTGAACCCGCGCCAGCAGGCGCAGCTGGCCTTTGTCGCCAGCGGAGCGGAACTGCAAGTCGGCCAGCCGCAGGACTGCCCGCTGCCGCTGGCCACGCTGGTCGCCACCGACGGCAGCGAACCCTATGTCAGTCGCACGCTGTCCGGCGGGCTCACCGCCCACGTCTACCGGATCGAAGCAGCCGGCCGTAGCTGGACGCTCAAGCGCGCCCGCGAGCGCTGCCTGGTGCAGAACGCCGATGGCCAGACCTCGTTTCTCAACGAGGTCCAGCGGCGCGCCGACCTGCGCGTGCTGAAGGCCCGGCCCGAGCTGGCCGAGCCGCTCGCCGGGATCGTCGACACCTGCTATGCGAGTTTTCGTCACGGCGTGCTGCTGTCGCCCTGGATCGACGGCGAGGTCGTCGGCGACTGGGATGAAACGCGCCTGGCAGACCTGTTCGACTGCGTCATCACGCTCGCCTCCGCCGGCCTGTTCGAGTGGGACCTGTGCCCCGGCAACGTGCTCGACGACGGCCGCATCCGGCTGTTCGACTTCGGCTACCTGTACCGCTTCGATCCGCTGCGCGAGTTCAACAGCGATGGCCTTGCCTGCCCAGGCTTCCACCCGGTCGAGCGTTTCGAAACGCGGCAGTTCTTCGCCTGGCTGCTCGGCCAGGAGGCACTCGGCAGCGCCCGTGCGCTGGCGGCGTTCCGCCTGGAGAAGGCGATCGCCCTGGACCGCTACCGGCGCTGGCGGGCCGAGCTGGCCGACCGCGGCGCCAGTCCGGCCGTGCTCGAACGGCTGGACCGGCTGATCGACAGCTGGCGCACCGCCCTTGCCGGCTCGGCCGAGGCGCTCTACCTGCGCGAGGCCTGGCGCTCGCATCGCCTCGACCTGGCCGACGATCTCGACGGCCAGACCTGCACGCCGCAAACCCTGCAGCGCCTGGCCTGGCTCCGGGAAACGGTTGGCGCACGCCATGCCGACCTGCTCGCCGCCGACGCCCTGGCCCACGAGCGGGCCCCGCAACGCGCCGCCCTGCTCGACGAGCTGCGCCGCGCCGAAGCGCAGGCCATCGGCTGGCAGGTCCCGCGGGCCTAGGCCAGACGGGGACGACCGGGCCATCGCCGCCGCCCGGTCGCGTTCAGGTGCGGTAACGCGCGCAGAGCGCCTGCTGCTCGGCGGACATGCGCGCCTGGCGTTCGCTGCTGTCGCTGATCGCCACGACGCTGTCCATGTGCAGCTCGGCCGCGGCATCGATCGCATGCATGCCGCGCGACACCTCTTCGGCGGCGAGCCGTTGCTGACCCGTGGCCGAATCGATTTCCCGCGACATGGCGGCGATGTGCTCGACCTGGCTGCGGATCTCCTGCATCAGCCGGTCGGCCTGCCCGACCTGATCGAGGGTGCCCTGCATCTGCGCGCGACTGGCCTCCACCGAACGCACTGCCGAGCCGATGCCCTGGGCCAGGCGTTCGATGCGCTGCTGGATCTCGCCGGTCGATTGCGCCGTGCGCCGGGCCAGGCCGCGCACCTCGTCGGCGACCACCGCGAAGCCACGCCCCTGATCACCGGCGCGCGCCGCTTCGATCGCCGCATTGAGCGCCAGCAGGTTGGTCTGCTCGGCAATCGCACGGATCACATCGAGAATCTGCCCGATCTGCTCGCTCACCGCCTCCACGTTGGCGATCTCGGCCACGCTGGTTTCCAGCTGCTCGGCCAGGGCTTGCGTGCCGATGCGGGTCGCGGCCATCCGCTGGCTGCCCTGCAGGGTCAGTGCCTCGACACTGCCGACCCGCGTGGCCGTCTCGCCGGCATGCTGCGCCACCTCGCCAAAACTGGTCTCCAGCTCGGCCAGGCTGACAGCGAGCGCCCCTATGCTGCTGCGCTGCTTCTCCAGCCCGGCACGCGCCTGGCTGCAGGCCTGGGCATTGCGGCGGGCGATCTGGTCCTGTTCGTCGGCGTTGCGCCCGAGCTGGGCCAGTGCGTCGCGCAGGCTACCGGCGACCCGGTTGACCCAATCGCCGACACGCCCGAACTCGTCCGCGCGCTGGTACTCGCAGCCGCCGCGCAAATCACCGTCGGCCAGGTGCTGCAGGCTGCCGCTGACGGCGGCCAGGGCCATGCGCATGGTGCGCCCCAGCCACAGGCCCATGGCCAGCGCCACCGCGATCGACAGCCCGGCCATCGCCAAGAGGCCGGCCACACCCTGACGATAGGTCTGCGCGGCCAGGCCCAGTTGCCTGTCGCTGGCCTGCTGGGCGCTGGCGATGAGCGTGCCGATGTCCTCGCGTGCCTGGCGCTGCAGCCGACCGAGCTGCAGTTTCTGCTCTCGGTTGGCCTGCTGGTCGGACAGCCAGGCGTAGTACTGCGCCACTGCACCATTGCCGGGTACAGTCAGTTGCTGCTCGATGGCGGCGAACGGCGCCTGGAAGCTGTGCGCGTAGTCGGTACGGCTGTCCTGGTGCGGTTCCAGATCGAGGAGAACGTTGTCCAGCTTCTTCTGCAGGGCCGGCAGCCGCTGCGCGATCTGCGCACCCGCTTCATCGAGTGCCTTGATCGAAGACACGCCGATGGCGTCGAACAGCAGCGCCTCGACCTGCTCGAGCGGGATGATGAACTGCTTGATGGAATAGGCGACCAGCTCGTCGCCAGTCACGAACTGCGCCTGCAGCAGGTCCTGCTTGAGCCGCGAGAACTGCAGCTGCAGATCGCGCAGCGCGACGGCGTTGCGCCCCACGCGCGCGAGCAGGTCGCGCTGCGCATCGATCAGCGCCAGGCTGCGGCGGTCGAGCTCCGGCAACAGGGCCGCCAGGCGCTGCTTGGTCTCGGCGTGTGCCGGCGTCAGCCGTTCCAGCTGGGCGAACAGCTCGAGGGCCTGGGCCTGCAGCGTGCGATGCCGGCCGACATAGCCGTCGAGCTGGTCAGGCCGGTCCTCGGCCAAGGCGTCGGACAGGTTCTGCGTCAGGCTCTGCAGCGCACTGAAGAAACTCTCGCTGACCAGCAGCCGCGACGCGGTCGCCGAGATTTGCACGGCATTGCCCTGCAGGCGGTCGATGGCAACCAGGCTGGTGCCGGCTACCAGCATCAGCAAGGCCACCAGCGCGGCGATCAGCAGGTTCAGCCGGGCCAGGAAGCCAAGCCGGAAAGGGGTCGAGCGGGTCTGGGCCAACATGAACAGCTCCTGATACGACAGCGCAGCGCGAAGGCTTTTATGGTTGTCGTGCCAGCATCGGTGGCCCGGCCCGTCGCCGGCCTCCTCCCTGCCCACCCTGGGTCGGGAGGAGCCGCCCGGCGTAGGCGTAGCCGAGGCCGGGCGGGCATGTCGTCAGAACGAGCCGCTGGTGCTCGCGCCGGCGGCGGCCTGGACCTGGTTGTTGCCGCCCGATTGCCACTGACGCACCAGCGTCGCGTCCGCCTCGTTGCGGATCAGGCACTTCCATTCCACGTTCTGGCCGGCTGGCAAGGCGATGCTGCCCTTCCAGGTCGGATAGCTGCTGGTGTCGGTCAGCCGTACCGCGGAGGCCGGGCTCCAGTTGCCAAGCTGGCTGACGTTGCCCACCGCGTAGACGCTGTCGCCCATCTGCGTCACACCGTTGTCGCAGCGGAAGTTCACATTGACCAAGCCGCCCTCGCCGCCGTCATTGCCGCCGCCATCGCCGCTACCGCTGCGCCAGACGCGCACCTGGCCGTTGCTGGCGTTGACCGCCTCGCTGAAGCTGCCGCTGGCGACCTGGCCGGGGTTGGCCAGATCGGAGTTGAGCGCCACCACCAGGGTCTGCTGGCTGCCGCTGACGGTAGCGACCAGGCCGCTGTAACCGCTATGGAAACTGATCGCCGAATCGGCGCGCACGCCGGCGGTGCGCCGCACCTGGATCAGCTGGCGGATGAAGTCGCCGTAGCCCCAGTCGTACATGTGCGACCAGTACACCACCGGCGTGCCCGGGCTGGTGAGGATGTAGGCGTAGGCCTGACGGATCAGCCCGTCCTGCAGCGCCCAGTGATGCTGCCCGCCGTTCTGCCCGGGGGAATAGCCGGTGTCGTGGTTGTCGACGAAGGTCACCGCCACCTCGCGCCAGCGCGGGTCCGGGTTGCCATTGAGGCCATGCTTCCAGTCGGCGACTGAGCCGTTCTGCATGCGCTCCTTGAGCGCGAAGTCGAACACCGGGCACTTGGCCCGGTCGGACCAGTCCTTGATGATCTGCTGCCAGCTCGCCGTGTTGCGCCAGTCCCAGCTCGGGTACTCGGACGGGCTTTTCCACAGCTCGCCAACGCAGAAACTGCTGTCGGCGCTGTCGCTCATCCAGCTGTCGACCCGTTCGGGCGCATAGCCGCGAACGAAGTCGAAGCGGAAGCCGCCGGCGCCGTAGCCGCTGCGCAGGTTGGCAAGCTCGTCGCGAAACATGCCGTAGATCTGCGGATGGCCGGTGTTCAGGTCCGACTCGCCGCCGATGAAGCGGTCACCGTCGTCGCAGTCATTGGGGTAGTTGCCCGGGTCGGCGCAGTCGTTGCGCCAGAAGCCCTGGCCGGCCGGCAGGTTGATCTCCTTGTCCGGATAGCCGCGGTTCATGTGATTGGGCACCACATCGTAGAGCACCTTCACCCCGGCGCCACTGAGCGCGCCGGCGGCCTGACGCAGCTGGGCGTCGCTGCCGTAGCGGCCGTTCTTGTTGAAGTCGTGCCAGAAGTAGCCTTCGCCGCCGCCGGACTTGCCGCCGTCGGTCCAGCTGGAGAAGTCACGCCAGGGCACCGGCATCCAGATTGCCGAGAAGCCGTCCGCGGCGATCGTCGAGGCCTGCTGGCGGAGGATGTTGTACCAGTCGTTCGGCGCTTCGCGGACGACGTTCCAGTGGAAGCCCTGGAGGATGATTTCGTCGCCGCCGTGGTAGCGCACGCCGGCCGGGCTCTTGCCGGCCTGGTCAGCGAGGGCGGGGAACGGCAGCAGGATCGCCGCCAGTACGGCGGCACGCAGGGTGTGGCTCATCGCAATACTCCGGTTCTTGTGCTTGTTCGGATGACCGGCGACGAAGCGCCGGACGAGGATGAACGCCGGCCAGTGGAGGACCGGCATCGGCAGGCTGCCCCCGCGTGACACGCCCACCAACCTCCCCCGCCGGCTATGTGACGGCGTAATGGCCAGGCCGAAGGCCTCTGGCAATCATCTGCGCCCCACCCGTAGCGACCCCGCCCCGGGGATTACGCCGCATTCATCCCGATTACGCCCTCGCCCTGCGCCAGCGAAATCTCTGGCCGGGAGGATGGCGCTCCCGGCCCCATCGCCGAGGCTTTGCGCCACCGACCGGCGTTGCCGCAGCAGGCCGCGCCGGCGTGATCGTTCGGCATTAACAAGAAAAACAAGGACCCGTCATGAAGCACACCGCGCACCCTCTGTTCGTCCTCAAACCCGCCTGTGTCCTCGCCGCCCTGCTGGTCGGCGGCCCGGCCCTGGCGGTCGATTTCCACGGCTATCTGCGTTCCGGCGTCGGCGCCACGGCCGGCGGCGGCGACCAGGCCTGCTTCCAGGCTGCCGACGCGCCGGCGAAATATCGCCTGGGCAACGAATGCGAAACCTACGCCGAGATCGGCCTTGGCCAGGAAGTGTGGAGCGAAGGCAGCAAGAGCTTTTACGTCGACAGCATGATCGCCTACCGCTCCGACCAGGGTAACGACTGGGAGGCGGCCGGCACCGATACCAACGGCGGCGAGAACAACCCCTTCGACGAGGCCGGCACCACCTCCATCCGCCAGTTCCACGTGATCGGCAAGAACCTCATCCCGAGCCTGCCGGGCGCGGCGATCTGGGCCGGCAAGCGCTACTACAAGCGCCACGACGTGCACATCAACGACTACTACTACTGGGACGTCTCCGGCCCGGGCGCCGGTATCGAGGACATCGACCTGGGCTTCGCCAAGGCGAGTGTGGCCTGGGTCCGCAACACCGACGGCGACTGGGTCTATCAGGGCTCGGGCACCGGCACCAACCTGGCCAACGACACCCTCGACTTCCGCCTGGCCGAGATCGACGTCAACCCGAACGGCAAGCTGGAGCTGGGCTACGACTACGGCAAGGCCAACCTCACCGATGAACAGGAACGCGATCCCGGCTACGAGGACCAGAAAGGCCATCTGGTCACCCTCGAGCACACCCAGAGCAACTGGTTCGGCGGTTACAACAAGCTCGCCCTGCAGTACGGCACCGACGGCATCATCGGCAGCAGCGGGCGCAACAGCACCGGCAATAGCGAGGGCACGATGCTGCGCCTGGTGAACCAGGGCGTGGTCGGCCTGAGCGACAACATCGAGATGATGTACGTGCAGATCTACGAGGACCGCGACTTCGACAACGACTCCGGGCAGACCTGGGCCAGCTTCGGCGTGCGCCCGGTGTACAAGTGGAGCGACGTGATGAGCACCGCACTGGAGTTCGGCTACGACCGCGTCGATCCGCAGGCCGACGGCGAAAGCACCCGCGATCTGAAGAAGATCACCCTGGCCCAGCAGTGGTCGGCCGGCAGCAGCTTCTGGGCACGCCCGCAGATCCGCGTGTTCGCCACCTACGCCCAGTGGGACGGTGGCCGCTACCAGGCGGCCAGCGAGTCCATCGACGCCGGTGACGACGACGGCCTCACCTTTGGCGTGCAAGCCGAGGCCTGGTGGTAAGCCAGCGCCCATTCGCGCCTCGCCGCAGCCGGCCTGCGGCGCTCCCCTTTCGCTCCCACCGTCCAGGCGGTGTCTTTGCCCCGGCTCTGGCAGGTCGGGGCTTTTTTTCCGGAGAATCCCATGCACAGCTTGCCTTTGATAACGGCCGGGCTGCTCGCCCTGACCCTTGTTGGCTGCAGCAGCGAGCCGCTGCGCCGTGCCGACGCCCTCACCGCCAGCCCGGCACCGCTGGAAAAGCCCGTCGAACAGGCCCGCCAGGCGCTGGCCGCGGCACCGTCGTGCTGCAAGAACCTCGCGCAAATGCCCTTCGAACCGCTGCCGCCCGGCTTCAGCGGTGAGGTGGTGATCGATAGCCAGGCCCCGGCCTACGCCTTCGAAACCGGCAAGAGCTTCTTTCGCGCCTTCGCGCTACCGGCCGAAGGGCCCTCGTTCGAGCTTCGCCTGTACAGCCAGGCCGGGCAAAGCGTGCTGGCGCCCAGCGCGATGCTGCTCGACAGCCAGTGGCGCCCGACCCGCCTGCTCGACGCCGACGACTTCGCCTACGTACCGCCGACCGGGCTGAAGGGCGACAGCCTCGACGCGCGCCTGCGCATCGACCGTTCGCAGCCGGAGCACCCCGGCAACGAGCGCTATCTGATCCTCTACACCAGCGAGGCGCAGATGGCCGGCCAGACCACCCTCGAACATCCGGCCAAGGCCTATGCCAAGGCGCTGGGCAACGAGCCGCCAAGCATTCCCGATCCGATCGCCCGGCATTCGCCGGTGGGCGTGGTCAAGCTGGTGATGATCCGCGATGGCGAGCAGAGCGCGACCAAGGGTTATGTGCCCGGCTACAGCATCGGCCACGAGATGGGTAATCGCCTGCCGAGCGTACCGGCGCCCGCCGTGCTGCCGGAAACCTCGGCCTACTACCGCCAGGCGATCGATGCGGCGTTGACGCAGCAGGACCTCGAGCGCGCCCTGCGCCTGGCCGACGAGGCGGCGCGCGTCGGTGATACCGGCGCCAAGGCCTATCTGCTGGAGCGCATCCAGATCAAGTGATGCTCGCACCGGGGCGGCGTGGACGCCCCGACTCGACGCAGGACGCAACCATGAGAACCCTGACCAAGGCCTTGAGCCTGCTGACCTTTCTGAGCGCCCCCGCATCGGCGCTGGAGCGCGACACGCTGACCGTCTGGATCACCCCGGACAAGGGCTACCAGGCGGTCGGCGAGATCGGCCGGGACTTCACCCGCGCCACCGGCATGGCGGTCCAGGTGGCCACCCCGGAGGATCTCGCCGCCCTATACGACCGCCAGGCCACCACCAGCCAGGGCCCGGATATCGTCATCTTCGCCCACGACCGCTTCGGCTCGTGGATCAATGACGGCCTGCTCGCGCCGGTCAACCCCAGCCCGGCGGCACTGGCGCGAGCCCCGGCCTTTGCCTGGGAGGCGCTGACCGTCGGCACGCAGCGCTACGGCTACCCGCTGGCGACCGAAGCGGTCGGCCTGATCTACAACCGCGACCTGGTAGCCGAGCCACCACGCAGCCTGGCGGAGCTGGCGACGCTCGACCGCCGCCTGCGCGCCGAGGGCAAGCGCGCCATCGAATGGGACTACCGCAACCTCTATTTCTCCTGGCCGATCATTGCCGGCAGCGGCGGCTACAGCCTGCGCAAGACCGAGGGCCGCTACGACCTCACCGACATCGGCATCGACACGCCGGGCGCCATCGAAGGCATGGAATCGATCAAGCGCCTGCTCGACGACGGGCTGCTCGATCCCGCCGCGACCTACCAGAGCATGATGGAAGGCTTCAAGGCCGGGCGCACGGCCATGATCATCAACGGCCCCTGGGCCTGGAACGAGGTGCGTCAGGCCGGGATTCGCTTCGCAGTCGGCAACATTCCCACCGCGGACCCGGCACGCCCGGGCAGGCCTTTCGTTGGCGTTCTCGCCGCGGCGATCAACAGCAACAGCCCGAACAAGGCTGCGGCCGGTCGCTTCATCGAGGACTACCTGACCAGCGCCGAGGGCCTGGCGCGAATCAATGCGCAGAAGCCGCTGGGGGCGGTGGCCAACCTGGCGTTGATGGAAACCTTGCGTCACGACCCGCTGATCGCCCACACCTATGCCGCGGCCGAGGCCGGTGAAATCATGCCGGACATCCCGGAGATGAAGCGCTTCTGGGCGCTGTTCACCCCGCGCCTGGAGCCGATGCTCAGCGGGCGCAAGCCGATAGCGCCGACCCTCGCCTACATCGCCGCGCGTCTGGCCAAGGGCGCGCAGATGCAGTCCTGGCGCCGCCGGCACTATCCGCTGAGCCTGCAAGCGACCGAACAACCCTGACCCACACCGGCTCGGCAGCGACAACAAGCCCCGCTCCGCCGCGAACGCGCGGCGCAGCCGGAGGGTGGGAGCTGCGCTGCTTCTTCCGCCAGCCATGACCGGCTTAGCAAGGCAAATCGGGGCCACGCCCCAGCGCACGTCGCCCTCAGGCCACCGCGTGCCCGCGGGCCGCTTCGCTCAGGTAGAACCAGGCGGGACGCTCCAGCTCCAGTTCGACGCCCAGCAGCGCCTCCTCGATCCGCTCCCAGCGCAGGCTGCCGAGGATCGGCAACGGCCGGCCGGGCAGCTGGCGCAGCCAGGCCAGCGCCACCTGATTGGCCGTGGCGCCCAGATCGGCGGCGACTTCATCGAGTGCGCGGCACAAACGCTCACCGAAGCGCCCACCACCCATCGGCGACCAGGCCAGCACCTGCAGGCCGGCAGCCTGCAACCCATGCAGGCTGCCATCCCACACCCAGTGCTGGGCCTGCAGTGACAGCTCGATCTGGTTGCAGCGCAGCGGCACGCACTGGGCCAGTGCCTGGCAATGCAGGATGCCGGCGTTGGACAGCCCGACCCAGCCGACCTTGCCGCTGGCGACCAGTGCGTTCAGCGTCTCGGCCACCTCGTCGACCTGCAGCAGCGGGTCCGGGCGATGCAGCAGGAAACCATCGAGCCGCTCCACGCCCAGTCGCGCCAGGCTGCCCTCGACCGCCTGGCGCAGGTAGCGGGCACTGGTGTCGTAGTGCTTGACCCGCCAGCGCGAGCAGTCCTGCGCCGCCGGCACGATGTCGGCCTTGCCGATGATCTGCAGGTGCTGGCGCAACCCGGGGGCCTGGCGCAGGGCCGCACCGAAGTGCGCCTCGCAACGCCCGCCGGCATAGATGTCGGCATGGTCGAAGCCGGTCAGCCCGCGCTCGACACAGCGTTCGATAAAGCTCAGCAGCGCCTGGGGTTCGCCCAACTCGGGGTATTCCAGCAGGCGCATCATGCCCAGCAGCAGCGGCTGGGCGAGCACGGGCGCGGCCATCGCAGGCTCCGTCAGAAGATGTAGTCGGTGGTCAGGAAGCCGGAACGCCGGTCGCGGATGATGTCGTTGACCAGCTCCTTGTTGGCCTCGTTGAAGCGCGTCGCCACCAGGGTACGGATGGAGAACACGCGCAGGGCGTCGTGTACCGACAGCGTGCCCTCGGCGGAATTCTTGCGGCCGTTGAACGGGTAGCTGTCCGGCCCGCGCTGGCACTGGGCGTTGATGTTGATGCGGCCGACCTGGTTGACGAAGGCATCGACCAGGCGGCCCACCTGCTGCGGGTCGTTGCCGAAGATCGACAGCTGCTGGCCATAGTCGGACGCGGTGACGTAGTCGATCACCTCCTGCAGGTCGCGGTAGGGCACCACCGGCACCAGCGGGCCGAACTGCTCTTCGTGATAGATGCGCATGGAGGAGTCGACTGGGCTCAGCACCGCCGGCTGGAAGAAACTCTGGTGCGCTTCGCCGCCACCGGCGTTGATTACCCGCGCGCCCTTGGCCACCGCATCGTCGAGCAGCCGGTTGAGGTAATCGACCTTGCCGGCCTCGGGCAGCGGCGTCAGCGCGACGCCCGGCTCCCAGGGCATGCCTGGCTTGAGCGCATTGACCCGCGCGGCGAAGCGCTCCAGGAAGCCATCGAGCAGGTCCTCATGGACGAAAAGGATCTTCAGCGCGGTGCAGCGCTGGCCGTTGAACGACAGCGCGCCGGTCACCGCCTCCTCCACGGCATTGTCGAGATCGACCTGCGGCAGGACGATGCCCGGGTTCTTCGCGTCCAGCCCCAGCGCGGCGCGCAGGCGGTGCGGGCGCGGGTGCAGCTTCTTCAGGTCGGCGGCGCCCTTGTGCGTGCCGATAAAGGCGAACACGTCGATCTTGCCGCTGGCCATCAGCGCGCTGACCGTCTCGCGGCCACGGCCGTAGATGACGTTGATGACCCCGGCCGGAAAGCTGTCGCGGAAGGCCTCGAGCAGCGGGCGGATCAGCAGCACGCCGAACTTGGCCGGCTTGAACACCACGGTGTTGCCCATGATCAGCGCCGGGATCAGCGTGGTGAAGGTTTCGTTCAGCGGGTAGTTGTACGGGCCCATGCACAGCGCCACGCCCATGGGCACGCGGCGGATCTGCCCAAGCGTGCCCTGCTCCAGCTCGAAGCGGCTGGAACGGCGATCGAGCGCCTTCAGCGCGTCGATGGTGTCGACGATGTAGTCGCAGGTGCGGTCGAATTCCTTTTCCGAGTCCTTGAGGTTCTTGCCGATCTCCCACATCAGCAGCTTGACCACTGCCTCGCGCTGTTCGCGCATGCGCGCCAGGAAGCGCTCGACATGCGCGATGCGCTCGGCCACGCGCATGGTCGGCCAGGCGCCGCGGCCGTTGTCGTAGGCGGCGACCGCCGCATCCAGCGCCTCGAGCGCGGCGTCGGCATCGAGCAGCGGCGTGCTGCCCAGCACGACCTGGCGTTCGCTGCCGTCGGCCTCGCGCAGGAATACCGGGCTGCGCACATCGGCCAGTGCGCCGGCCCACTGCCGCAGCTCGCCGTCGACCAGGTATTCACGCTGCTCCACCGGCGCGTCAGGGCGGTAGGCCTGGGGAATGTCTTCAAGACGGGGAAACAGCTCGGCAAGCGGGCGCGCGGTAGTCATGGAACCTCCAGGTAGCGAATCGGGATGATCGCGGCAGGCCCCACGCCCACCGCGACGGGGTCGGACGGATTACAGCTCGCGCTGTTCGGCGCGCTCGGCACGCAGATCGAAGTCGCGCGGCAATTCGCCCGACGGCGCAGCGTCCAGCGCCTGCAGGGCCTGGCGCGTGGCGTTCTCGATGGCGGCCCAGTCGCCGGCACGCACGGCCTTGGCGTCGACCATCCAGGTGCCGCCGACACACATCACGTTGGACTGCGCCAGATAGTCCCTGGCATTGCGCGCATTGACGCCGCCGGTCGGGCAGAAACGGATATTGCCGAACGGCCCGCCCAGCGCCTTGAGCGCGGCGACGCCGCCACAGACCTCGGCCGGGAACAGCTTGAAGCGGCGATAACTGCGGGCGTAGCCGAGCATGATTTCCGAAGCGCTGGCCACGCCCGGCAGCAGCGGCAAGGAGCTCTGCAGCGCGGCATCCAGCAGTTCGGCGGTACTGCCCGGCGAGACGATGAACTGCGCCCCGGCAGCCTCGACCTGCTCGAGCATGGCGGCATCGAGCACGGTGCCGGCACCGACGATCAGCTCGGGGCGCTGCTCGCGCAGCAGGCGGATGGCGCTCAGGCCCAGCGCCGAGCGCAGGGTAATTTCCAGCACCTTGAGGCCGCCGGCGGCCAGGGCGTCGGCCAGCGGCAGGATGTCCGCCTCGCGCTCGATGGTGATCACCGGCAGGATGCGCGCGACACTGCACCATTGGTCGATCAGGGCGATCTTGTCGGTCATGCTTTGGGTAGAAGTCATGGGATTCCTTGCGGCCTCAGGGGCACCAGTAGATTTCGAGGGGACGGGCGAGGAAGGCGCGGATCGGCATCGCTTCATAGGATTCGCCGGCCAGGGCCTGGTTGAGCGTGGCCAGCTTGCCCGGGCCGTGCAGGGCGAGCAGGGTCAGCCGTGCGCTGGCCAGCAGCGCCAGGGACATGCTCAGGCGCTGGCGCGGTACGCTCGGCGCCTGCATCGGCAGGCAGCGCCGCGTACCCTGCGGGTCGAGCGCCGCTTCCAGGTTCGGGCTGTCGGGAAACAGCGAGGCGGTGTGACCATCCTCGCCCATGCCCAGCACCAGCACGTCGATCGGCGGCAGCTCGGCCAACACGGCATCGGCACGCTCGGCAGCCTCGTCGAGATTGGCCGCGCTCTGGTACAGGCCAACCAGGCGCGCCGCGGCAGCCGAGCCCTGCATGAGGTGGCGACGCACCAGCCCTTCGTTGCTGTCGGGATGGCTGACCGGCACCCAGCGCTCGTCGGCGAGGCTGACGGTGACCTTGGCCCAGTCCAACTCCTGCTGCGCCAGGCGCTCGAAGAAGGCGATCGGGCTGCGGCCGCCGGAGACCACCAGGGTCGCTGCACCGCGCTCGGCGATCGCGCCGCGCAGGGCGTTGCTCACGGTCAGCGCCAGTTCGCCGGCCAGCTGCTCGGCGTTGCCGAGGCTGAAACCGAGCGTCTGCACCGGGAGATCGAGATTAGAGATCGTCATACCAGCTCCTGCCGTCACGGCTGATCAGGGCAATCGAGGCAGCCGGTCCCCAGCTGCCTGCTGCGTAGGGTTTGGGAGGCGCGCCGACGCGTTGCCAGCCGTCGATCAGCTGGTCGCACCACTTCCAGGCGTATTCGATTTCGTCCTTGCGCACGAAGAGGTTCTGGTTACCCTTCATCACCTCCAACAGCAGACGCTCGTAGGCATCGGGGATGCGCGGGCTCTTGTAGGTTTCCGAGAAGTTCAGCTGCAGCGGGCCGCTGCGCAGCTGCATGCCCTTGTCCAGGCCCTGGTCCTTGGTCATCACCAACAGCGAGATGCCTTCCTGCGGCTGCAGGCGGATGATCAGCTTGTTGCCGATCAGCTGGCGCTGCTCCGGGGCGAAGATGTAGTGCGGCGGCGCCTTGAAGTGGATGACGATCTGCGACAGCTTCTGCGGCATGCGCTTGCCGGTGCGCAGGTAGAACGGCACCCCGGCCCAGCGCCAGTTGCAGATCTCCGCGCGCAGGGCGACAAAGGTCTCGGTGTCGCTCTGGGTGTTGGAGTTCTCCTCCTCCAGATAGCCCGGTACGTGCCGGCCGAGAATGCTGCCGGCCACGTATTGCCCGCGCACCAGCTGCTGGCCGAGCTGCTCCGGCGCGATCGGCGCCAGCGCCTTGAGCACCTTGACCTTCTCGTCGCGGATGCTGTCGGCCGAGAGGTCGCTGGGCGGGTCCATGGCGATCAGGCAGAGCAGCTGCAGCAGATGGTTCTGCACCATGTCGCGCAGCTGGCCGGCCTGGTCGAAATAGCCCCAGCGGCCTTCGATGCCGACCGTTTCGGCCACGGTGATCTCCACATGGGAGATGTGGTTCTGGTTCCACTGCGTCTCGAACAGGCTGTTGGCGAAGCGCAGGGCGATGAGGTTCTGCACCGTGTCCTTGCCCAGGTAATGATCGATGCGGTAGGTGCGGTCTTCCGGGAAGAAGCGCGCCACCGCGTCGTTCACCTCGCGGGACGACTCCAGGTCGTGGCCGATGGGTTTTTCCAGCACCACGCGGGTGCGCTCGGCCAGCCCCGCCTCGGCCAAGCCGGCGCAGATCGCGCCGTAGACGGAGGCCGGGGTGGCGAAGAAGGCGACGATGCGTTCGGCCTGGCCGGCGAGGTCGGCCAGTGCGGCGAAATCCTCGCGCTGGCGAAAATCCATGCTCAGGTAGTCCAGCCGCGCCAGCAGCCGCTGCAGCACGGCCTCGTCGAGGTCGCGCTCGGCCACATGGCGGCGCAGGTGCTCGGCGATCGTCGCCAGGTGCACGGCGGGGTCGCCGCTCTCGCGAGCCAGCGCAAGCACGCGGGTATCGTCGGGCAACAGGCCGGCACGGTCGAGCTGATAGAGCGCCGGAAACAGCTTGCGCAGGGCCAGGTCACCGAGGGCGCCGAACAGCGCCAGGGTGCAGGGTTCGACAGATAATGGCGTCATGATGTTTGTTCTTCTACTAAAACCACCCTATGAATACACGGCGAGGCCGGCTTATTCAAGGCTGATGTAGTAATAAAAACAACATTTCTGCCGAGAAGAGTTTCCTGTGGTCGCGTTGCCCCCTGCTCAGTAGCATAGAAAACCCTTTGCCCGCCCATCAGGACCCCCATGGACCGCGTTCACAACCTGCTCGAGCAGATCCAGAACCGCCTCGAAGGCCTCAACAAAGCCGAGCGCAAGGTCGCCGAGGTGATCCTGCGCAATCCGCAGCAGGCGACCCGCTTCAGCATCGCTACGCTGGCGCAGACCGCCGGGGTCAGCGAACCGACGGTCAACCGCTTCTGTCGCTCGTTCGGGGTCAGCGGCTACCCGGAGCTGAAGATGCAGCTGGCACAGAGCCTGGCCAGCGGCGCGGCCTATGTCAGCCAGGCGGTGGAGCCGGACGACGGCCCCGAGGAATACACCCGCAAGATCTTCGGCTCGGCCATCGCCTCGCTGGATAGCGCCTGCCAGAGCCTCGACCCGCAGCTGGTCAGCCGTGCCGTGGACCTGATGATCCAGGCCCGGCAGATCCACTTCTTCGGTCTCGGCGCCTCGGCCTCGGTGGCGCTGGATGCGCAGCACAAGTTCTTCCGCTTCAACCTGGCGGTCACCGCGCATTCGGACGTGCTGATGCAACGCATGCTGGCCTCGGTGGCGCACACCGGCGACCTGTTCGTGATCATTTCCTATACCGGGCGTACCCGCGAACTGGTGGAGGTGGCGCGCATTGCCCGGCAGAACGGCGCCTCGGTACTCGGCCTGACCGCCGCCGGCTCGCCGCTGGCGCAGGCCAGCACGCTGAGCCTGAACATCCCGCTGCCGGAGGACACCGACATCTACATGCCGATGACCTCGCGCATCATCCAGCTCACCGTGCTCGACGTGCTCGCCACCGGCATGACGCTGCGCCGCGGCGTGGATTTCCAGCCGCACCTGCGCAAGGTGAAGGAAAGCCTGAACGCCAGCCGTTATCCGGCCGACGAGGCGCCGAGCTGAGGATTCGCCCGGTGTGACGGGGGCAAGCCCCCCTTCTGCACGCGCCCTCAGCCCCGCCGCGCACCGACCCGCAGGCCGGTCTTCTTGAGGATGCGGCTGGACACCAGCATCTCGTCGGCACGACAGGCCGTGCCCAGCAACGCGCGGATCTGGTTGCGGTAGGCCTCGATGTAGTCGGCGCTGCGCCCGTGGACCATGGCGAACAGGTTGTAGCGCCAGCCGTCCTGGCGCGGGCGACGATAGCAATGACTGACGAAGGGTTGCGCCCCGATCAACGCACCGAGCCGCTCGATCTCGGCGTCGTCGACATCCCAGACGGTCATGCCGTTGTGCCGGTAGCCCAGCCGGTAATGGTTGGGTACCGCGGCAATACGGCGAATCGCACCGGCAGCCTGCAACCGCTGCAGCAGCGCCAGCGCCTCGTCCACCTCGATTTCCAGCTCGTCGGCGAGCCAGGCCCAGGGGTCCTCGACCAATGGCAGGCCGGCCTCGGTCAGCGCCACCAGGCGCTGCGCCAGGGCTTGATCAGACGGCGAAATGCAATCCGACATGGAAGGTCTTCTCCTTCGGCAGATTGAGCACCGGCAGCCCGGTCTGCGCCTCGATCCGCGCGATGGCCTCGGCGACGCCCTCGGGCGTCGCGCAGCCGAGCACGAACCACATGTTCCAGGCGTGCTCGCGACGGTAGTTGTGCGCCACCTCGGGCATCGCCTCGAGCACCGCGGCCACCTCATCGAAGCGCTGCTCTGGCACCGACAGTGCGGCCAGGGTGAAGGCCCCGCCGAGGCGTTCGATGTCGAACATCGGACCGAAGCGAGTGAGGGTGCCGTCCTCGAGTAGCGCCTGCACCCGCGCGCGCAGCGTCGCCGAGCTGCTGCCGAGCTCCTCGGCCAGCGCCTCCCAGGGCTGGCGCACCAATGGCAGGCCGTGTTGCAGGCGGTTGATCAGCTGGCGGTCGAGCTCATCCATGGGCACGCTCCGCCGCCGGCGCGAAGCGCCCGCCACACTGTTTGAAGGCGCGGGTGCTGAACAGCAACTGGTGCGGCAGTTCACTCAACCCCTGCGCGGCGAGCAGGCCCTCGATCTGCCCTTCGACCTGCTCGCGCTCGCGGCCATGGACCATGCAGAACAGGTTGTAGCGCCATTGCGGCAGCCGCCGCGGGCGCTGGTAGCAAAGGTTGACGCCCGGTGCGCTGCCCAGCCGGTGGCCGATCGCATCGATCTGCGCGTCCGGCACGTCCAGCACCAGCATGGCGTTGGCACGAAAACCCAGCGCGCGATGCTTGAGCACCAGGCCGACACGGCGGAACAGGCCGCCCTCGTTCCACTGCCGCACCTGTTCGAGCACCGCCTGCTCGCTGGCGCCGACCTGCTCGGCGAGCCAGGCGTAGGGCCGCGACACCAGCGGCAGCCCGGCCTCGAGCAGCCGACGCAATTGCAGGCTCTGCGGATGATCGAGCGTGAGGGTCATGGCAAGTCTCCCAGCGGAAAGCCCAGGTCGATGCGGTAGGCGCTCTGCATCGGCAGGTCCAGCGGCACCAGCCCGGTATCGGCCTCGATTTCGGCGAGTACGCGGTCGAGATGGGTGCGATCCGGCCCGGTGAGCACGAACCAGAGGTTGTAGCGATGCTCGCGCAGGTAGTTGTGGTTGACCTCGGGAAAACGGTTGATGCGCTCGGCGACCTGCTCGAGGCACTCGGTCGGCACGGCGAGCGCGACCAGCGTGCTGGCGCCGGCACGGCTGTGCTCGAACACCGGGCCGATGCGCGACAGCCCGCCGCCGGCTTGCAGCTGTTGCAGGCAGGCCAGCACCTCATCCTCGCTGCAGCCAAGCGCCTCGGCCATCGCCCGGTAGGGCTCGGCGCACAGCGGCATGCCGTGCTGGAAACGGTCGATCAGGCGGCGGCTGAGGGCGTCGAGGTTCATCTCAGAGTCCCGTCTCGTGGGCGCGGCTGGTCAGGAAGATGCCGCTCGGGCTCTCGGCCGGCAGGCGCTTGATCAGCTCCAGCCGGTACGGATCCCAGACCTGCACCTCGTTGCCGTCGCGCACCGACAGCCAGAGCTGGTCGCCGCGCGCGGTGAACTCCATGTGCAGCACGGCCGGGCCAGGCTCCAGGTCGGCGATGATCTGGTGCGTCTCGCTGTCGATGACCTGCACCTTGCCATTGTCCGGATAGGCGAAGTTGACCCAGATCTGCCGCGCGTCGGGCCGCGCCATGACGAACACCGGCTGGCCGGCGACGTCGATCGCATCGGTCTGCTTCCAGCTCTGCGAGTCCATCACCAGTACGCGATGCTGGCCGATGGCGGGAACGAAGGTCTGGTTGCCGGCCACCGTCCAGCCTTCCAGGTGCGGCATCTTGTAGACCGGCAGCTTTTCCTGGCCACGGCCGTAGCCGTCGAGGATGCGCTCGACGCCGCGCTCGGGATGCCAGAGGTCGATCTTGCCCATGCCGTCCTCGCCGAACAGGCCGGCGACGTAGTAGCGGCCGTCGGGGGTCAGCAGACCGTCGTAGGGCTGCTTGCCGATGTCGTCGAAGCGGGTGATCCGCGGCGTGTTGCCCTGGCTGAAGTCCAGCAGCCAGGTCTCGTGAGTGTCGAACAGGCTGTAGATGAATCGCCGCCCTGGCGCGTCAAGCACGCCGACCACCCGCGAGTTGCGACTGCCGTCGGCCAGCGGCGTAGCGGGGATGTCGGCGACCAGCTCCAGCGTGCCGGCGTCGAATACCTTGACCCCGCCGGGTTCGTAGTTGCCGACGGCGATCAGCGTGCCGTCCTGGCTGATCGCCCCACCGATGCTGTTGCCGCCCTGCACCACGCGCTTGACGATGCGCTGCTCGAGCAGGTCGACCTTGGTCAGCCCGCCGTCGCGGCCGAAGACGTAGGCGAAGCGTTCGTCGCGGGAGAACACCACCGAGGCATGCGACAGGTCGCCGAGCCCCTCGACGCGCGCCAGGCTGCTGCGACCGCTGGTCTCGATGATCTGCAGGCTGCCGGTGGCGCGCTCGACCACCACGCCGAGATCGCCGGTGCCGCGCAGCGGCGGTTGATGGGCACAGGCGGCGAGCAGCAGGCTGGCCGCGGCGACGAGCAGGGTCGGACGCTTCATGGCTGGGGAAATCCTTCGAGCAACTGGTCGACCAGCCAGGCGATCTCCTGCTCTTCGAGCAGCGGCTGCCAGCCGGGCATGGCGGTGCCGGGCCTGCCGTAGGTCACGGTGGCGATCAGGGATTCACGGGGTTTGCCGGCAAGGGCCGCACGGGTCAGTGCCGGGCCGAGGCCGCCGGTCATGCGCAGGCCGTGGCACGAGCCGCAGTCCTGCTTGAGCAGGTTGGCGAGCTGCGTCTGGCGCTCGGCCGAGGGCTCGGCCAGGGCAGCAGGAATCAGGAGAAGGGACGCCACAGCGAGCCCCAGACGTTTTACTGCATGTCGGGACACTTTCATGACGCCCTCCGGGACGCTTACTTGTGGCTCAGGACCCACTCGGCCAGCGTCTTGGCCTCTTCTTCGGTCACCGGGTTCGGCGGCATCGGGATCGGCCCCCAGACGCCCTGGCTGCCGTTCTTGATGTGCAGCGCCAGGGTGTCGGCGGCGCCGTCCTGGCCGGCGTACTTGGCGGCGACTTCCTTGAACGCCGGGCCGACGATCTTGGCGTCGATGCTATGGCAGGCTGCGCAGGGCTTGCTCTTGAACAGCGCTTCGCCATCCTGGGCCAGGGCCGGCTGGAGGGCGAGCGCGCCGCCCAGGGCGAGCATCGGGAGCAGAACTTTCTTCATGAGTACTACCTCAAGGCTAGGTGGAGCGGGCCTGCGGCCCGCCCCGAAGTGGCTCAGTAAACGTCGTACTGAGTGTTGTGGACGTTGAATTTACCGGTCGGGGTGATCAGCCTCTTGTCCCGGATCACTGTTTTGAGCTCTAGGGTCTTGTCGTCGACCACCACGATGGCCGACTCCTCTTCCTGCCCGTTCCACACGGAGAACCAGACCTCGTCGCCGGCCTTGTTGAACTCAGGCTGCACGACGCGCTGGGCACCGCCCTTGAGGCCCGACCACTCGCCGATCGGCAGGACCTTGTAACCGGCGGCCAGGTTGTTGATGTCGAACACCGCCGCGGACTGGCTGACCTTGGCGTCCGGGTTGAAGGTGGTATCGAGGTACAGGTGCTTGGACTTCGGATGGGTCTTGATGAACAGCGAACCGCCGCCCTGGCCCTTGAGGGTCTCGACCACCTTCCAGGCGTTCTTCGGATGCTTGTCCGGGTCGGTGCCGATCAGCGAGATGGTCTCGTCGCCGAGGTGGCTGGTGGCCCATACCGGACCGTACTCGGGGTGCACGAAGTTGGCGCCACGGCCGGGGTGCGGGATCTTGCCGACATCGACCAGCGCGGCCATCTTGCGCTTCTTCGAGTCGATCACCGCAACCTTGTTGGAGTTGTTCGCCGCCGTCATGAAGTAGCGGTGGCTGACGTCCCAACCGCCGTCATGCAGGAACGGCGCGGTACCGATGGTGGTGTAGCTGAGGTTGTTGATGTCCTCGTAGTTGACCAGCATAACCTTGCCGGTTTCCTTGACGTTGACGATGAACTCCGGGTGCTCGTGCGAGGCGATGATCGCTGCCACGCGCGGCTCCGGGTGGTACTCCTGGGTGCCGACGGTCATGCCGCGGGTCGAGACGATCTGCTTGGGCTCGAGGGTCTCGCCGTCCATGATGGTGAACTGCGGCGGCCAGTAGGAGCCGGCGATCGCGTACTTGTCCTCGTAGCCCTTGTACTTGGACGTCTCCACCGAGCGCGCCTCGATGCCGACCTTGATCTCGGCGACCTTGGTCGGCTCCTTCGCCCACAGGTCGATCATGTCGATCTTGGCATCGCGGCCAATGACGAACAGGTAGCGGCCCGAGGCGGACATGCGCGAGATGTGCACCGCGTAACCGGTCTCGATGGTCTTGACGATTTTCTTGCTGTCGCCGTCGACCAGCGCGATCTTGCCGTCGTCACGCAGGGTGACGGAGAACAGGTTCGGCAGGTTCAGATCGTTCATCTGCTTCTTCGGCCGGTCCTCGGGCTTGACCAGAACCTTCCAGGAATTCTTCATCTCGGCCAGGCCCCACTCCGGCGGGGTCGGTGGCGTGTGCTGGATGTACTTGGCCATCAGCGTGATCTGGTCCTTGGTCAGCGCGTTGGACGTGCCCCAGTTGGGCATGCCGGCCGGCGAGCCATAGGTGATCAGCGCTTCCAGATAGGCCTGGCCGCGCTCCTGGGTGATGTCCGGGGTCAGCGGCTTGCCGGTCGCGCCCTTGCGCAGCACGCCGTGGCAGCCGGCGCAGCGCTGGAAGTAGATTTCCTTGGCCTGTTCGAATTCGGCGGCGGTCAGGTCCGGCGCGCCCGGCGAGTGCACGACCTGTGCGCTGGCAGGATCGACGGCCGAAGCCTGGCTCTTGTAGGCAGCCTCGGCCTTTTCTTCGGGTTTGTCCTGCGCCTGAGCGATGCCTAGCGCGAGCAACGAGAAGCCGGCGACGAATCCGGCCAGAAGTGGTTTTCTCATACTGTTATCCCCTCTGAATCGCTTCGTGCGATTCGTACTTAAATGACGGCGATGCAGCAGTTCCCGGGTACTTGTGGTGCGATTGCATCCTATGAGGGGCCGATTCGGGCAGCGCTTGACGACAATCAAGAGACCCCCCCGTACCCACCTGCCGTGACGCCTTGTCGCGGGGGATGGCGCGCGTTGCGCCGGTTGCCGGCATTGAATGGCGACGGCACCGCGGTCGCACTTGACCACGATCAAGCTTTGCCGGCGGATGGGTTGAGAGCGCGGGGTCGGACCGGTAGCTTGGGCTTCGAGATAACCAACCGCCGCAGTGAGGTATTGCCTGTGAATGCGCCTGAATTCCCGACCGCCGCTGGCACGCCGGATATCCCCTTCTACCAGCCCCAAGGCAACGAGGAACGGCTGTTCACCCAGGCCTGGCAGCACGGCATGCCGGTGCTGATCAAGGGCCCGACCGGCTGCGGCAAGACCCGTTTCGTACAGCACATGGCGCACCGGCTCGGCCTGCCGCTGTACACGGTGGCCTGCCACGACGACCTGTCCGCCGCCGACCTGGTCGGCCGGCACCTGATCGGCGCGCAGGGCACCTGGTGGCAGGACGGCCCGCTAACCCGCGCCGTACGCGAGGGCGGCATCTGCTACCTCGACGAAGTGGTCGAGGCGCGCCAGGACACCGCCGTGGTGCTGCACCCGCTGGCCGACGACCGCCGCGAGCTGTTCATCGAGCGCACCGGCGAAGCGCTCAAGGCGCCGCCCGGCTTCATGCTCGTGGTGTCCTACAACCCCGGCTACCAGAACCTGCTCAAGGGCATGAAGCCGAGCACCCGGCAACGCTTCGTCGCCATGCGCTTCGACTACCCGTCGGCCGCCGAGGAAGAGCGCATCGTCGCCAACGAGGCCGCCGTCGAGCCGGCGCTGGCGGCGCAGGTGGTCAAGCTCGGCCAGGCCCTGCGCCGCCTGGAGCAGCACGACCTGGAGGAAGTCGCCTCGACCCGCCTGTTGATCTTCACCGCACGGATGATCGGCGCCGGCATGTCGCCGCGCGAGGCTTGCCTGTCGTGCCTCGCCGAGCCCTTGTCGGACGATCCGCAGACGGTCGCCGCGCTGATGGATGTGGTCGATGTCCACTTCGGCTGAGCCCCTTGCCCTGCCCGCCCGGCGCCTGCCGGGTGACCTGGCGATGTGGTTCTTCATCCTCGCCGAGCTCACCGTCTTCGCCATTCTGGTGGTCGCGTTCGCAGTCACCCAGCGCCTCCAGCCGACGCTGTTCGCCGAAAGCCGTCAGGCCCTGGACAGCTCCATCGGTCTGGCGCTGACCCTGAGCCTGCTGACTTCCGGCCTGCTCGCCGCCCTGGCGGTCGAGGCGGTGCGCCGGGGGCGCCAGGGGCGCGCGGCGCTGATGCTCGCCGCAGCGCTGGCCAGTTCGTGCGTCTACGTGGTGCTCAAGCTCGAGGAGTACGGCCACCTTGCCGGGCTGGGCCTGAACATGGAGCACAACACCTTCTTCACGCTCTACTGGATCCTCACCGGCTTCCACTTCCTCCATGTGCTGCTGGGCATGGTGATCCTTGCCTGGCTGGCCGAGCGCTGCCGGCGCGGCGCCTATACCGCCGCCGACCACAGCGGGCTGGAATCCGGGGTGCTGTACTGGCACATGGTCGACCTGATCTGGGTAGTGCTCTTCCCGCTGGTCTACGTACTCAACTGAGGAGGTCCGCGATGTCCGCGTCCAAGGCGCTGATCGGTTGCTGGCTGGGGCTCGCCGGGCTCTCGACCCTGAGCGTGCTGCTCGGCGGCAGCGGCTCCGGCCTGCTGATCGCCGCTGCCGTCATGCTCGCCGCACTGGGCAAGGCCTGGCTGATCACCGAGGGCTTCATGGAGCTGCGCCACGCGCCGCGCCTGTGGCGCCTGCTGCTGCTCGGCTGGCCGCTGCTGATGGCCGGCGGCGTGCTCGCCCTTCTGCCGGCGCAGGGCTGAGCCTGGCGCTCGTCGCGCCGCGCGCCGCTCGGCCCCTTTTATTGTTTCCGGTCAAGGATCAGCACGCGCAAGGTCGGTGATTCTGCACGCAACCAGGGTACGCCCCCGGCACCTTCAGCGCCGGGCTCCCCGAGGAGAATCGCCCATGTTGAGAATCAGCCATTACCTGCGCGCCCTCGCCAATCCGCAGCAGCGCGTGCTCGGCGCCCGCAGCGTCGGCCCGGCACGGCCACCGGTGGTGATCTGGAACCTGCTGCGCCGCTGCAACCTGACCTGCCGCCACTGCTACGCGACCTCCGCCGACAGCGAATTCCGCGACGAGCTGGACACCGCCGAGGCGCTCGGCGTGATCGACCAGCTACACGAAGCCGGCGTGCGCGTGCTGATCCTCTCCGGCGGCGAGCCGCTGCTGCGCCCGGACATCTTCCAGCTCGCCGACTACGCCCGCGACAAGGGCTTCTTCGTCGCCCTGTCGACCAACGGCACGCTGATCGACGAAGGCAACATCGAGCGCATCGCCCAGGCCCGGTTCGACTACGTCGGCATCAGCATCGACGGCCTGGAGGCGGTGCATGACGACTGGCGCCAGCTCAAGGGCAGCTTCGCCGCCTCGATGCACGCCATCGACCTCTGCCGACAGCACGGCATCCGCGTCGGCCTGCGCACCACCCTGACGCAGAACAACTACCCGCAGCTGCCCGCCCTGCTCGAACTGATGCGCGAACACGACGTGCAGAAGTTCTACCTCTCGCACCTCAACTACAGCGGCCGCGGCCGGCGCAGCCGCAAGGCCGACGCGCACCACCTGATGACCCGCGACGCCATGCGCCAGCTGTTCGAGCAGGCCTGGGCCGATGTGCAGCAGGGCCGCGAGACCGACTTCGTCAGCGGCAACAACGATGCCGACGCCGTGCTCCTGCTGCAGTGGGTCGAGGCCAACCTGCCGCAGCACGCCGAACGCCTGGAACGGATGCTGCGCGCCTGGGGCGGCAACGCTTCGGGCAGCGGCATCGCCAACATCGACAACATCGGCGACGTGCATCCGGACACCTACTGGTGGCAGCACACCGTCGGCAACGTGCGCCGGCAGCGCTTCCGCGACATCTGGCTGGAGCGCCCCGAGCCACTGCTCGAGCAGCTGCGCCAACACCCGCGCGCGGTCAAGGGCCGTTGCGCCGAGTGTCGCTGGCTGGCGATCTGCAATGGCAACACCCGCACCCGCGCCTGGGCCGCCGGCGACCTCTGGGCCGAAGACCCGGGCTGTTACCTGTCCGACACGGAGATCGGCCTGCCGAGCCCCGAACGCATTCCCAGCATCGCCATTTGACCCGATCGAGCGGCCGCAGAACGCCGCAGCGTCACCCCCGCAGCCGATGAGCACCTAGGAGATCGTATGGATCAGCCAACCCCCTTTCCCGCCTCGCTGAGCGCCACCCTTGCCCCCGGTGAGGTCGCACTGGTCGGCGCCGGCCCGGGCGACCCCGGCCTGCTCACGCTGCGCGGCTGGAGCCTGCTGCAACAGGCCGACGCGGTGGTCTACGACCGCCTCGTCAGCGAAGACCTGATGGCCCTGCTGCCGGGGCGCTGCAGCCGTCATTACGTCGGCAAGACCAGTGGCTTCCACAGCCTGCCGCAGCCGCAGATCAACCAGCTGCTGGTCGACCTGGCCCGCACGAACAAGCGCGTGGTGCGGCTCAAGGGCGGCGATCCGTTCATCTTCGGCCGCGGTGGCGAGGAACTCGACTATCTGCTCGCCCGTGGCATCGATTGCCAGGTCGTCCCCGGCATCACCGCGGCGGCCGGCTGCACCGCCTACGCCGGCATTCCGCTGACGCACCGCGACGTGGCGCACTCCTGCCAGTTCATCACCGGCCATCTGCAGGAGAATGGCGAGCTGCGCCTGCCCTGGAGCAGCCTGGCCAATGCCAAGCAGACCCTGGTGTTCTACATGGGCCTGTCCACCCTTGGCGAGATCTCGCGCCAGCTGATCGCCGCCGGCTTGCCGGCCGACACGCCGGCCGCGCTGATCGGCAACGGCACCCGCGACGACCAGCAGGTGGTGCGTTGCACGCTCGCGCAACTGCCGCTGATGGCCGACGAGAAGCAGCTCACGCCCCCGACGCTGACCGTGATCGGCCGGGTCGTCGAACTGTTCGCCAAGCGCCGCGTGAGCTTTCCGGCACGCCTGCGTGGCGAGGAGGCACTATGCGACTGATACCTGCCCTGCTGGTCGCCGCGGCGCTGCCAGCGGCCACCTTTGTCGCCCTTGACCTGGCCGTGCCACGCGCCGCCGCGGCCGAGGTCGACGCCCATAGCCTCTACCAGAGCCACTGCCAGAGCTGCCACGGCGAGAACCGCCTGGGCGGCGCCGGCCCGGCGCTCTTGCCCGAAAGCCTGAGCCGACTGAAGCCGGCCGAAGCGGAAAAGGTCATTCGCAACGGTCGCCCGGCAAGCCAGATGGCAGCCTTCTCCGGCGTGCTCGATGACCAGCAGATCAAGGCACTGACCGGCTACCTCTACCAGCCCGCGGCCGTGCCGCCGACCTGGAGCGATGCCGACATCCGTGCCAGCCATCGTCTTCTCAAGGACGTCGCCACGCTACCGACGCCCCCGCAGCACGGCGCCGATCCGCTGAACCTGTTCGTCGTGGTGGAGGCCGGCAATCATCACGTGCGGGTGCTCGACGGCGACCGCTTCGAGGAGCTCGCCAACTTCCAGTCGCACTTCGCCCTGCACGGCGGGCCGAAGTTCTCGCCGGACGGACGCTTCGTCTACTTCGCCTCGCGCGATGGCTGGGTCAGCCTCTACGACCTCAACAACCTGACCATGATCGCCGAGGTGCGCGCCGGGCTGAACACGCGCAACCTGGCGGTCAGCAACGACGGCCGCTGGGTGCTGGTGGGCAACTACCTGCCGGGCAACCTGGTGCTGCTCGATGCGCGCGATCTGTCGCTGGTCAAGCACATCCCGGCGGTGGCGGCCGACGGCACGCCGTCACGGGTCAGTGCCGTCTACACCGCGCCGCCGCGCGAGAGCTTCATCGTCGCGCTGAAGGACGTGAAGGAAGCCTGGGAGCTGTCCTACGCCGGCGAGCCGACCTTCGTGCCGCGGCGCATCCAGGCGGCCGACTACCTCGACGACTTCTCCTTCACCCCGGACTACGGCCAGCTGCTGGCGACTTCACGCAAGGCCAAGGGCGGCCAGGTGATCGACCTCGACAGCGGTCGCACGGTCACCGACATTCCGCTGCCGGGCATGCCGCACCTGGGCTCGGGCATCTACTGGAAGCGCGGCGGCAAGTGGGTGTTCGCCACGCCGAACGTCAGCAAGGGGCTGATCTCGGTGCTCGACCTCGAGAGCTGGAAGCTGATCAAGGAGATTCCCACCGAAGGGCCGGGCTTCTTCATGCGCAGCCAGCAGAATTCGCCCTACGCCTGGACCGACGTGTTCTTCGGACCGAACAACGACGCCGTGCACCTGATCGACAAGCAGACCCTGGAAATCGCCCACACCCTGCGCCCGATGCCCGGCAAGAACGCCGCCCACGTCGAGTTCACCAACGATGGCCGCTACGCCCTGCTCAGCGTCTGGGACACCGATGGCGCGCTGATCGTCTACGACGCCAATACGCTCGAGGAGATCAAGCGCATCCCGATGAACAAGCCGTCCGGCAAGTACAACGTCGGCAACAAGATCGAGTTCGCCGAAGGCACCTCGCACTGATCGGTTCCGCTGCCGGGTGCGGACGGCCACGCCGCTGCACCCGGCCGGCCCGTTGCGGGCCAGCACCGGCCTTGTCCGCTACAATGGCGGCCCCCTCATTACACAGGCATGCGCATGGACATCGATCTCGCCCGCACCTTTCTCGAGATCATTCGCGGCGGCAGCTTCATCGCCGCGGCCGAGCGCATGCACCTGACCCAGACCGCCGTCACCGCACGCATCCAGAACCTCGAAAGCCAGCTCGGCTGCCGGCTGTTCGTGCGCAACCGCGCCGGTGCGCGCCTGACCGACGATGGCGAACGCTTCGTCGCCTATGCCAACCAGCTGGTACAGACCTGGGAGGCTGCGCGCCGCGACCTGCCGCTGCCTCAGGGTTACGACCAGTTGCTCACGCTCGGCGCCGAGGTCAGCCTGTGCAATCCGCTGATGCTCGCCTGGGTGCAGCGCCTGCGCGAGACGCTGC
The DNA here is from genome assembly GCF_000818015.1 of Stutzerimonas balearica DSM 6083. Taxonomy (NCBI): domain Bacteria; kingdom Pseudomonadati; phylum Pseudomonadota; class Gammaproteobacteria; order Pseudomonadales; family Pseudomonadaceae; genus Stutzerimonas; species Stutzerimonas balearica. Next base: position 3,585,537 of record NZ_CP007511.1, read on the forward strand.
CCAGCCATGCGCTGCGCAGCGAAGTGGCGAGTGACGAGGAACTGCAGAAAAAGCTCGACCTCGGCCTGCTCGATGCCGCGCTGGTGCACCAGCCCGAGTACTGGCCGGGCCTGCAGGTCGAACAGTTGCTCGAGGAAAAGCTCATCCAGGTGGTGCAGACGCGCAACCCCGAGCCGTACCTGTACGTCGACTGGGGCCCGGCGTTTCGCAAGCAGCACAACCAGGCGCTGCCCGAGCACACCCGCGCCGCGATGTCCTTCAGCCTCGGCCCGCTGGCGCTGCAGTACCTGGTGCAGTGCGGCGGGCGCGGCTACTTCCGCACGCGGGTGGTGCAGCGCTACCTCGACGAAGGCGTGCTCAAGCGCGTCGAACAGGCGCCGGAATTCTCGCATCCGGTGTACCTGGTCTATTCCCGTGCCAACCGCTCGGCGGCGCTGGCCAAGGCGCTCAACCTGGTACGCGAGCTGGCGCTGGACGACTTCGACTGGTCGCGCTGGTACTACGAGATCTGAGCCGACTCAGTCCGGAAGCTGCTTGAGCCAGTAGCGGTACAGCGCGGCGATCAGGTCGGTCTGGGTGATCATGCCCACCAGGCGCTGCTGCTCATCGACCACCGGCAGGCAGTGCAGGCCGCGGTCGGACAGCAGGTAGACCAGCTCGACCATGTGCGTGTCCATGGTTACCGAAACCACCGGCGAACTCATGATGGCGCGCAGCTTGGTGCCGCGCAGGAAGTTCAGCTGGCCGAAGCTCAAACGCCCCGGGCGGGGGTGGAAGTGCTTGAGCAGGTCGATCTGGGTGACGATGCCGACCAGCCGGTGATCGTCGCCTTCGACCACCGGCAACGAACGCAGGCGATGTTGCTGCAGGGTCTGCCAGGCCGATTCGATAAAGGTGTCCGGGGTATGCCAGTAGATATCGCGCGACATCACGTGCGCGGCGGTGACCTCGCCCATGCTGCGGCGCAGCGCGTGCTTCTCGGTCTGCTTGATCAGCCGGGCGAGGTCGTCACGGGTGATGTCGACGTACTCGCCGAATTCGGCCAGCGCCCGGTCGACGTCATCCTGGACGAAGCTCATCCGCTCGCCCGGCCGCGGGTCGCGGGTGTGGTGCTCGTTTTCGCGCGGCAGGCGCGCCTTGGGGTAGGGATTGCCCGTGAGGTTGTTGAACAGCAGCGCGAAGGTCACCAGCAGCAGCGAGTTGAACATCACCGGCCCGAGCAGGCCGAAGTGCAGCTGGTGCAGGTCGGGGCTGCCCACTGCGGCCACCAGCGCCAGCGCGATGCTCGGCGGGTGCAGGCAGCGCAGCGAGAACAGGCACAGCAGCGTTGCCGCGCCGGCCAGCGTCGCGGCGAGCACGCTGGGCAGGCCACTGAGCCCCAGGGCGACGCCGATCAGTGCGGCGAACAGATTGCCACCGATGACTGACCAGGGCTGGGCGAAGGGGCTCGACGAGGCGACGAATACCAGCACGGCGGAGGCGCCAACCGGCGCGATCACTTGTAGCGCCAGCCCGGTGCCGACCAGCCAGCGGTCACTGAGAAACACCAGCGGCATGACGAAGGCGATGCCGATGGCGGCGCGCAGCCATAGTCGGGGGGCCGCATTCAGCGGCGCGGGCACGAAGGATTTGAACCAGTCGATCAGGTTGTCTTGCATGGAAGCTCTTGTCAGACGAAGCACCGGCTATCGGAGCGTAGCCGGGTAAAAAAGGTCCGTCCCTGGACCATCAGGAGCTACAAGGGTAGCGAGGGGAAATCAAGCAGTCACAGCGGTCAGCTCTGCATCGGGTGCCGGGGCGCGCGGCGCATGGCGCACCGTCAGCCAGGTGTTGAGCGCCATCAGCAGCATGCCGGAGGCGAACAGGCCGCCGCCGATCATGCGCACCACATAGCCCGGGTGGCTGGCCTCGAGCGCCTCGACGAAGGAATAGGTCAGCGTGCCGTCCTCGTTGATAGCTCGCCACATCAGGCCCTGGGTGATGCCGTTGACCCACATCGAGGCGATGTAGAGCACGGTGCCGATGGTCGCCAGCCAGAAGTGCGCATTGATCAGCCGCACGCTGTACATCCGCTCGGCGCCCCACAGGCGCGGCACCAGGTGGTACAGCGAGCCGATCGAGATCATCGCCACCCAGCCCAGCGCACCGGCATGCACGTGACCGATGGTCCAGTCGGTGTAGTGCGACAGCGCATTGACCGTCTTGATCGCCATCATCGGGCCTTCGAACGTCGACATGCCGTAGAACGCCAGCGAGACCACCAGAAAGCGCAGGATCGGGTCGGTGCGCAACTTATGCCAGGCGCCGGAGAGGGTCATCATGCCGTTGATCATGCCGCCCCAGGACGGCGCCAGCAGGATGATCGACATCACCATGCCCAGGCTCTGCGCCCACTCCGGCAGCGCGGTGTAGTGCAGATGGTGCGGGCCGGCCCAGATGTAGATCGAGATGATCGCCCAGAAGTGCACGATCGACAGCCGGTACGAGTAGATCGGCCGCTCGGCCTGCTTCGGCACGAAGTAATACATCATGCCGAGAAAGCCCACCGAGAGGATGAAGCCGACCACGCTATGCCCGTACCACCACTGGACCATCGCGTCGGTGGCGCCGGAATAGACCGAGTAGCTCTTGAGCAGCGATACCGGCAATTGCACGTGATTGACCACGTGCACCATGCCCGTGACGATGATGAAGGCGCCGAAGAACCAGTTGCCGACGTAGATGTGGCGCATCCGTCGGCGCGCCACGGTGGCGAAGAACAGGTAGCCGTAGAGCAGCCAGACAAAGGTCACCCACAGCGCGATCGGCCACTCCATTTCGGCGTATTCCTTGGACGTGGTGTAGCCCAGCACGTAGCTGATCGGCATGGCCACGCAGGCGGCCTGCCAGCCCCAGAACACCACCGCGGCCAGCTGGTCGGAGACCAGTCGCACCTGGCTGGTCCGCTGCACGATGTAGAACGACGAGGCGAACAGCGCGCCGCCGCCAAAGGCGAAGATCACCAGGTTGGTATGGATCGGGCGCAGCCGACCGAAGCTGGTCCACGGCAGGCCGAAATTGAGCTGCGGCCAGACCAGCTGGGCCGCGATGAAGACGCCCAGGCCCATGCCGAGCACGCCCCAGACGAGGGTCATCAGGGTGAACTGGCGCACGACGCGGTAGTTGTAGTCGGGTTCGAGAGTGCTCTGCGGTTCGCTCATAGCTATCGCAAGCGGATGCGGCGCGGGCGGCGATCCGCGTGGCCTCGTCACAAGGCCCGGGCGGTAACGACTGACCGGCACGCACTCACTCGCCGTTCCTCTGTGGAAGTCGGTTCATGAACAAGCGCGACCGGGTGTCGCGCCTTGATGCGGTGGCCATTGTCAGCCGAGCGATTTACTTTTATCTAACGAATGTTATTGCTCCTTGTAAGCAATATTATTGAATCAAGCATCGAGCAGCTGTCGTTCGCCCCGCTCTGCCCCGCTCTCGGGAGCCTGCTCCAGTCTATCGAGCAGGCCGTTGACGATGCGCATCACCTGAAGATTGGCGTCTTCCATGCGCTCCAGGCTCTGCAACGCGAGGGTCAGCTCACCCTGGCCGAACGCGGTGATCGCCGCCTGGCCCTGAGCGTGCACGGCGGTGTGCGGTCGCTCGATCTGGGCGAAGCCATCGAACAGCTTGAGCTGGCGGTCGGCGTCGCCGTAGTACCAGCGGCCGAAGCGGCAATCGCGCTCGCTCGGCAGCTCCGGCGGCTGCTCGCCGTTGCCGAGCAGGTGGTTATAGACCACGAACTTGAGCGACAACTCGTCAAGGTTGGCCAGTTCGACGCCGGCGCGCAGGGCCGAGGTCTCGCTGCTACGGCGCATCGCCCCAGCCAGCTCGCGCAGCCGTTCCATTGCCTGCACCGCTTCCTCGGCGGTGTGGTTGAAGCCCTGCGCGCTCTCGCCCTGCAAGCGGATGTGCGTATGCACGCTGCGGATTTCTTCCTGCACCTCGCCGATCTTGCCCACGATGTCGTCGGTGGCCAGCGCGGTCTTTTCCGCCAGGCTGCGGATCTCGCTGGCGACCACGGCAAAGCCGCGCCCGGCACTGCCGGCGCGCGCGGCCTCGATTGCGGCATTCAGCGCGAGCAGGTTGGTCTGGCTGGCGATGCCGCTGATCAGGTCGACGATGCCGTTGATCTCGCGCGAGCACTCGGCCAGCGACTGTACCTTCTGCGAGGCCTGATCGAGGCCGTCCTCCATCCGCTGCGCCTCGCCACGCAAGGCACCGAACTGCTGCCGGCTGGCCAGCGCCGCCTCGGCCACCTGCCCGGCGCGGTCCTGGCTGTGCGCCAGCTGCGCAGCGAGGTATTCGAAGGAATCGCCAAGGCTGGACACCGAGCTGCCGAAGCGCACCAGGTTGGCCGCCACGCCGCGATGGTGCGCGAGCTGCTGCCGCTGCGCCTCGATCACCCGGTGCGCGTCGCCCAGCTCCCGCTCCAGCGCCTCGATGCGCGCCTGGCGCGCCTCATCGCGTGCAAGCCGCTCGCGGGTCTCGTGCTCCAGGCGCTGTGCCATCTGCTTGCTCTTGAACCACATGCTGCCCCCTCAGGCCAGGGTATAGCCGTTGTCCACCACCCAGTCCTGCCCGTAGACACCGCGCGCTCCCTGCGACAGCTGAAACAGAATGACGTTGGCGACCGCCGCGGCCTCGAGAAAATGCCCCGGCAGCAGCCGCTTGCTCACCGTGTCGGCGACCTGCTCGAGTTGCTCGTCGGCCAGCCCCAGCGTGCCCCAGATGGCGGTAGCGGTAGGCCCGGGCGAAACCATGTTGATGCGCACCTCGAGCGGCGCGAACTCCACCGCCAGGGTGCGCGTTTGCGCGGCGAGCGCCGCCTTGGTGCCGATGTAGGCCGCCAGCCCGGGAAAGCTAGCACGGGTCAGAAAGGTGCCGATGAACACTACCGAGGCCGGCTTGGCCAGTTCGCTGCGCAGCGCAGCCAGGGTGTTCAGCGCGCCTGCGCCGTTGACCGCCCATTGCCGCTCGAACGCACTCGCGTCCAGGCTATCGGCCAGCTCGGCAATACCGGCATTCGGCACCAGGAAATCCACCGGCCCCATCGCCGCGGCACGCCGGCACAGGGCTGTCAGGTCCTCGGCCGACGTCACATCGCCGGACAGCCAGCACAACCGCTCGCCGTAGGTTTCCATCAGCGGCCCGAGGCCACCCTGCGAACGCGACATCGCCAGCACTCGCGCGCCACGCTGCAGCAGCGCCGCGCACAGCGCCAGGCCGATACCCGAACTGGCGCCCGTCACCACGGCCAGACGATCGAGGAACTCGCTTTTCATCTCTTTCTCCGTTGCTCGGCACGCCGAGTCTCAGGCGCCGGGCTCGAGCCAGGCGCAGCGTTGGGAACTTGGAAGGAAACTGTCGCCCGGCTCAGCCGGGATGACCGTCGACCCGCGCGCTGAGCAGCATCGGCGCGTAACGCAGGGCGTAGACGAGAAAGGCCAGCGACCAGCAGGCCGCCGCCAGCCAGAGGCCAGCCACCGGCCATTGCGCGGCGAGGAACACGCGAGCCGCCACGCCCAGGTTGAACAGCACGAAGGCGGGCACCATGCCGGTCGGCACCTGTAGTGGGCGGCCGGTGTGGCCCAGGGTCACCCGCGCGATCATCGCCAGGATCAGCCCGCTCATGGCGCCGACGGTCAGCGCGTGCAGCGAAGGGCTCGACTGCGCCAGCAGACCGAAGTGCCAGAGCGCCAGGCCGAAGCAGGCCACCACCAGCCAGAGCATCGACAGATGCAGCGACCAGAGCAGCGGTACGCGCCAGATGCCCTTGTCGTACCAGCGGCCGAGACGCAGCAGGTGGCCGGCGCCGAGCAGAAGCAACAGCACGCCTACCAGCGGCTGCGCCTGCAGGGCGATGCCCAGGGCATGCAGCAGGGCGATCAACGCGCTGCCTGCCAGCAGGGCCACATCGAGCCAGACCCAGGGTTTGATCGCTTCGACCCAGCCGAGGCCGCGCTGGGTGAAGAACGGAATCACTCGCCCGCCGATCAGCCCCATCAAGGCCGCGACCAGCCACAGGCCAGCCAGCACACCCTGGCGCTGCAGGGCATCGTCGGCACGCGCCATGCCGGTCAGTACCAGCGCATCGGCAGCGATCATCAGCGTGAGCACCGCCAGCACCGGGTAGTTGCGCTTCTGTCGCACGGCCCAGAGCATGCGCCCCATCAGCACCGCGACGGCGAAGAGAAAGGCCAGATCGAGCGGAATCAGCAGCGCCAGCGGCAGGCCGAACAACCAGCCCAGGCGCGCCGACAGCCAGAGCAGCGCCAGGCCCATCAGCGGCTTGCCGGAGGGCGCCACCTGGCCGGTCCAGGTTTGCACCGCGGTCAGCAGAAAGCCGGCGACGATGGCCATGGCAAAGCCGAACAGCATCTCGTGACGGTGCCAGGCCAGCCAGCCACCGGTGGGCTGGAAGCCCGGCCACAGACCGGTCCAGGCCATCACCCAGAGCGGCACGACCAGCAGCGCGAACACCGCGCCGGCGAGAAAGAACGGGCGAAAGGCGAGGCGCCAGACGGGCGGGATACTGAGGGCTTTTCGCCGGTCGACAACTTGCACAGCAGGCCTCCTGAAAACGTTCTGCCGCCGGACGACGGCTTGCGACGGCTCGGCGGGGCGTGCCTCCAAAGACGGAGGCGATGGCTACTTTCTACCGCTTCACTACCCCGATCAGACTTGATTGCAATCAGCTTTTCCCGGAGACGGCGAAAAAGTGACGGTTGGCCCCCTGCGAGCCGCTTTCCCGGCCACCCGGGCGGGCCGCGCCCTGCCTAGCGGCAAAAAAAACGGGCCATGAAGGCCCGTTTCCTTGGCGCGGTTGCGCATCACTTGACCTCGTGACGCACCGACTCCTGCGCGGCGGGCGTGCTGTCGCCCTCGCTGACCGACTTGCGAAAGCCACTGATCGCACTGCCCAGGTCCGACCCCAGGCCGCGCAGGCGCTTGGTGCCGAACAGCATGACGACGATCAGAAGAATGATCAGAAGCTGCCAGATGCTGATACCCATCATTTGCTACCTCGTTGCGTTGACTGCGGTCAGTGACCGGCGTGTTCGTTGTGGTCCATCGACGCCGCCGCGTGCTCGCCGTGCGCGCCCTCGTGCATCGCGCCCTCATGTGCCGCGCCATACTGCATGGCCGCCGCCTGCTGGAGCAAGGCCTGGTCGATCTCCTCGAAGCGCAGCACGCGCCCGCCGTGTTCGGCGGCCAGCTTCTGCGCGGCGCCCTCCTCGGCGAAGCTGGCGAGCACCGCACCCATCGCGCCCTTGAGCGGCGTTCCGATCACATAGTAGGCGCTGGTTGCGTCAATCAGATGGCTGTCGTCCGGGTGTTCCCAGACACTTCGCCCCATGTCGTGCACGTAGAGCTTCATGTCACGCCCGCGGTTTTCCGGCTGCAGCCACCAGCCGAGCATCTCGGCGGCCGAACAGAACTTCTTCACTCCGCCCGCCGTCACCGCCTCGCCCTTGGGCCCGGGAAAGTCGCTGATGACCATGCCGCAGACGTGGCATTCGTCACCGTCGTGAAAGGCTACCGGATCGAGACTTGCAGCCGGCTGCTGCGACTCGCCGCAGGCAGCCAGCCCCAGCGCCAGCAGCAGAACCAGGCCGAATTGCTGAAAGGTTTTCATAGTTCCCCCAAGGAATCAGGCCATGCGCCGACGGAACACGGCGAAGGCAACGAGCAGTGAAACGGCGACCCACAGCAGCAGGCAGAGCCAGAGCATGGCGCCGGGTAGTGGCAGGTCGGCCCCCAGGGACAGCACGCCCATGGCGCTGCTGCCTTCGAAGCCGGACAGGTTGATCAGCCGGTACACGTCGGCTGGGTTGAGCAGCAGCAGCCAGGGCAGCAGCTCGGGGCTGAACTTGCCCTCGCTGAGCACCAGCAGGGCCAGCAGCAGCAGATCGAACACCAGCACGAAGAGAAACCACACGCCCAGCGCCAGGCCGGCCGCGCTGGATTTTTCGTTGACCTTGCTGCTCAGGATGTAGGCCAGCGCGAGAAACACCCAGCCGAGCAGCGTCGAGGACAGCATGAAGCGACCGAATGCCCAGGCGAGCATGCCGAGCTCGATGTCCTCGACCAGCAGGGCGATCGCCAGCGCCGCACAACCAAAGCCGATGAGCACCGCCAGGGCCAGGATCAGGCCGTGGCCGACGAACTTGCCGAGCAGGATCTGCCCACGCCCCAGCGGATAGGTCAGCAGCAGCATCAGCGTACCGCCCTCGTCTTCGCCGACGATCGCGTCATAGGCCAGCAGCAGCGCGATCAGTGGCATAAGAAAAGTCGCCAGGCTCGCCAGACTGGCGATCGTCGCCGGGATCGAGGTGAAGCCGAGTTGCCCGGACGCGGCGGCGCCGAGCCAGGCGATGCCAACGGCGAGCGCGGCGAACAGCAGGCTGATCGCCAGCAACCAGCGGTTGCGCAGGCCGTCGCTGAGCTCCTTGCGTGCGATGTTCCAGACCTGGTTCATGCCCTGCCCTCCTCGGCGCGCACGTCGCCGGCGCGCTCCATGTAGTAGCGGTAGAGGTCCTCGAGCGACGGCTGGTGGATCTCGATATCGTCCGGCTCGCTCTCGCCGAGCAGCTGGCGCAGCAGCACCAGCTTGTGGCCGTTGCAGGCCACCACTTCCAGGCTCGTTTCATTCAGCGAGCGGGCGCTGTGGCCTTCCTCCTGCCAGCGGCTGAGCCAGCGGTCGCGCTGGTCCAGGCCGCTGGCGCGGATGCGCACCGGCAGGCCGGCCTCGGCACGCAGCTGCGCCAGGCTGCCGACCGCCTGCAGGCGGCCCTTGGCGAGGATCGCCGCACGGTTGATGTGCGCCTCGACGCCTGGCAGCACGTGGGAGCAGAGGATGATGCTGGTACCGCGCTGGCGCAGGGTGTCGATCAGCCGGTAGAGATCGCCGGTGGCGATCGGGTCGAGGCCGACGGTGGGCTCGTCGAGCAGCAGCAGGCGTGGCTCGCCGAGCAGCGCCTGGGCCAGGCCGAGGCGCTGGCGCATGCCCTTGGAATAGGTCTTGACGCGGCGATCGGCCGCGTGGGTCAGGCCGACCTGTTCGAGCAGTTCGTCGACCTGGCCGAGCGCCGCGCCCTTGAGCCGGGCGAAATGGCGCAGCGTCTCGCGGCCGCTGAGCTGCGGGTAGAAGGTGACGTTCTCCGGCAGGTAGCCGAGCTGGCGGCGCACCTGCGGATCGGCCGGGGCGCGGCCAAGCACACGGACCTCGCCGAGGCTTGGCGCGAGCAGGCCGAGGATCAGCTTCATGCTGGTGGTCTTGCCCGCGCCATTGTGGCCGAACAGGCCCAGCACCTCGCCTTCGCCGAGGCTCAGATGCAGATCGTGCAGTACGGTCATGCTGCCGTAACGCTGGCTGACGCCCTGGATTTCAACGGCGTTCATGACTGGGGTTCCTGTTTCAAGAGATTTTGCGTCGGCAGGGCCATCAGCGGATGGCTGTCCTGCACGCCGGGCGAGCGAATCACCGGAAAGGCGCGCTGCACCCAGCGCAACAGTTCGATGCTGGGGCTGTTCATCAGCAGACGCACCTGCGGGTACATCCACAGCAGCCGGTCGACGTTGTCGTTCGGCTCGTAGGGCACGTCGCCCAGGCCGTCGTCGTTGCGGTCCCAGCCCAGGTAGTCGCTCCAGTAGTTGCCGCGCCCGTCCTGCGACCATTCCTGGGTGCGAGTGGCGACGTACTTGACCTGCTGCTGGTTGCCGACGAAGGCATTGCCGGCGATGCGGTTGTCCTCCGAGCCGGCGGTCAGGTGGATGCCCAGCGCGCTCTTCTCGAAGTGGTTGTTCTCGATGGTGTTGAACAGCGAGTTGTAGATGAACAGCGCCTTGCCCTCGCCCCCGGAAATCATGCTGTCACCGCCGGTGTCGCCGGACTGCACTTCGCTGACGAAGTTGTCGCGAATGGTCGAGTAGGTGATGTAGTTCATCAGCATGCCGTAGTTCTGGTCATGCTCGGAGCGGTTGCCGACGACGGTGAGCTTGCGGCTCTGCATCAGCGCATAGCCGGTACGCGTGCGGCGGGTGACGTTGCCGATCACGCTGTTGTCGTTGGCGAACATGTAGTGCACGCCGTACCGCAGGTCCTCCAGCACGTTGCCTTCCAGGCGGTTGCCGTTGGAGGTGTCGATGTAGATGCCGTCACGGGTCTGCTGCACATGGTTGCCGACGACGCGCGCACCGGTCACCGCGTACAGGTGGATGCCGTTGCCGCGGTCCTGCGAGCGCACGCTGGGGTCGCCCTCGATACGGTTGCCGAGCACGCTGACATCGGCCGTGCCGTCGAGCCAGATACCGAAGCCGGCTCCTTCGAGGTGGTTGTCGCGCAGGATGGCGCCGCGTCCGCTGCGCTCGACGAAGATCGCCGAGTTCATCGCGGTAAGGTCGCGGCCCCAGTTACGAATGTTGCAGCCTTCGACAGTGACCTGCGCGGCGGCAATGGTCAGGGCATTGCCCTGGCCCCCGGCATCGAGCACGGCGCCCGGCGCACAGCGCAGCGTGAGCGGCTGGTCGATGCGGAACTGGCCCAGGTGCTCGCCAGCCGGCAGCAGCCAGTGGTTGTCGCCCAGCGCTTCGAGCGGCAGCGACGAGAGGGGCTGCGCCGCCTGGGCGCCGCCACCGAGAAAGAGAAGCGCAACAAGCGCCAGGAGGTGGAATCTGCCGTTGGTCCGAGATACGAGCACTGCAATTACCTTGTTCGGCTTTCGGGCTTTTCCGGTGCGGCGGCGCCACTGGCGCCGCCTCGGTCGATGCGCCCCGGCCTGAGCCGGGGCGATCGGGTCACGCAGGCTCGACCATCATGCGGCCGACCATTTCCATGTGCAGGGCATGGCAGAACCAGCTGCAGTAGTACCAGTGCAGGCCGGGCTTGTCTGCCACGAAGGTGATGGAAGAGGTCTGCTGCGGGCTGATCTCCATGCTCACACCGTGGTTGACCATGACGAAGCCGTGGGACACGTCCTCGATCTGGTCGATGTTAGTGATTGTCACGGTGACTTCGTCGCCCTGCTTGACCGTGAACTCGTTGACGCCGTAGGTCGGCGCCATCGAGGTCATGTACACGCGAACCTTGTTGCCGTCACGGATGACCTTGTTGTCGGCGGTCAGGTTGATGCCATCCTTCTCGGCGCGCTTGACGGTCTCGGCGAAGAACGGGTCGTTGCGATCCCAGATCTTCTTGGTCTTGATCTGGTCACGACGGGCCATGATGCAGTCATGCGGCTCGGCGAAGGTCGGGCCGTCATGCATCAGCTTCATCTCGTCACCGGAGATGTCGATCAGCTGGTCGTTCTCCGGGTGCAGCGGGCCGGTCGGCAGGAAACGGTCCTTGGAGAACTTCGACAGCACCACGACCCACTTGCCATCCGCTTCGCGCGTTTCGCACAGCGAGGCGTGGTTGTGCCCCGGCTGGTAGTGCACGTCGAGCTTCTGGCGGATGTAGTTGACCTTCTCGCCCTTGTAGGCGCGGATGGCGTCCTCGATGTTCCACTTGCACAGCTGGCTGTCGATGAACAGCGTGGTGTAGCCGTTGCCACGGCCGTCGAAGGTGGTGTGCAGCGGGCCGAGACCCAGCTCCGGCTCGGCGACCACGACGTCGCGCGGGTCCTTCAGCTTGCCGTCGAACAGGTCGGGCAGCTTGTCGATGGCGATCACGGTGCAGGTCGGCGACAGCTTGCCGTTGGCGATGAAGTACTTGCCGTCCGGCGAGGTGTTGCAGCCGTGCGGGTTCTTCGGCACCGGGATGTAGCGGGTGAATTCGCTGTCCTTGCCGTCCTTCTTGCGGCCATCGAGCACCGGCACCTTGGAGTCGCCGAGAGTGATGAACTTGCCGGCCTTGACCGCTTTTTCAGCCGCGTGGATGTCGAACACCACGACCCAGTCGCGCTCGTTGCGCATCATGCCGCCGAGGTCGTAGGCCTTTTCCGAGTTGTAGCAGGTCGACGCGGCGAAGCGGCCGGTGTAGTCGGCGTCGGTGTTGTCCAGGTTGCCATCGACGATGATCTGGAAGGCCATCTCCATCTTTTCGGCGTCGATGACGTTGTACATCGTGTAGCTGTTTTCGTCCTGCAGGTCGAAGACCTTGCCGTCGTTCGGATGCGGGATGACGAACTCGGCGTTGGCGAACACGTACTTGGTGTGCGGCACCTTCTGCAGGCGCAGGCCGTGGATGGCCTGGCAGTTCGGTACGGTCAGGATCTTGTCGCACTTCATGATATCCAGGCGGATACGCGCGACGCGGGTGTTGGCCTTGTCGTTGATGAACAGGTACTTGCCGTCGTACTTGCCGTCGGTCATCGAGATGTGCGGGTGGTGGCAGTCGCCGTTCTTGTACTTGGCGCTTTCGCCGAGCACCGCCTTGCTCTCGTTGGTCAGGCCCCAGCCGGTCGCCGAGTCGACGTTGAACACCGGAATACGCATGATCTCGCGCATCGAAGGGATGCCCAGCACCCGCACTTCGCCCTGGTGGCCGCCGCTCCAGAAACCGTAGTACTCGTCCAGTTCGCCCGGGCCGACTTCGATCTTGGAACGTGCTTCCTTGGCGGCGGCGGCAAAGGATTCACGCGTCATCACCGCGCCGCCGAAGGCCGTCGCAGCCACGGCCGCACCGGTCATCGCGGAGGCGCCGAGGAAGCTGCGGCGACTCAGGCCGCCCTTTTCCAGGGTCTCTGGATTCTTGCTCTTGTCACTCATGGGGTGTTGCTCCTTTTGACTCACAAACACAGGGGTGTGTTGGTTGCGAGCGACTCGCCGGCGGCGGGCACTCAGGGTTCAACGACTTCAACGACGGGAATCAGGTTGGCGTCGGCCGGGGCCGGCTTCTCGCGCTTCTTGCGCTTGTTCTTGTTCACCAGCGGCGGGCACTTGTGCTCGTTGTGGTAGGTCATCTGGCAATCGAGGCAGTAGTGGCACTCGTTGGCATTGATGTGGCCGTCCGGGTGGATCGCCTGGATCTCGCATTCCTTGGCGCACAGCTGGCAGGGGCTGCCGCACTCCTTGCGGCGCTTGAGCCAGTCGAACAGGCGCAGCTTGGTCGGGATCGCCAGCGCCGCGCCGAGCGGGCAGACGTAGCGGCAGTAAACCTTGCGGGTGAAGATGTTGATGACCAGCAGGAACACCGCGTAGAGGACGAACCACCACTGGCGGTCGAACTTGAGCATGATCGCGGTCTTGAACGGCTCAACCTCGGCGGCCTTCTCGGCCATCATCATCGACTCCAGCGAGATGCCGAACAGCACCAGCAGGATGATGTACTTGATCGCCCAGAGCCGCTCGTGGACCGCGAAGGGCAGCTCGTACTGCGGGATCTTCAGCTTGCGCGCGGCCTCGTTGATCAGCTCCTGCAGCGCGCCGAAGGGGCACAGCCAGCCGCAGAACACGCCGCGCCCCCAGAGCAGGATGCTCGCCGCGGTAAAGGTCCAGAGGATGAAGATCACCGGATCGGAGAGGAACAGCTCCCAGCGGAAGTCCTGGAACAGGGCATGCACGAAGGTCAGCACGTTGACCACCGACAGCTGCCCCAGCGCGTACCAGCCGATGAACACCACGGTGAAGATCAGGTAGCCGCGGCGCAGCCAGTGCAGGAAGTTGGGGTGCTGGGTGAACTTGTCCTGCAGGAACAGGATGACCGTCAGCAGGCCCAGGGCGGCGACGATCACGCCGATCTGGAAGCTCTTCTGGTACCAGATGTTGACCCACATCGGCCGGTTGGCCTCTTCGATCGCGGCCAGCTCCTCGGCCGTCGGCTGCGGCCGCTCGATGTAGGCTTCGGGCATCTGGTAAGGCAGCTCGAAGCTGGTGAACACCCCGGCCACCGGGCCGGTCTGGCGGCGTACCAGCAGCTCCAGCGACCAGGGCGAGCCCGGGTCGAAGGCGACGTGCTCGCGGATGATGAAGATCGCCATCTCGCGGAACTCGGGCATGCCTTCGGCATAGACGTCCGACAGGCGGATATAGTCCAGATCGCGGAAGCTGATGATGTTGCCGAACTGGCGCAGCTGCACCCGATCGAAGATGCCGCCGCGCACATAGCCCGAGCCCTTGAACGAGTAGTCGCCGCTGCCGAGCACGGCGATCGCGTGTTCGCCCGGCTTGAGCGTACTCATCAGGTCGGTGTACTGCGCCTCGCCAAGCAGGTTGCGGCCGATGGTCGGCGGGTTGAGTTCGGTGGCGTACAGGTCGATGAAGGTCTCGCCCTTCTCGTCCGGCTCGGCCTCGTCGATGCCTTCGGCTTCGGTGCCCTTGAAGGCCTCGTCGATCTGGCCGTAGGTCAGCAGCAGGCGGCGGATCGCGCCGTTGCCGGTCAGCTCGGCCCAGCTGGCCGGCTGGTAGACGTCGGCGCGAACGGTCGCCGGCTTGCTGCGGCCGCCGGCGGCGGGCTCGACCAGCTTGAGCGAGACGGCCACCTCGTGGGCGGCGCGCATGACGATCTCGTTGACCACCATGACGGTCACGGTGGCGCCGGTCACGGCATCGATGGTCACTGCGTTGCTGTCGCTGGAATGCCCGACCACCACGCGCTGGTCGGCCTTCACGCCCTGATACTTGGCGGTGAAGTCGTGCAGCTTCTGCTCGGGAATGCCGATCAGCAGGATCGGCTCGTGGTGCTCGAGCACGTAGGCATCCTTGATCGTGCCTTGCGGATCGAGCAGCACCTGGAGGTTGATCGGCTTGCCGGAGTAGGCCGGGATGTCGACGACGTTGATCGTCTGGAAGGCGTAGCCGAGGATTTCGTCACCCTTGCGCAGGGTTCGCACCTGGTATTCGCCCTCGGGTTCGGAGACCTCGGCCTGCGGAAAGACCTGCTCGATGCGCTGGCGCTCGACTTCGTACTCGCGCGCCTGGAGGCCGAAGCTGCACATCATCAGCGCGAGGAGGACCACCAGGCCGTTCCCCCACGCTCGCAGGGCGCCGCGGGCGGAAAAACGATGGGCTTTCATGCTGTTACCTACTGCACTACGGGATGTGGCCCGCATGGTAGGTGAGGGGCTCTCGTTCCCCCCTTGATTGCAATCAAGCTCGGTCCCGGCGGTCTGATTCCATTGCGCCATGTCAACGAAACTCCTCGGCAGATGACGCTACCGAGGCAAGCCTAGACCAAAAGAGTGACGTTATCGGGACCGCGCGGCGGCGCGTGAACCGCTGCGCAGAAAGGCCGGCTCAGTGGCGCCCGGGCGTGAGGTAGGCGGCGGTGGCGCCGCGCCGGTCCTCGCTGGCCTTGAGCTCCAGCTTGGCGATGCTGCGCAGGTGCACCTGATCCGGACCGTCGGCAAAGCGCAGGGCGCGGCCGCCGGTCCACATATCGGCCAGCGGCGTATCCGGGGTCAGGCCCATCGCGCCGTAGACCTGCATGGCTCGGTCGACCACACGGGTATGCATGCGTGGCACCAGCGCCTTGATCATGGCGATCTCCTTGCGCGCGGCCTTGGCGCCGACTTCGTCGATCATCCACGCCGTCTTGAGCACCAGCAGACGCGCCTGCTCGATCTCGATGCGCGACTCGGCGATCCAGTCGGCGACATTGGAATACTGCTGCAGATACTTGCCGAACGCCTTGCGTTCCTGGGCGCGCTCGACCATCAACTCCAGCGCCAGCTCGGCCATGCCGATCGAGCGCATGCAGTGGTGGATGCGCCCCGGGCCGAGCCGCGCCTGGGCCATCATGAAGCCATCGCCCTCGCGGCCGAGCAGGTTGCCCGCCGGCACCCGCACGTTGCGCAGCAGCAGTTCGCTGTGGCCTTCCGGGGCGATGTGGCTCATCACCGGGATGTTGCGCACCAGCTCGACGCCGGGCGTATCGAAGGGCACCAGGATCATGCTCTGCTGACGATGCGTCTCGCCATCCGGGTCGGTCTTGCCCATCACGATCAGGAGCTTGCAGTTGGGATGCGAGGCGTTGGTGATGAACCATTTGCGACCGTTGATCACGTAGCTGTCGCCGTCGCGGCGGATCAGCGTCTGGATGTTGGTCGCGTCAGAGGACGGCACGTCCGGTTCGGTCATCGCGAAGGCCGAGCGGATCCGCCCCTCGAGCAGCGGCTTGAGCCAGCGTTCGCGCTGCTCGGCGCTGGCGAACAGGTGCAGCAGCTCCATGTTGCCGGTGTCCGGCGCATTGCAGTTGAACACCTCCGAGGCCCAAGGCACCCGCCCCATGATCTCGGCCAGCGGCGCGTACTCCAGGTTGCTCAGCCCGGTGCCCGGCTCGTCGGCGTGCAGCGAGGGCAGGAACAGGTTCCACAGCCCCTCCTCGCGTGCCAGCGCCTTGAGGTCTTCCATGAACGACACGGGGTAGTGGCCGGCATCGACCTCGGCGTGCCAGGCACCGATGCGCGGCACGATGTACTGATCCATGAAGGCGAGCAGCTGCTGGCGCAACGCCTGAACGCGGGGGCTGTAGGCAAAATCCATCGGTGGGGCTCCGGAGACGGGACGATGCCGTCACCTTAGCCGCCCGCGGCACCGACGCAACGAGGCTGCAGCGGCTGAATCGCCGCCGATCACCGTTGCGAAAGCCGCTTCGCCCTTGACCGAGGTCATCACGCCCTGGCGCAGGCCTGCTATGTGCGCAACCTACCAGTGCAGGTAGAACATCGCCTTGGCGAGAACGACGATGCCGATCATCTGCGCCAGGATCGCCCAGTGCAGTGCCCGGTAACGCTCGGGTGTCATGCCGCCGCGGCGCAGCAGCACGGCAACCAGGCCGAAGCTCAGAAACACCCCGACGGCGAGCAGGATCTTCAGCCACAGCAGCGTGGCGAAACTGCTTGCCAGTGGCGCCGCCAGCGCCTGGCGATGGTGCCAGGCCAGGGCGATGCCGGCGCCGTAGACGAACAGCACCACCCAGTGCAGCACCACCCGCGAACGCGCGCCGACAGCCCGATCCAGCGCCGGGACGCTGTCGGCCGCCAGTTCGCGCTTGGCCCGCGCGAGGATCAACACCTCGAAGAACAGCGTGCCGATGAAGCAGATCGCCGCCAGCAGATGCACCACATGCAGCAGGGGATAACTCATCAGGGACTCCTCGAAGGCCGTTCAGGGGGCGGATCATCCCGCAAGCTGCCGCGCAGGCAAAGCCCGGCAGGCACAGTGGGCGACTCAGGGATTCATCGCGGTGATGTGTGCACCGTCACGACGAATGCGCTGGCCGACCAGGAAGCCGCCATCGGAACTGCGGATGCGGTCGATGCTGCCGTCGTCCCGGCGTACCACGTAGAGCGTCTGCTCCAGGCCGCTGCCCTGCTGCACGCCCTGCCCGGCCAGGTAGCCCAGCCCACCGCCGACCAGCGCGCCGATCGGCCCGGCGACCGCACCGAGCATGAAGCCGCTGAGCCCGCCAAAACCGCCGCCGACCATGTTGTCCGCATGCACTTCGAGAATCTCGTCGGCACGCGCCGCGCCGGTCAGCAGAATCATCGAACCCACTACCGCTGCAATCGCCTTTTTCATTTCATGCTCCTAGAGTTGGTGACATTGCGCAGTAGAACAGTCATGAATCGTGCCGCCTTTTATAGGCTTGCTTATCAACGATTTAAGCATTTAGTGGTCAATAGGACCTCACGCTTACGGGTTTTTATAACCCGACAAAATGGTTCAAACGACCACTGTCAAGATTACCCAGCACAGGAGCCTGCCGATGATTCGATGCCGCCGCGCGTACGACCCACCGACCCCAGCCGACGGCCAACGTGTACTGGTCGACCGCCTCTGGCCACGCAACTGCCGCAAGGAAAGCCTGAAGCTGGACGAGTGGCGGCGCGAGGTCGCACCTTCGACGGCGCTGCGCCAGGCATTCAAGACCGGTGCGTTGAGCTTTGACGAGTTTCGCCAGCGCTATCGCAGCGAACTCGCGGCGCATCCGGAGCATTGGTGGGCGCTGCTGGAGCCGGCGGAAACGGGCGTGCTGACGCTGGTCTATGCGGCACGCGACGAGCAGTTGAACAACGCGCAGGTGCTGGCCGAATGGCTGGAAGAGGCGCTCGAGCGCCGCGACGCACCCAGCTCGCCGACCTGCCTGGCTGGCAAGTCGTAGAGCGCGCCGGGTAACCCGAGCGTTTGCAGCGAAGGGATTCAGCGACGGTTGACGATCTGCGCGGCGCGAATCACATCGGCACCGATCTCGGCCTCGTAGGCCTGCCACAGCGGCAGCATCTTCTCGCGCCAGGCCTGGCGCTCGGCATCGCTGAGGCTGATCAGCTTGCTGCTGCCGCTGGCCAGAATGCGCTCGCGGTCGCGCTGGTTGAGCGCCTCGGCTTCGCGATTCACCATCTGCGTGACCTCCAGAATGATGCCCTCCAGCTCGGAGCGTACGGCGAAGGGCACACTGCGCCAGAACTCGGAATTGGTCACCAGCATGTAGGCCAAGACGCCATGGTTGCTCTCGGTGATATAGGGCTGGACCTTGTGCATGTTCTGGCTGGCGATGTTCGACCAGGGGTTCTCCGCGCCCTGCACCGTGCCGCTCTGCAGGGCCTTGAACACCTCGGCGAAGGGCAACCGCACCGGCTTGGCGCCGACGGCTTCGAACTGCGCCTCGAGCACCTTCGACGGCTGTACGCGGAAGGCCAGCCCGGCGGCATCGCCCGGCAGGTGCAGCGGCTTGGACGCCGAGAGCTGCTTGAGGCCGTTGTTCCAGTAGGCCAGCCCGTAGATGCCGTGCGATGCCATCGAACGCAGCAGTTCACGGCTCTTCTCGCGCTTCTGGAAGCGGTCCACCGCCGCCTGGTCGTCGAACATGAACGGCAGGTCGAACACCTGCAGCTGCTTGGTGTACTTGTCGAACTTCGACAGCGAGGGCGCCAGCATCTGCACCTTGTTATCGAGCAGCGCCTGCATCTCGTCGGCGTCGCCGACCAGACTGGAGTTGGGATAGACCTCGACCTTTACCTGGCCGGGCAAGCGCTCGTGCACCAGCTTCTGGAACAGCAGCGCGCCCTTGCCCTTGGGCGTATCGTCGGCCACTACATGGGCGAACTTGATGACGATCGGCTGCCCCTCGGCCGCCATGGCCGGGCCGGCCAGAAGAGTGAATGCAGCGATGGCTGCCGTGACGCAGGACTTGAACATGTGGCCCCCGAGACAAAAAAAGCGGTTGCGCGCCTCGTGAGCACGCGTCGCATCGATGGTTTGGAAAGTGGGCTGCAGCGCCGAAGCGGGCACCCCTGACGGCGTGACGGGTCCAGGCAGCCGTGGCTGCCGGTCGGTCTTGTTGGAATGGTGTCGCACTGCGGCAGGTAGGCCGGCGCGCGAGCGCGGAATTCTTGGTGATCGCCCGGCAAAGGACAACGCTCGAAGGACGAACCAGCTCTCATTTCCGACAGTTTCACTTGGTCATGCCGGTCGAACTTCACCCGCGCGGCGGGCTTCTACTGTTGCAGCCTTCAAGCCACCACCCCGGGACTTCGCCATGAACCTGCCAGATCACCCCGGCCAGCGCGCCGACGTCGACTGCCTGATCGTCGGCGGCGGCCCAGCCGGCCTCACCGCCGCGCTCTATCTCGCGCGTTTCCGCCGCTCGTGCCGGGTCGTCGATGCCGGCTGCAGCCGCGCGGCGCTGATCCCCCGCTCGCACAACTACCCCGGCTTTCCGCCGGGCATCTCCGGCCGCGAGCTGCTGGCCCGCCTGCGCGAGCAGGCGCAGGGCTATGGCGCGCAGCTGCAGGACGGCCGGGTCGACTCGCTCGAGCGCCACGCACTGGGCTTTCGTGTCGGCTACGCCGGGCAAAGCTGCATCGCCCGCCGGGTGATCCTGGCCACCGGCATCGAGGACACCCTGCCGGAGATGCCCGATGCCCAGGCGGCGATTGCCCGCGGGGCGCTGCGCCTGTGTGCGATCTGCGACGGGTACGAGGTCGACGGCCATGACGTGGCGGTGTACGGCGACGCCGAATGCGCGATCGGCCACGCGGCGTTCCTGCGCACCTTCAGCGACCGCGTCACGGTGATCGCCCCGGGCGGCGACCGCGCGGCCCGCGACGCTGCGCTGGCGCTGGCGAACCACCACGACATCCACCTGCTGTTCGATGGCATCGAGCGGCTGCAACCCCGCGACGGCGGCATCGAGGTCACCACGCTGGCCGGCCAGGTGCATCGCTTCGACATTCTCTACCCCTGCCTGGGTGCGCGTTTTCGCTCCGACCTCGCGCTGGGGATCGGCGTCGCCTGCGATGACAGCGGCGCAGTGCTGGTCGACGCCCATCAGCAGACCTCCGTGCCCGGCCTCTATGCGCTGGGCGACGTGGTGCCGGGGCTCAAACAGATGAGCGTCGCGGTCGGCCACGCCGCACAGGGTGCAACCGCCGTGCACAACAGTCTCGAGGCCAACCCCTGGGGCGGCAGCGCGGCCAGCCGATGACCGCACTCCCTCGGCCGCGCCGAACCGGCTAGGCTCAAGACAACCTCTCGGCGGACATAGCTCATGGCCCTCAGCGTCTTCGACCTGTTCAAGATCGGCATCGGTCCGTCCAGCTCGCACACCGTGGGGCCGATGCGCGCTGCGCTGCGCTTCGCCGAACGGCTGCGCGACGATGGCCTGCTCGATAGCGTCGCCGCGCTGCGCGTCGAGCTGTACGGCTCGCTCGGCGCCACCGGCAAAGGCCACGGCAGCGACAAGGCGGTACTGCTCGGCCTGGAAGGCGAGCGGCCGGAAAGCGTCGACACCACGGGGGTGGAGGCGCGCCTGGCGACCCTGCGCGAGCAGCGCCGCCTGCGCCTGCTCGGCCAGCGGAGCATCGATTTCGATCCGCGTGACGGCCTGGCCTTCATCCGCCGCCCGCTGCCCTTTCACCCCAACGGCATGATCTTTCGCGCCTTCGATCAGGCCGGCCTGCAGCTGACCAGCCGCGAGTACTACTCGGTCGGCGGCGGCTTCGTCCTCGATCAGAGCGCGGCCGAAGGCGGGCGCATCGTCGAGGACGACACCCCGCTGCCCTACCCCTTCCGCAGCGCCGGCGAACTGCTCGCCCTGTGCCAGCAGCACGCGCTGTCGATCAGCCAGCTGATGCTCGCCAACGAAGGCGCCTGGCGCCCCGAGGCCGAGACGCGCCAGGGCCTGCTGCACATCTGGCAGGTGATGCAGGACTGCGTCGCCGCGGGCTGCCGCAACGAAGGCGTGATGCCGGGCGGGCTGAAGGTGGCGCGCCGTGCCGCCGCCCTCAACCGCCAGTTGCGCGAACACCCGGAAGCCAACCTGCGCGACGCGCTGAACGTGCTCGACTGGGTAGACCTCTATGCGCTGGCGGTCAACGAGGAAAACGCCAGCGGCGGTCGCGTCGTCACCGCCCCGACCAATGGCGCGGCCGGCATCGTCCCGGCGCTGCTGCACTACTACTGGCGCTTCGTGCCCGGTGCCAGCGAGGACGGCGTGGTGCGCTTCCTGCTCACCGCCGCGGCGATCGGCATCCTCTACAAGGAGAACGCCTCGATCTCCGGCGCCGAGGTCGGCTGCCAGGGTGAGGTCGGCGTGGCCTGCTCGATGGCCGCCGGCGCGCTGTGCGAGGTGCTCGGCGGTACGCCGCAACAGGTCGAGAACGCCGCCGAGATCGGCATGGAACACAATCTCGGGCTGACCTGCGATCCGGTCGGCGGACTGGTCCAGGTGCCGTGCATCGAGCGCAACGCGATGGGGGCGGTCAAGGCGCTCAATGCGGCGCGCATGGCCCTGCGTGGCGATGGCCGGCACTTCGTCTCGCTGGACAAGGTGATCCGCACGATGCGCCAGACCGGCGCCGACATGAAGAGCAAGTACAAGGAGACCGCCCGCGGCGGCCTGGCGGTGAACATCATCGAGTGCTGAGCGCCGCGATGCGATGAACGGCACCCATCAGCCCAGCGGCGCAGCGGTCCCTACAGTAGGGATGATCCGAAGGGAGAACAGCCAGCCATGTGCAGCGCGCCCAGCGACACCGGCGGTGGCCAGACCAGGCCGGCGCCCGCCGGCCAACCCTCATCACTGGCCGAGACGCATCGCCTGGCCGTGCAGCGGCACACGCCGGCCAGCATGCTGATCGATCGCAACGGGCAGATCCTGCACGTCAGCGAACGGGCTGGCCGTTATCTGCGCCACCCGGCCGGCGAACCCACGCTGCTGCTGACGCAGCTGGTGCTGCCCGAGCTGCGCCTCGAACTGCGCCTGGCCTTGCTCGATGCGGTGCGCCGCGGCGAGAGCGTCGAAGCCAAGCGCGTGCATGTGCTGCGCGACGGTGAATGGGTCTGGGTCAGCATCTCGGTGCGCCCGGTCGAGCCAGGCCAGAGCGATCACCTGCTGGTGCTGTTCGACGAGATCCAGGCGCGCCGAGAACTGCCGAGCCCGCCGGACCAGCAGGACGGCCTGATGCGCCAGCTCGAAGCCGAGCTGCAGCAAACCCAGGACCAGCTGCTACAGGCCACCGCTCAGGCGCGTGGTGCCGCCGCGCCCTCGCTCGCGGGCGACGCGCCCCTGCCGGCAGCAATCGACAACGACCTGCAGGCCGCCAACGAACGGCTGCGCCAGCAGCTCGAACAGACCCGCCAGAGCGCCGACGAGCTGCAGAACCTGATCGCCGCGGTGGATATCGCCACCCTGCTGGTCGACGGCGACCTGCGCGTCACATGGTGCTCGCCACGCCTGCGCGAGATGCTGGCGCTGGCCGCCGGCGACATCGAGCGCAGCCTGGAGCGGATCGCACGGCGCCTGGACTACCCACAGCTGTTCGACCACCTGCGCAGCGTCTGCACGCACAACGTGCGGATGCGCCGCGAGGTCCCCGACCAGGACGGCCGCTGGTATCTGGCGCGGCTGGCGCCCTACCGCGCCGGCCGCGAGGCCTGCGGCGCGGTGCTCAGCCTGATCGACGTCAGCGACCGCCGCGAAGCCGAAGACCGCGCGCGTGCCGGCGAAGCCCACATGCGCCGGCTGGCGCAGAGCATGCGCGGCTACGCCATCATCACCATGGACCCGGACGGCCGGGTCACCAGCTGGAACGGCGGCGCTGAAACCATCTTCGGCTTCAGCGAGGGCGAAATGCTCGGCCAGCCGGTCGAGCGCATCTACAGCGAACAGGACCGCCAGCAGGACGTTCCGCAAAAGGAGCGGCAGCGCGCCCTGGCAGACGGCTCGGCGTCGGACGAGCGCTGGCACCTGCGCGAGGACGGCCAGCAG
Source organism: Stutzerimonas balearica DSM 6083 (assembly GCF_000818015.1). Classification (NCBI taxonomy): domain Bacteria; kingdom Pseudomonadati; phylum Pseudomonadota; class Gammaproteobacteria; order Pseudomonadales; family Pseudomonadaceae; genus Stutzerimonas; species Stutzerimonas balearica. The sequence goes on from NZ_CP007511.1 coordinate 3,608,719, forward strand.
ATCTACTGCAGCGGGCTGGTCAATCCACTGCTCGACGGCGATCGCCTGCTGGGCTTCGCCAAGATCGCCCGCGACCTCACCGAGCAGAAACGCCAGAGCAGCGAACAGGCCAGCCGCCTGGAGCATGCGCAGAGCACCAGCGAGCAGAAGGACCAGTTCTTCGCCGTGCTCTCTCACGAACTCAAGCACCCGCTGAACCTCATCCAGCTCAACAGCGACCTGATCATCCGCGCCCCGGTGGTCAAGCAGTCGCCCGCGCTGAGCAAGGCCGCCAGGGGCATCCAGGCCGCGGTGCGCAGCCAGTCGCGCATCATCGACGACCTGATGGACGTCTCGCGCCTGCGTACCGGCAAGCTCAAGCTCTACTTCGACACCTTGCACTACCAGGCGCTGCTCGAGGGCATCGAAGCGGTGTTTCGCCCGCTGACCCAGGCCGACGGCGTGGTCTTCGACAGCGAACACGACCCCGAGCCGCTGTACGTCGAGGCGGACCCGACCCGGCTGGAACAGATCGTCTGGAACCTGCTGAACAATGCCTGGAAGTTCACCCCGCCCGGCGGGCGCATCAGCCTGCGCCTGAGCCGCGACGGCGAGCACGCCCGGCTCGAGGTGAGCGATACCGGGCATGGCATCAGCGAAGACTTCCTGCCCAAGGTCTTCGACCTGTTCGGCCAGGCCGAAGTGCAGCACAGCCAGCGCGGCCGACAGGGGCTGGGCATCGGCCTGGCGCTGGTGCAGCAGCTGGTCGAACTGCACCGCGGGCGTATCGAGGCGCATTCGGACGGGCTCGGTCGCGGCGCGCGCTTCACCGTCTGGCTGCCGCTCTACCTGCAGGCGCAGCTGGAGCTCGGCGACCAGCCCCTGGCCCATGACAACGGCCAGCTGCAGGGCGTGCGCATCCTGCTGGTGGACGACAGCCCCGAAGTGCTGGAAATGCTCGACGACCTGCTGCGCAGCGAGGGTGCCGAGATCGAAACCGCCGGCAGCGGCAAAGAGGCGCTGGCACGCTGCGCCGCCAGCCGCTACGACGTGATCCTTTCCGATGTCGGCATGCCCGGGCTGGACGGCTACCAGACGATCAGCGCAATCCGTGCGAAATCGCTCAACCGCCACACCCCGGCTATCGCGCTCAGCGGCTATGGCTCGCGAGACGCGCTGGAGCAGGCGCGCAGCGCCGGCTTCGACCTGCACCTGCGCAAGCCTGTCGACCTGGATTCGCTGGTCAGTGCGGTGCGCCAGGTGCGCCGGCGCTGATGCCGTATTCGCGCAGCTTGTTGGCGATGGTGGTGTGCGACACGCCGAGGCGCTTGCCCAGCAGCCGGCTGCTCGGGTGCTGCTTGTAGAGGCTCTCCAGCACCGCCTTCTCGAAACGGCCCATGATCCGCCCCAGGTCGCCGTCGAGCGAGAATTCGCCGAGCGGCTGCGCCGCGCCGTAGCCAGGCAGGCGAATGTGCTCCGGGCCGATGGTGTCGCCGTCGCACAGCGACACCGCCTGGAACAGCGTGTTTTCCAGCTGCCTGACATTGCCCGGCCAGTGATAGCCGGCCAGCCGCTCGAGCGCCTGCGGCGCCAGCCGTGGCAGCGGGCAGCCGATCTGCCGGCTGGCCTGGTCGATGAAGTGGCGTGTCAACGGCTCGAGGCCGTCCAGGCATTCGCGCAGCGGCGGGATGTGCAGCGAGAGCACGTTGAGCCGGTGGTAGAGGTCCTGGCGGAACTGCCCGCTGGCGCAGAGCTCGGAGAGGTCCTGCTGGGTCGCGCAGATCACCCGCACATCGAGGTAGACCTCCTCGTCGCTGCCGACCCGACGGAAGCCGCCGTCCTGCAGGAAGCGCAGCAGCTTGGCCTGCAGGCGCGGGCTCATTTCGCCGACCCCGTCGAGAAACAGCGTGCCGCCTGCGGTCAGCTCGAGCAGGCCGAGCTTGCCTTCCGGGCGCGCGCCCTCGAAGGCACCGGGGCCGTAGCCGAACAATTCGGTCTCGGCCATCGACTCGGGCAGCCCGGCACAGTTGAGCGCCATGAACGGCGCCTGCCCGCGCGGGCTGGACAGGTGGCAGGCGCGCGCCAGCAGCTCCTTGCCGGTGCCGGTTTCGCCCTCGATCAACAAGGGCGCGTCCAGCGGTGCCATGCGCCGTGCTTCACGCACCACCGCAGCCATCATTTTCGAGCTCTGGAAGATGCTGTCGAAGCCGCGCAGCTCCTGGCGCCTGACGTTGTAGATGCGCTCGCCGAGCTGGTCGGCGCGGTGCAGCGCCAACACCGCCCCGGCCAGGGCTTCGCTGTCGTCGTGCTGCGACTGCAGCGGTGCGATGTCGGCGAGAAACACCTGGCCCTTGACCTGCACACGCAGGCCGTTGATGCGCGCCTTGTTGCTGCGTACCAGCTCCGGCAGGTCGAAATCCTCGGCATAGCGCGACAGGCTCATGCCCGGCACCTCGTCGACGCGCACCCCGAGCAGCTGCGCCGCGGCCCGGTTGGCGGCGACGATGGCACCACTCATGTCGATCGACAGCACCGGAAAATCCAGCGCACCGAGCAGCGCATTGAGTTCCAGCGAATGCCGCTCGCTGGGCATCAGCCCGACCTTGCGCACCTCGAACACCCCGGGCAGCGCCTCGATCTTTGGCCGCAGCGCCTGCAGCTGCAGGTTCATCAGGTTCGGGCAGTGCAGGTAGATGGCATTGCCCTGCTCGCCGCCGACTTCGCCGCGGGCGACGTTGATGCCGTAATCGACGAGCAGGTTGAGCATGTCGCGCAGGATGCCGACACGGTTCTGGCAGAGCACACGGATACGCATGGCATGGGCCTTCTTGTTTTTCGCGGCGGGCCGCTTTTGTCGTCAAGAATATTTGACGGCTTCGATGCCCGCCAGCGCCGTTCGTTCTGCTTTCGCCCGTTGCGTAATGATTTTTTTACAAAATGCTCCCCATGCTTGCGGCAAGCTGTCGCAGCCGGGGCTGCCCAAGGCTCCGTTGGCGGGTTCAGATGAGGCATCCGATAACAACAACATTGCCTCACAGACGCGCCTTGCCGCGTCGGGCCAGGAGGTCAGATGAAAACCACGCGATACGTCGCCCGCGAACCGGACGCCGAGGGCATCATCCATTATCCGGACAGCGAACATGCGGTGTGGAACACCCTCATCGAGCGCCAGCTGAAACTGCTGCCGGGGCGCGCCTGCGACGAATACCTCGACGGCCTCGACCAGCTCGCCCTGCCCAACGACCGCGTCCCGCAGCTTGGCGAAGTCAACCGCGTGCTCGAACGGACCACCGGCTGGCAGGTGGCCCGCGTGCCGGCGCTGATTCCCTTCCAGACCTTTTTCGAACTGCTGGCCAGCAAGCGCTTTCCGGTGGCTACCTTCATCCGCACGCCGGAGGAGCTGGACTACCTGCAGGAGCCGGACATCTTTCACGAGATCTTCGGCCACTGCCCGTTGCTGACCAACCCCTGGTTCGCCGAGTTCACCCACACCTACGGCCAGCTGGGCCTGGCGGCGAGCAAGGAGGAACGCGTGTACCTGGCGCGGCTGTACTGGATGACCGTGGAATTCGGCCTGGTCGATACCCCGGCCGGCCGGCGCATCTACGGCGGCGGCATCCTCTCCTCGCCGAAGGAGACGCTTTACAGCCTGTCCAGCGAACCCGAGCAGCAGGCCTTCGACCCCTTGGAGGCGATGCGCACGCCGTATCGCATCGATATCCTGCAGCCACTGTATTTCGTCCTGCCGGACCTGCACCGGCTGTTCGAACTGGCCCGCGAGGACATCATGGCGCTGGTCCGGCAGGCCATGCGCCTGGGCCTGCACCAGCCGAAGTTTCCACCCAAGGCGGCGTAGGGTGGAAAACCGCAAGGCGTTTTCCACGCGCCGGTTCGGCTGCCACCAAGCAGCAGGTGGATGACGCCGCAAGGCTCATCCACCGACCGCAACCCGATCTATCGACAGCGAGGCGGAGCGAACCCGACGCGTGGACAAGCCTGCGGCGTTGTCCACCCTACGGCCTTTCATTCGCCTAGGCTTTCCAATGACCTTCACCCAACAGACCAAAGGGACCGACACCATGACCGCCCTCGCCCAAGCCCAATGCGAAGCCTGCCGCGCCGATGCGCCCAAGGTATCCGACGAAGAACTGGCCGAGCTGATCCGCGAGATTCCCGACTGGAACATCGAGGTACGCGGCGACCACATGGAGCTGGAACGCGTCTTCCTGTTCCGCACTTTCCGCCACGCCCTGGCCTTCACCAACGCGGTCGGCGCCATCGCCGAGGAAGTCGGCCACCATCCGGCCCTGCTCACCGAATGGGGCAAGGTCACCGTGACCTGGTGGAGCCACGAGATGCGCGGCCTGCACCGCAACGACTTCATCATGGCCGCGCGCACCGACCAGCTCGCCGCCAGCGCCGAGGGCCGCAAGTGATGCATTTCGGCCAGATACCCCGCGTGCCCGGCGACCCGATCCTCGGCCTGCTGGACGCCTACCGCGCCGACCCCAACCCGGCCAAGCTCGACCTGGGCGTCGGCGTTTACAAGGACGCCCGCGGGCTGACGCCCATTCCACGGGCGGTCAAGCTGGCCGAGCAGCGCCTGGTCGACAGCGAAGAAACCAAGAGCTACATCGGCGGCCACGGCGATGCCCTGTTCGGCGCGCAGTTGCTGCGCCTGGTGTTGAGCCCGCGTGCGCTGGCGCTGACCGAGGAGCGCGCCGGTTGCACCCAGGCCCCCGGGGGCACCGGCGCCTTGCGCCTGGCCGGCGAGTTCATTGCCCGCTGCCTGCCCGGGCGCAGCCTCTGGCTGAGCGACCCGACCTGGCCGATCCATGAAACGCTGTTCGCCGCGGCGGGCGTGCCGCTGCGCCATTACCCCTACGTCGGCGCCGACAACCGCCTGGACCGCGACGGCCTGTTCGCCACGCTGGAGCGCATTCCACCCGGCGACGTGGTGCTGCTGCACGCCTGCTGTCACAACCCGACCGGCTTCGACCTGAGCCAGGACGACTGGCTGCGGGTGCTCGACATCGTGCGTCGCCGCGAACTGCTGCCGCTGTTCGACTTCGCCTACCAGGGCTTCGGCGATGGCCTGGACGAGGACGCCTGGGCGGTGCGGCTGTTCGCCGAGACGCTGCCGGAGCTGCTGATCACCAGTTCGTGCTCGAAGAACTTCGGCCTGTACCGCGAGCGCACCGGCGGGCTGATCGTGCTCGCCGCCGACAGCGAACGGCTGCTCGATGTACGCAGCCAGCTGGCGGCGCTGGCCCGCGGCCTGTGGTCGACGCCGCCGGCACACGGCGCCGCGGTGGTGGCCGCCATCCTCAGCGACGATCCGCTGCGGCAGATCTGGCAGGACGAGGTAGAAACGATGCGCCGGCGCATCGCCAGCCTGCGCCAGGGTCTGGTCGAGGCGCTGATGCCCTACGGGCTGGCCGAACGCTTCGCGCACATCGCCGAGCAGCGCGGGATGTTCTCCTACACCGGGCTGACCGCCGAACAGGTGCGCCGGCTGCGCGCCGAGCATTCGGTGTACCTGGTCGAAAGCGGCCGCGCCAGCGTCGCCGGGCTCGATGCCGAACGCCTCGATGCCCTGGCCGCCGCCATCGCCCGGGTAGTCGCCTGAGCCTCGCGGCGCTCACCGGCGGGCGGCGACCTCCGGCTAGACGCGCGCGCGCAACTGCCGCGGGCTGACGCCGAACTGGCGCTTGAAGGCGGTGGCGAAGTTGGCCGGGCTGCTGTAGCCGGCACGCCAGGCCGCCTCGCTGACGCTGACACCGTCGCGTTCGAGCGCCTCGCGGGCCTGCTGCAGGCGCCGTTGGCGCTGATACTCGAACACCGAAAGGCCGCGCAGCGCCCGGAACTGGCGCTGCAGCGTCGTGGCGTTGCAACCGATCTCACGGGCGATCCCCGCCAGTGACAGGCCGTCCGCCGCGCCGCTGTCGAGCAGTTCGGTCAGCCGCTGCACACGCAGGTGCTCGTGCGGGCGCAGGCCATGCGCGGGCGGCGGCTCGGCGAGGCTGCCCAAGGCTTCGCAGGCGATGTCCAGTGCCCGGCTCTCCAGGTACAGCCGTTCGAGCAGCGGGTCGTAGCCCGGCGGGCTGAGCATCTGCTCGGCCAGGGTCAGCAGGCGTGCCGAAGGTGTCCAGCGCCGCGGCACCAGATGGCTGTGCATGAAGCGATGCAGCGCACCGCCGGCCACGTCCTGCGCACCGGCCCGCTCGAACCACTCCGGCGTCAGGCTCACCACCAGTTTGCGGATGCGCCGGCCACGTCGCGCCTGGCGGCGGAACAGCACCGGCTCGTTCATCGCCAGCGCCACGCCCTCGGGGCGGCGGCGATCGGGCTGGCCGAAGGTCAGCGCCAGGTCGCCGTACTGCACTTCGCTCTGCCCCTCGAGAAACAGCACGAACGATAGCCGCGGCCCGACCAAGTTCTCGGTGACGAAATCCTGCAGTTCCTCGTAATCGGACCAGTGCAGCGACAGGCCATCGCGCAGCTGCAACCACTGCACCCGCCCATAGAACAGCCGATCGTCATCCGGCCGCGCCAGGCGCAGGCCAGGCTGGCTCATGGCGGGCAGCTCATCGCGACGGATCAGGTGTACAGGCTGCTGCATGCGGCGGTCCCCGGTATGGCCGCGCAAAGCAAATGTTTGCGCGCGCAAAGGTTCGAGCAAGGTGCTGGTGGCAGACTACGCGCCGTCATTCTCGGATGCAAATCGTTATCATTTGTAGAGCGAGGCAATCGCCAACCTGCCCGCCCTCTGCACCAGGAGCTGCCACATGGACACACGCACCCGCCCGCTTCGCCTTGCCCAGCGTTCCCGCCACCTGCTGCTCGCCGGCCTGCTCGCGCCTTTCCCGCTGAGCGCGCTGGCCCAGGGCGTGGCCGCGCCGGGCGATGCGGTTCAGCTGGAGAGCATCACCGTCGAGGGCAACCGCCTGTACGACATGCCGTCCTCCGAGCAGAGCGGCGGCTACACGGTGCCCGCCGCCACCGTGGGCACCAAGACGCCGGCCGAGCTGCGCGACATCCCGCAGTCGATCAGCGTCTACACCCACGATTACATCCGCGACCGCCAGTTCGTGAACCTCGACGACCTGGCCAAGTACTCCACCGGCCTGCGCACGCTGACCAACGACAGCGGACGCTCGTCGATCTATGCGCGCGGCTACGAGTACGACGAGTTCAACATCGATGGCCTGCCGGCGCCGATGGCGAGCATCAACGGCACCCTGCCGTCGCTGTCGCCGTTCGATCGCGTCGAGGTCATGCGCGGGCCCTCCGGCCTGTTCAACAGCACCAGCGAGATGGGTGGCATCGTCAACATGGTGCGCAAGCGCCCGACCCGCGAATTCCAGGGCAGCCTGACCGGCCGCTACGGCAGCTGGGACAGCCAATACCTTGAAGCCGACCTCGCCGGCCCGCTCGACGAACAGGGGCGCATCCGCGGCCGCACGGTGCTCTCGCGCGCCGACACCAATGGCGAGGTCGACTACAACGCCAACACCAGCGAAAGCTTCTATGGTGCGCTGGACATCGACTTGACCGAGGCCACCACCCTGGCCTTCGGGCTGATCCACCAGACCAAGGACATCGTCCCGCACAACGGCTACCCGGCGGCCATCGACGGCAGCCTCGAATCGTTCAGCCGCTCGACCTACCTGGGCGCCGACTGGGGTGACTTCGACGGTCGCACCACCGATGCCGTGGCCGAACTCACCCATCGCTTCGACAATGGCGGCTACGGCCGCATCGCCGTGCGCGGCTCCAGGCGCGCGACCGACTACCTTTACGCGTTCACCGCGCGCAACGTGAACAGCGGAGCCACCAGCCTGGCCTACACCGCACGCGACCTGGAGCAGGACACCCTCGCCGTCGATGCCAACTACAGCCAGCCGTTCGAATGGCTTGGGCAGGTCAGCGAGTTCGTCATCGGCACCGACTACAAGCGCTACGACACCGAAACGGCCGATGCGCGCGGCAGCCTCGGCCCGATCGACCTCGCCAGCTATCGACCGACCGACATCGCGCGGCCGGACGTCCGCTTCGGCACGCCGACCGAGACGAAGGAGCGCGAGGCCGGGCTCTACGCCAAGCTGACCTTTCGCCCGATCGAACGCCTGGCGCTGATCGGCGGTGCGCGGGTCAGCAGCTATGAAGGCGACAACAGCAGTGCCGCCCGCGATGTCAGCGAAACGGGCTACGTCACCCCCTACGGCGGCCTGGTGTTCGACCTGGATGCGCAGCACTCGCTGTACGCCAGCTACTCGCGGGTATTCAAGCCACAAAGCGAAGCCGGTGCGGACGGGCGCATCATCGACCCGCGCGAAGGCGATCAGTACGAGCTGGGCATCAAGGGCAGCTACTTCGGCGGCGACCTCAACGCCCGGCTCAGTGCCTTCCAGCTGACCGACGAGAACCGCGCTACCGGCGCCATCGACGCCAACGGCGTGCCGATCGGCGGCGTCTACGAAGCCAGCGGCAAGACGCGCATCCGCGGCGGCGAGTTCGAGATCAGCGGCTATCTGACGCCCGACTGGGAAGTGCTGGCCGGCTACACCTACATGAAGACCGAGAACCTCGCCGGCGACGACAACGCGCTGTTCGCGCTGATGCCCCGGCACCAGGCCTCGCTGTGGACCCAGTACACCCTGCCCGGCGGCAGCCTGCGCGGCCTGGGCATTGCTGGCGGCGTCACGGCGATGAGCGATTTTCACATCGAACGCGCCGGCAGCCCGCGCCTGAGCGCACCTGGCTATGCCGTGGTCGATGCCAAGCTGTCCTACCCGGTGACCGAGCAGCTCACCGCGACCTTCGACGTGAACAACCTGCTGGACCGCAAGTACTACTCGCGGGTCGGCAGCGTCGGCACCTTCAACTTCTACGGCCCCTCGCGCAGCTTCAGCGTCGGCGCCCGCTACCAGTTCTGACCGCCCGTGCCGCCGCGGCCGGAAGGCCCGGCGGTCTGCACAGGAGACAACGCATGCCCCAGTTCCATGCCCAGGTTCCCACGCCGCGCGCCGCACGCAACATGACGCGCCTGCACAAACACTTCGCCCACAAGGCCGAAGTGTGGGCCGACGAAACCGCGGCAAAGGTCGCCTTCGCCTTTGGCGAATGCCGGATGCACGCCGAAGCCGAGCGCCTGCTGATCGATTGCCAGGCCGAGGCCGGCGAGGCCGAGCGGCGCCTGCGCTTCGTCATCGCCGACCATCTCAAACGCTTCTCCGGCGACGAAGCGCTGGAAGTCCAATGGCGCGACGGCCCATTGCCGGCCCGGACCGAGGCGCACCCGTGAGGCGCCTCGTACTGGCCCTGCTCGCCACACTCGGGGCCGGCGGCGCCGCAGCCGAGGACGCCGCACCGGCCTGGCAGGCGGTGACGCTGGCGCATACCGAACAGCGCAGCGTGCATTCGCGGCATACCGGCCGCGACTACCGCATCTTCGTGGCGCGACCACAGCAGGAGCCACCCGCCGCGGGCTACCCGGTGCTCTTCGTGCTCGACGGCAATGCGCTGTTCCCGACGCTCGCGCTGCAGGCCCAGGCACTCGAGGCTCGCCCCGCCCCGGCGCTACGCGACTCGGTGCTGGTGGTCGGCATCGGCTACCCGAACACCCAGCTCTACAACTTCGAGGCGCGGGCCGAGGACTACACGCCCGACGCCGCAGACCGCCAGCGGTTGCCCGGGCGCCCGGCGCCACCCGCTGGCGGCGCCGAGCGTTTCCTGGCGTTCATCGAGGACGAGCTCAAGCCGCTGATCGCCGCGCGCTATCGGGTCGATCCGTCGCGCCAGACCCTGTTCGGCCACTCCTATGGCGGGTTGTTCACCCTCTACGCCCTGCTCGAGCGCCCGCAGGCCTTCAGCGGCTATGTCGCCGCCAGCCCGTCGATCTGGTGGTATCAGGGCTTTGTCGAACGTCGCCTGAGCGCGTTCGAGCGCCGCGCCGGCAAGGACGCGCCTCGCGCGCAGCTGCTGATTACCGCGGGCAGTGCCGAGGAACCGCAGGCCGACGACCCGCTGAGCGACCCGCGCCAGCGGCACCTGGCCGAACGGCGCATGGTCGGCAACGCCCGCGAGACGGCGCAGCGCCTGGCCGCGGTGGCGGGCCTGCGTGTCGACCTGCGCATCAATGCCGGGGCCAACCATGGCACCAATGCGCAATACAGCACGGTTCAGGCGCTGGAACTGGCGAGTCGCGTCGGCCGGGCGGCCGCCGAGGCTGACTGACCAGTCATCGAGGCGCCCTCGGTCAAGCGCTCAGGGTGGTCAAGAAAGCCGCCGAGGCGGCCGACAACAGAAGGTAACCGTCACCGCGACCGGCAGCCGTTATGCTGCCGTCATCGCGCGGCCCTTCAGGCGCAATGGCCGCCAAGCACCCGAGGAACACCGATGCCCCGCCGCTCCGCCTGCGACTCCGACCAGCCTGTCACCTGCGAGGGCTGCCGCAACGCCCAGCCGCTGGACTTCGCCTTTGCCTATGCCTACCAGCCGATCGTCGATCTGGCGGCCCGCCAGGTCTTCGCGCATGAGGCGCTGATACGCGGCCCGGCCGGCGAACCGGCCCCGACCGTGCTGTCGCGGGTGACCGAGGAGAACCGCTATCGCTTCGACCAGGCCTGCCGCGTCGAGGCCATCCGCACGGCTGCGGCGCTCGACATGCAGAGCCGGCTGTCGATCAATTTCATGCCCAATGCGATCTACCGCCCCGAGCTGTGCATCCGCTCGACGCTGCAGGCCGCGCGCGAGCACGACTTCCCGATCGAGCGGATCATCTTCGAGACGGTCGAGGGCGAAGAGGTGAGCGACGGCAAGTGGCTTGCCGAAGTCCTGCGCGAATACCAGCGCATCGGCTTTCTCACCGCGATCGACGATTTCGGCGCCGGCTTCGCCGGGCTCAACCTGCTGGCCGACTTCCAGCCGGACCTGATCAAGCTGGACATGGATCTGATACGCGGCATCGACGCCAGCCGCTCGCGCCAGGCGATCGTGCGCGGAGTCACGCAGATGTGCCGCGAGTTGAACATCCGGGTGATCGCCGAAGGCGTGGAAACCGCTGACGAATACCTGTGCCTGGCCGATCAGGGCATCGAGCTGATGCAGGGCTATCTGTTCAGCAAGCCGCTGTTCGGCGCCTGCGCCAGTGCCGATGCCCTGAGCTGGCCGGCCGCACGCTGATCAGCCGGCGCGCAGCAACTCCAGCAGCGCGTCGGCCGCGGCCTCCGAAGAGGCCGGGTTCTGCCCGGTCACCAGGTGTCCGTCGACCACCACGTAGGACGCCCAGTCCGGCCCCTTGCTGTAGTTGCCGCCGCGCGCCTTGAGCCGGTCCTCGAGCAGGAACGGCACCACCTCGGTCAGCTCGACCGCCGCCTCCTCGCTGTTGGTAAAGCCCGTCACGCCGCGCCCCTTGACCAGGAACTCGCCGTCCGGCCCGCGCACCTCGCAGAGTACCGCCGGGGCATGGCACACCGCGGCCACCGGCTTGCCGGCCCGTACGAAGGCTTCGATCAGGCCGATCGAGTGGCGATCCTGCGCCAGGTCCCAGAGCGGGCCATGCCCGCCGGGAAAGAACACCGCGTCGAAGTCCTCGGCAGACATCTCGTCCAGCTTGTGCGTGCTGGCCAGCGCCCGCTGCGCCTCGGCGTCTTCCTTGAAGCGCCGGGTGGCCTCGGTCTGCGCGTCAGGTGCATCGCTCTTCGGGTCCAGCGGCGGCTGCCCGCCCTTGGGCGAGGCGAGGGTGATGTCGGCGCCGGCATCGCGCAGGACGAAGTACGGCGCGGCGAACTCCTCGAGCCAGAAGCCAGTGGGCTTGCCGGTGTCGCCCAGGCGGTCGTGCGAGGTGAGAACGATCAGTACCTTCATGAAGAAACCTCCCATGGTCATGTTGCCCTGAGAGGTTTCGACCGCAACCGGCCGCCGCTGCTCCACGGCGGCCGGACGGAAGGCGCGCTAGATGCGGAAGCTGTCCACCAGCTGCTTGAGGCGGCCGGCCTGGCGCTCGAGGTCGCCACAGGCACGCAGGGTCGCCTCGAGGTTCTCCACGCCCTGCTGGTTGAGCGTGTTGATTTCGATGATGTCCATGTTCAGCGACTCGATCACCGCAGTCTGCTCTTCGGTGGCGGTGGCAACCGACTGGTTCATCGCGTCGATCTCACCGATGCTGCGGGTCACCGCGACCAGTCGCTCGCCCGCCTGGTCGGCGATGCCCACGCTGCTTTCGCTCTGACGCTGGCTCTCGGTCATGGTGGTGACCGACTGCCGCGCATCGACCTGCAGTTGCTCGATCATCTGCTGGATTTCCTGTGCCGAGCTCTGCGTGCGATGCGCCAGGCTGCGCACCTCGTCGGCGACCACGGCGAAGCCGCGCCCGGCCTCGCCGGCCCGTGCCGCCTCGATGGCCGCGTTGAGCGCCAGCAGGTTGGTCTGCTCGGAGATGCCCTTGATGACCTCGAGGATGTGGCCGATGTCGACCGTCTTGGCGTTGAGCGTCTCTATCTGCCGGCAGGAGTCGCTGATCTTCGCCGAGAGTTCACGCATCGCGGCGATGTTGCGCTCGACCACCTGGCGCCCGTCGTCGGCCTCGCCGCTCGCGCCGCTGGCCTGCTGCGAGGCGTCGGCGGCGTTGCGTGCGATCTCCTGGGCAGCGGCGCCCAGCTCGTTGATCGCCGCGGCCACGCTGTTGGTACGGCTGGCCTGCTCGCCCGAGTTGGCCATCGACGAGTTGGACGCGGCGAGCACCAGGTTGACCACTTCATGCACCTGCTGGGTCGCCGAGGACACCTCGCGGATGGAGCCGTGGATGCGCTCGACGAAGCGGTTGAAGGCACCGGCCAGCTGGCCGAACTCGTCGTTCGACTGCACCGCCAGGCGGCGGGTCAGGTCGCCCTCGCCCTCGGCGATGTTGGCCATGGCCCGGCCCATGTCGGTCAGCGGGCGCATCAGCACGCGAATCAGCATGCCCAGCAGGGTGATGATGAACAGCACCGCCACGGCCGTGGCGACAAAGGCCGAGGTACGGAAGCTGGCCAGGCTGGCATAGGCCTTGTCACGGTCGACCGAGATGCCGACGTACCACTTCACCGACGGCAGGCCCTCGACCGGGCTGAAGGCGAGGATGCGCTCGTTGCCGTCGAGGCTCGCCTCGGCGTAGCGGCTGGTCAGGCTCGGGGTGTTCTGCGGGTAGAGCTCGCTCAGCGTCCTGTTGACCTTGGTCTTGTCCGGGTGGACGAGGATCTTGCCGTCGGCACTGACGAGAAACGCATGGCCCATGCCGTTGAAGTCGAGCGAGTTGATGATGTCGACCAGCACCTTCAGGCTCAGGTCGCCGCCGATCACGCCAAGGGTCTGGCCGCCGGCCTGCGCCGGGGTCGCCACGGTGATGATCAGCTCGTTGGTCGCCGCATCCTCGTAGGGCTCGGTCAGCGTGGTCCGGCCGGCGGCCACGGCATCCTTGTACCAGGGGCGCTGGCGCGGGTCGTAGCCCGGCGGCAGCTCGAAGCGCGGATGCACGAGGAATTCGCCGTCGGCACGCCCCAGGTAGCTGAAGGCAAAGGTCGAACTGAGCGCCGGCTGGCGGACCAGGGCTTCGACCTGTTCGGTCGAGTTGTCGCGCGCGACGGTCTGCGCAAGGCTCTCGAGCAGCACCAGGCGGCCGGACAGCCAGTTGGCGATATTGTCGGCGGTGACCACGCCCATCTCGTCGAGATAGCTCTGCAGGTTCGCGCGGATGGCGTTGCGCTGCAGGTAGTCGTTGTAAAGCGTGAACAGCGCGAAGGCGACGACCACGACCAGCGAGGCGGCCAGCAGGATCTTGTGGCTGAACTTGAGCTGTTTGGGCATTTGCGGAACATCCGGTTGGCTGAGCGGGGCTCGCATCCTGCGCACGGTGCATTCCGTTGATCTCGGTCAAGTTTTCGGCTGTTTTCGGCAGAACTTGACCGCCGGCCGTCCTGCGCCCGCAACGCGCTTGCCCAAGGCCACCGCCGCAGCGGAGGCGCGCGCCCATAAAAAACGCCAGCCCGAAGGCTGGCGTCTGCTCGTCACGCGCTGGGCTCAGCGGCCGGCCAGGGCTGGCATCACCCGCGGGCGAAAGCCTTCGCCGACGATCGTCAGCAACGCGATGGCGCTGGCGATCCAGTACCAGCGCTCGAGCGGGTCGAAGCCCAGCCAGCCGAGCGCATGCAGGAACACCATGAGGATCAGCACCGGGCTGACGTAGCGCACCATGAACAGCCACAGCGCGTAGCCGGCCGGCGACAGCTCCAGCTCGTCGCGCATGATTTCGGCGCGCAGGCAGTAGCCGGCCAGTACCGCCATGAAGATCCCGCCCAGCGGCATCATCCAGCGCGAGGTCAGGTAGTCCAGGGCATCGAACAGAGTGGTGCCGAACAGCTTCCAGTCGGCGCCGACGTTGAAGGAGAGCATCGCCAGCAGGCTGATCACCAGCAGCACCGTCCCCGAGCCGATGGCGGCCTTGCCGCGGCTGATGCCGTGCTTTTCGTTGAGGTAGGCGACGGTCGCCTCGATCATCGAGATCGCCGAGGACAGCGCGGCAACCGACACCATGGCGAAGAACAGCACGCCGAACAGCGTGCCGAACGGCATCTGCTGGAAGGCCAGCGGCAGGCTCATGAAGATCAGCCCCGGCCCGGCGCTCGGGCTCATGCCATTGGCGAAAATCACCGGGAAGATCGCCAGCCCCGCGAGCAACGCCACGCAGGTATCGGCGATCGCCACCATGAAGGTGGTGCGCGCGATGGACTGGCCATCCGGCAGGTAGGAGCCATAGGTGAGGATCGCCCCGGAGGCCAGGCTGAGGGTGAAGAAGGCGTGGCCCAGGGCGGCCAGCAGCGCTTCACCGCTGAGCTTGGAGGCATCGAAACTGAACAGGAAGGCAAAGCCCTCGTCGAAGCCGCCGCTGGTCAGGCCGTAACCGACCAGCACCAGCAGCATCACCGCCAGCCCGGGCATCATCCAGCGGAACGCACGCTCGACCCCGGCCTGTACGCCGCGGCCGACGATGAACAGCGTCAGCAGCGCCACCAGCACGCTCCAGCCACCGAGCACCCAGGGGTTGGCGTTGTGCGCCTCGAAGGTCTGTGCCAGGCCCTCGACGCTGCTGGCCGCGAGCGAGCCGTCGAGCATCTTGACCGTATAGGCGAAGGCCCAGCCGGCGACCACCACGTAGAAGCAAAGGATCATGAAGCCGGCGAGCATCGCCATGCTGCCGACCAGTTTCCAGGCCGGGTTGCCGTTGTTCTCGCGCACCACGCGGGCGATGGCGTCGATCGGGCTGCCGCGCCCGCGGCGGCCAATGGCGATCTCGGTCATCATCACCGGAATGCCGATGGCGAGGATGCAGACCAGGTACATGAGCACAAAGGCGCCGCCGCCGTACTCGCCGGTTATGTAGGGGAATTTCCAGATATTGCCGAGCCCGACCGCCGAGCCGGTCGCGGCGAGAATGAAGCCCCAGCGGGACAGCCAGAGATTCTTCGGTTTTTCACGAGTCATGCGTCACCTGCTTGTTTTTATCTGTGACGGATCGAACCCGCCGCGCTTGTGGCATGGCGGAGTGGCACGCAAGGTTGTGGGTAGTCAGCCAGCGTCGGGTTGCACCTCCGGGGCGGCATGGGTGAATGCCTCCAGCGCCTCGCAGCGAGCAACCCGCGCGAGGATACGTGGATAGGCGTCCATTGGGCAGTCGAAACGGCGGGCGTTGTACACCTGCGGCACCAGGCAGGCTTCGAGATAGCCGGGCCGCTGGCCCAGCGACAGCTCGTCACCAAAGGCTTCCAGCCCCACCTCCACCGACGCCAGGCCCTCGGTGACCCAGTGCCGGTACCAGGCATTCTTCGCCTCGTCGTCGACGCCGAGCTCGCCGGACAGGTACTTGAGCACGCGCAGGTTGTTCAACGGGTGGATATCGCAGGCGATGTGCATGGCCAGTGCGCGCACCTGGGCGCGGCGCACCGGATCGTCCGGCAGCAGCGCCGGCACCGGAAACACCTCGTCGAGGTACTCGAGGATCGCCAGCGACTGGGCGATGCGCGCGCCGCCGTTGACCTCGTCGACCAGCAGCGGCACCAGCCTCTGCGGGTTGAGCGCGCGGTACTCGGCGGCGTGCTGCTGGCCGCCGTCCTTGACCAGATGCACCGGCACCTGGCGATAGGCCAGGCCCTTGAGGTTCAGCGCGATGCGCACGCGGTAGGCGGCGCTGGAGCGCCAGTAGCCGTAGAGTTTCAACATGGCGAACCACCCTGAGCCGTGGGGTGGAAAGCCGCGCAGCGATCTCCACCGGCTGCCTGTTCCGCGCGGTGGCTGTGAAGACCCTCCACCCTAGCCTTCATATTTCTCCACCTGCTGATCGATGGCGCCAAAGATGCTCTGCCCGGCGGCGTCGAACATCTCGATACGCACCCGGTCGCCGAACTTGAGGAACGGCGTCTTCGCCTCGCCGTGCTCGATGACCTCGAGCATGCGCTTCTCGGCCAGGCAGGACGAGCCGGCACTGCGATCGTAGTTCGACACCGTGCCCGAGCCGATGATGGTCCCGGCGCCCAGCGGGCGGGTGCGCGCGGCGTGGGCGACCAGGGTCGGGAAGTTGAAGGTCATGTCGGTGCCGGCATCCGGCTGGCCGAACAGCTCGCCGTTGATGTGCGAAACCAAAGGCCGATGCACCTTGCCGTCGCGCCAGGTTTCGCCCAGCTCGTCCGGGGTCACCGCCACCGGCGAGAAGCTCGACGAAGGCTTGCTCTGGTAGAAGCCGAAGCCCTTGGCCAGCTCGCCGGGAATCAGGTTGCGCAGCGACACGTCGTTGACCAGCATCAGCAGCTGGATGTGCGACGCCGCCTCGGCCGGCGTCGCGCCCATCGGCACGTCGCTGGTGATCACCGCCAGCTCGCCTTCCAGGTCGATGCCCCAGGCCTCGTCGGCCAGCCGGATCGGGCTGTGCGGCGGGATAAAGGCATCGGCGCCGCCCTGGTACATCAGCGGGTCGTGCCAGAAGGATTCCGGCATCTCGGCGCCGCGCGCCTTGCGCACCAGCTCGACGTGGTTGACGTAGGCGCTGCCATCGGCCCAGTGATAGGCGCGCGGCAGCGGGCTGTGGCAGGCGGTCTGGTCGAAGGCGAAGGCGCCCTCCTCCAGCCCGTCGTTGAGGCGCTGGTAGACCGCCTCCAGCTTCGGCTTGCAGTAGTTCCAGTCATCCAGCGCGGCCTGCAGCGTGGCGGCGATCTGCGGCACTTTCACCGCCTGGGCGAGATCACGGGAGACGACGACGAGCACGCCGTCGCGGCCCTGGTTGAGGGTTGCGAGTTTCATCAGGATTCCTTGCCCGGCGCACGCCAGGAGTTGACGTATTCGGGGACATCGACGGCTGCAGCGGCCTCGCCGACCTCCAGCGCGCGGCGGGTGTCGATCATCACCGCCACCTCGTCGGCAAAGGTCGCCGGGTCGGTGCTGGCCTTCTTCAGCGCCTTCGGGTGCGGCCCGTGGGGGAAGCCGCAAGGGTGGAAGGTCACCATGCCCTGCTCGATGTTGTCGCGGCTGAAGAAGTTGCCGCGGTGGTAGAACAGCACTTCGTCGTAGTCGTCGTTGTTATGGAAGAACGGCACCTTCAGCGCACCCGGATCGGATTCCACCGGCCGCGGGGTGAAGGTGCAGACCACGAAACCGTTGGCGACGAAGGTGGTGTGCGCCGACGGCGGCAGGTGGTAGCGATGGCTCATCAGCGGGCGGATGTCGCGCCAGTTGAGCCGTACCACGGTGTTGTCGCCGTGCCAGCCGACCACGTCCAGCGGGTTGTACGGGTAGGTCACGGTGGTGATCTGGTCTCGCCGCTTGATGCGGATCTGCCAGGGGTTCTCGTCCTGCTGCGCGCGGAAGGCGTCGTCCAGCCGCGGATGGTCGAGCACCGCGGCGTCGAAGATGGCGTGCGGGCCGACCAGGCCTTTTTCCGGCAGCTGGTAGGCGCCGTCGGTGTTCTCGATCAACAGCATGAACACCGGCTGCGTCGCCTCGATGCGCCAGGCGGTGCCGCGCGGGATCATCAGGTAGTCGCCGTCGCGGAATTCCAGGTGGCCGAAGTCGCAGTACAGATGCCCGGCGCCCTCGTGAATGAACAAGAGCTCGTCACCGTCGCCGTTGCGCACCAGATGACGCATGGCGCCGTTGGTCTTCCACAGGCGCAGCTTGACGTCGGCATTGTGCAGCGCCAGCGGCGCCTGCAGCGGGCAGTCGCCTTCGCTGGGGATCTGATTGAAGTTGAAGGCGTGCGGACGCAGAGGCCCTTCCCAGTCGATCCAGCCGGTCGGCGGATGCTTGTGATGCAGGTGCGAAGCCGGGCCGAAGAAGCCTTCCCGGCCCATTTCGCGCTCGTAGGTGCCCTGCGGAAAATCGCAGTGCGCCTGACGCGAACTCTCACCCTCGCGGATGGGGAAACTGATCCATTTGCGGCTCATGTGCCTCTCCTCGTGATACCGCGTGATCTCAATGCGAAGCGGTGGTTTCCGGTGCGTAGGGTGGATGGCGCGTAGGGTGGAAGACTGCGAAGCATCTTCCACGCGTCTGTGTCGGCCACGCGTCCGTGTCAGGCCTACCGAAACGCGTGGATGTGCTTCGCGACATCCACCCTACGCAACCCCACCTCGACGCCGGCCTTACTCGCCCGCCTTGATCACGCCGCGGCGCACCTGGTCTTCCTCGATGGATTCGAACAGCGCCTTGAAGTTGCCTTCACCGAAGCCCTGGTTGCCCTTGCGCTGGATGATCTCGAAGAAGATCGGGCCGATCACCGTGTTGGTGAAGATCTGCAGGAGGATGCCGTCATCCCCCGGCGCGCCGTCGATCAGCAGGTTCAGCTCGCGTAGCTGGTCGAGCGGCTCGCCGTGGCCGGCGACGCGGGTATCGACCTTCTCGTAGTAGGTCGCGGGGGTTGTCATGAAATCCACGCCGTTGCCACGCAGGCGGCGCACGGTCTCGTAGATGTCGTCGGTGGACAGCGCGATGTGCTGGATGCCCTCGCCGTGGTATTCGCGGATGAATTCCTCGATCTGCGATTTGTCGTCGGCCGACTCGTTGATCGGGATGCGGATCTTGCCGCAGGGCGCGGTCATGGCACGGGAGAACAGACCGGTCAGCTTGCCTTCGATGTCGAAGTAGCGAATCTCGCGGAAGTTGGCGATGCGCTCGTAGAAACCGGACCAGACATCCATCTGCCCGCGCTTGACGTTGTGGGTCAGGTGATCGATGCACATCAGGCCGACGGCGTTGTCGTTCGGCGTACGGCCTTCGATGTACTCGAAGTCGACGTCGTAGATGCTCTTGTCGCCGTAGCGGTCGACGAGATACAGCAGCGAGCCGCCGATGCCTTCGACGCAGGGGATGTTCAGCTCGCCGAAGTTGGCGTGGCTGCCGACCAGCTTGGCGCCCTGGGATTCGACGTAGGCGGCGGCCTGCGCGGCATTCTTCACCCGGAAGGCCATGGCGCAGGCGCTCGGGCCGTGCTTCTCGCCGAACTCGCGCACATGCCCGGTGGGGCTGCCGTTGAGCACGATGTTGATGTCGTGCTGCTGGAACAGCCAGACCTCCTTGGAACGGTGCTTGGCGGTTTCGGTAAAGCCCATTTGGGTGAACAGCGTGCGCAGCTGCTCGATGCCTTCGGCATTCGGCGCGGTGAATTCGACGAACTCGAAGCCGTCTGTGCCGATGGGGTTGTGCTGTTCGATCTTGGTCACGGCGTTCATCTCGCCTCCTGGTTCTTGTTATCGGTTCAAGGGGGTTCACAGACCCCCTGCACGGGGTGGCTGGGCCCATGACAAACCAGCGCCGGCAGGCAAACAAGCCGTCCGCGCCGGCCTCGGCAGCGCCGCGCCCGCAATCGGTTGTCAGCTTTTCCTTACACCGCGCCGGCCGGGCCTTGGCGCGTTCGTTTGCCTTTCCACCCGTAACGAAAAGCTGACAACCAAGTGCGACAAGCTGCCGCACTACCGCTCCATATGCGGCCCGGCACAAAAAAACGGGCACAAAAAAAGTGGGCTGAAGCCCACCCTACGAGGCAGCAGGCCGGATTCCGAGGCGACAAAAGCGACCTCGCGACAAGTCCGACCAGCGCTGTAGGGTGGGCTTCAGCCCACCGGCCATGCCCACCAAGCCCATCTCACCGTGATGCGGGCTTCAGCTCAGCAATGCCTCCTCTATTGCATCCAGGGCCATCCGGGCGCTCGCCTCAGACGAGCCCGATGAGGTTGAGAAAGACCAGCACGATGGCCACCGGGGTGCCGTAGCGCAGCAGGTTCCACCAGAGGCTGAACCAGCCCGGCCGGCCGATGCCGACCGCCTCATGGACCAGCTCGCGGCGCAGCACCCAGCCGGTGAACAGCACGGTACCCAGCCCGCCGAGCGGCATCAGCCAGTTGGCCGTGAGGTAGTCCATGGTGTCGAACACCGTGCGGCCGAACAGCTGGTACTCGGCCCAGTGGTTGAACGACAGCAGGCAGGCCGTGCCCAGCAGCGCGAGCAGCGAACCGGTGAGCAGCACCGCGCGGCCACGGCGGATGCCGAAGCGCTCGGTCAGCCAGGCAATGCCCGGCTCGGACAGCGAGATCGTCGAGGTCACCGCGGCGAGCACCAGCATGACGAAGAACAGCCCGCCGACCAGCTGGCCGAGCGGCATCTGGCCAAAGGCGATCGGCAGGGTGACGAAGATCAGCCCCGGCCCGGCGCCGGGCTCCAGGCCGTTGGCGAACACCAGCGGGAAGATCGCCAGGCCGGCCAGCAGCGCGACCACGGTGTCGGCCAGCGCCACCAGCAGCGAGGTGCGCGCGATGGAGGTGCCCTCCGGCAGGTAGGAGCCGTAGGCCATCATCGCGCCGCAACCCAGGCTCAGGGTGAAGAACGCATGGCCCAGGGCAAGCAGCACACCCTTGGCGCTCAGCTGAGAGAAATCCGGCACGAACAGAAAGCGCAGCGCGGCGGCGAAATCGCCAGCCACCGCGGCATAGCCGACCAGCCCCAGCAGCAGCACGAACAGCCCGGGCATCAGCAGGCGCAGCGCGCGCTCCAGCCCGTCGCGCACGCCGAGGCCGACGATCAGCAGGGTCGCCGCGAGCACCGCCAGGCCGTAAAGCGCGAGCCGGCCGGGGTCGGCGAGCAGCCCTTCGAACAGTGCGCCGCTGGCCTGGCCGTCGACGCCGCTGAAGGCACCGCTCAGCGCCGTCGGCACATAGGCCAGCGCCCAGCCGGCCACCACCAGATAGAAGCCGAGGATCAGGAAGCCGGTGAAGGCGCCGAGCCAGCCGACCTTGCGCCAGTGCGGGCTGGCCCCGGCTTCGCGCGCCAGGCGGCCCATGGCGCCGGCCGGATTCTGCCGCCCACGGCGGCCGATCATGACTTCGGCCATCAGCAGCGGTATGCCGATGGTCAGGATGCAGGCGATGTAGACCAGCACGAAGGCACCGCCGCCGTTGGCGCCGGTGATATAGGGGAATTTCCAGATGTTGCCCAGGCCCACGGCCGAGCCGGTGGCGGCGAGAAAGAACACCCAGCGCGAGGACCAGAGGCCACGGCTGGAGGCGGAACGGGCAGTTGCGGACGCGCCGGCGAAGCTGCCGGCAGTGAGGCGGGACGGTTCGGTCATTGCGGTTTCCTGCTTGTTGTTCTTGTCAGGTCGGGCGAAGTGACGGAAGTGGGCGGCCGTGCGGCCGCCCGGGGGTATCAGGCGTGCAAGCGCAGGGCCTCCGGCTGGCTGCCGCTGTCGAGCCGCTCGAGTGCCAGGCGGTCGGCGATCACCGAGGTCGGCTCGCCGCTGGCGGCGGCACGGGTGAAGATCTGCTGCAGGGTGTCACCAATGGCGCGCACATGGCCGTCTATCTGCGCGGCACTGCCGCCGATGCGCTGGTAGTAGACGTCGATGATGCCGCCGGCATTGATCGCGTAGTCCGGGGCGTACAGCTGGTTGCGGCGCTGCAGCTCGGCGCCGACCTGCGGCGTGGCCAGCTGGTTGTTCGCCGCCCCGGCGATCACCGGCGCGCGCAGCACCTCGAGGGTCTGCTCGTTGAGGATCGCACCCATGGCGCAGGGCGCGAAGACGTCCACGTCCAGGCCGTAGATGTCCTGCGGGCGCACCACCTGGGCGCCCAGCTCGTCCATCGCCTGCTTGACGTTGGCATCGAAGATGTCGGCCACCCACAGCTCGGCGCCCGCGGCTTTCAGATGCCGCGCCAGACCCAGGCCGACATGCCCAACGCCCTGGATCGCCACTTTCAACCCGCCGAGGTCGTCACGCCCGAGCCGGTGGCGCACCGCTGCCTTGAGCCCGACGAAGACGCCCAGCGCCGTGGATGGCGACGGGTCGCCGCTGGTGATGCTGCCGTCGAGGGTCGCGCGCGGCGTGGCGCCGACCACATGGCGGGTGCGCTGGGCGAAGGCCTGCATTTCGGCATCGCCGGTGCCCGAATCGGCGGCGGTGATGTAGCGCCCGCCGAGGCTGTCGACGAAGTCGCCCATGGCGTGTAGCAGCGCCTGGCTCTTGCCAGTATGCGGGTCGCCGATGATCACCGCCTTGCCGCCGCCGAGCTTGAGCCCGGCCAGCGAGGATTTCAGCGTCATCCCGCGCGACAGCCGCAGCACATCGCGCAGGGCCTCGTCGTCACTGGCGTAGGGGAACATCCGGCAGCCACCCAGCGCCGGCCCGAGGCGCGTGTCGTGGATGGCGATGATGGCCTTGAGCCCCGAAACCTGGTCATGGCAGAAGACCACCTGCTCGTGGCGGTCGAAGTCAGGATGAGCGAAGACGGACATTGGGGTTACCTCGTTCTTGTTGGTCTGGCGCCCTGCCATGGGCAGGGCCTGCTTGTTCGGTATCACCGGGCGATGGGCCCGGCGGGTTCATCTGGCCCTGGGCGAACAGGGTGACGGGCCGCTGCTGCGTGCCCTGCCGGTGGGTTGAAGCCCACCGAACAACGCTGCCCGACGCGACGAGCGCCCAGCGCCGGGGCGCTCAGGCCGCCGGCTGGAACAGCCGCACGCTCTGCACCTCGTCGCCCTTGGCCAGCTGCTCGCGGAGCAACTTTTCCTGCTGGCGGGCCTTGGCGATGGCGCGTTCCTTCACCGGGCCGTAGCCACGGATCAGCTCCGGCAGCGCGGCGATGGCCACGGCGGTGCGGTAGTTGCTCGGCTTGAGCTGGGCCAGCAGCTCGTCCACGGTCTTCTCGTATTCGCTGATCAGCTGGCGTTCGACGCGACGGTCGTGGCCATAGCCGAACGGGTCCAGCGGCGTGCCACGCAGGAAGCGCAGCTTGGCCAGCACACCGAAGGCGTTGAGCATCCAGGGGCCGAACTCGCGCTTGCGTGGCTCGCCAGTGACGGGGTCACGCTTGGCCAGCCAGGCCGGAGCCAGGTGGAACTGCAGCTTGTAGTCGCCCTCGAACTGCGCCTCGAGCTGCTGGCGGAAGTCCGGCTCGCTGTAGAGGCGTGCGACCTCGTACTCGTCCTTGTAGGCCAGCAGCTTGAAGTAGTAGCGCGCGACGGCCTTGGACAGCGCCAGATCGTCCGCCGTATCGGCATCGCGCACGCGCTCGACCAGCTGGCGATAGCGGCGCGCCAGCCCGGCGTTCTGGTAGCGGGTAAGGAAGTCCACGCGCCACTCGACGATCTCTTCCAGGGTTTTACAGAGTGGTTCGGCGACCTCGACTGGGCGCGCCAGACCTTCCACCGCTTCGCGCTCTAGCACCGCACGGCGGCCCCAGCGGAAGGCCTGCAGATTCAGCTTGGCGGCAACGCCATTGAGTTCGATGGCTTTCTCGATGGCCTCGGCGCTGATCGGCAGCAGCCCCTGCTGATAGGCGAAGCCGAGCAGGAACAGGTTGGTGGCGATGCTGTCGCCCAACAGCCGGGTGGCCAGGCGGGTGGCGTCGACGAAGTGGGTCTTCTCCGCGCCGACCGCGTCGCTGATCGCCTGGCGCATGGCCGCGCCGGGCACCTGGGCATCCGGGTTGCGGGTGAACTCGGCGGTGGCCGATTCGTGGCTGTTCACCACGGCATTGCTGATCTGCTCATTGAGCCGGGTCAGCGACTCGTCACCGGCCGCCACCACCAGGTCGCAGCCGAGCAGCAGGTCGGCTTCACCGGCGGCGATGCGCACCGCGTAGATGTCGCTCTGCTTCGCAGCGATGCGCACGTGAGTGGTCACCGGGCCGAATTTCTGCGCCAGGCCGGCCTGGTCGAGCACGGTGCAGCCCTTGCCTTCCAGGTGCGCGGCCATGCCGAGCAGCGCGCCGAGGGTGGTCACGCCGCTGCCGCCGACGCCGGGGATCAGCACGTTCCACGGCCGCTCCAGCGACGGATGCTGCGGCTCGGGCAGCGCGCCGGCCTCGATGCCATGGCCGACCGCCTCGGGCTTGCGCAACCCGCCGCCATGCACGGTGACAAAGCTCGGGCAGAAGCCTTCGACGCAGGAGTAGTCCTTGTTGCAGGCGTTCTGGTCGATCTCGCGCTTGCGCCCCAGCTCGGTTTCCTTCGGCAGCACCGACAGGCAGTTGGACTTCTCGCCGCAGTCGCCGCAGCCCTCGCATACCGCAGCATTGATGAATACGCGCTTGGCCGGGTCTTCCAGCTTGCCGCGCTTGCGCCGGCGGCGCTTCTCGGTGGCGCAGGTCTGGTCGTAGATGATCACCGAGACGCCCTTGAATTCGCGCAGCTCGCGCTGCACGGCGTCCAGTTCGCGGCGATGGTGGAAAGTGGTGATCGGCGCGAAGCCGTCGCGGCTCGGGTACTTGTCCGGCTCGTCGCTGACCAGGGCGATGCGCCGGACGCCCTCGTCGGCGATCTGCCGGCTGAGCTGGTCGACGCGCAGTTCGCCGTCGATCGGCTGGCCGCCGGTCATCGCCACGGCGTCGTTGTAGAGCACCTTGTAGGTGATGTTGACGCCCGCCGCCACGGCGGCGCGGATCGCCAGGCTGCCGGAGTGGAAGTAGGTGCCGTCGCCGAGGTTCTGGAACATGTGCGGGGTGTCGGTGAACGGCGCCTGGCCGATCCAGTTGACGCCCTCGCCGCCCATCTGGGTGAAGGTCTCGGTGCGCCGGTCCATCCACTGCACCATGTAGTGGCAGCCGATGCCGGCCGAGGCGCGGCTGCCCTCGGGCACCTTGGTGGAGGTGTTGTGCGGGCAGCCGGAGCAGTAGTGCGGGGTGCGCACGGTGCTGTAGCTGCGCGCGGCCAGGGCCTTTTCCTTGGCGGCCAGGAAGGCCAGGCGGGTCTGGATGCTGTCGCTGGTGTAGATCGGCGCGAGGCGCTTGGCGATCACCCGGGCGATCATCGCCGGGGTCAGCTCGGAGAGGTTCGGCAGCAATGAATTGCCCTGCTCGTCGAATTCGCCGACCACCCGCGGACGCTTGCTGACGGGCCAGTTGTAGAGCTGTCCGGTGAGCTGGTCCTCGATGATGCTGCGCTTCTCCTCGACCACCAGAATCTCGTCCAGCCCCTGGGCGAACTCGTGCACCGAGACCGGCTCCAGCGGCCAGCTCATGCCGACCTTGAGCACCCGCAGGCCGACCGAGGCGCACAGCGCTTCGTCCAGGCCCAGGTCATCCAGCGCCTGCCGCACGTCGAGATAGGACTTGCCGGTGGTGATGATGCCAAGGCGCGGGTTCGGCGAATCGAGCATCACCCGGTTCAGGTTGTTGGCCCGGGCGAAGGCGCGTGCGGCGTAGATCTTGTACAGGTTGAGGCGCTTTTCCTGAGCCAGCGGCGGGTCCGGCCAGCGGATGTGCACGCCGTCCTCGGGCAGCTCGAAATCGTCCGGGATGCGCGTCTGCACGCGCAGCGGGTCGACTTCCACCACGGCGGAGGAATCGACATTTTCAGCGATGGTCTTCAGCGCCACCCAGCAACCGGAGTAGCGCGACAGCTCCCAGCCGATGATGCCGTAGTCGAGGATTTCCTGGACGTTGGCCGGATTCAGCACCGGAATCGAGGCGGCGATGAAGGCATGCTCGCTCTGGTGCGGCAGCGTCGAGGATTTGCAGCCGTGATCGTCACCCGCCAGCAGCAGCACGCCGCCATGCGGGGAGACACCCGCCGCATTCGCATGCTTGAACACGTCGCCGGCACGGTCGACGCCCGGCCCCTTGCCGTACCACATGGCGAACACGCCGTCGTACCGGGCGCCGGGGAACAGGTTGGCCTGCTGGCTGCCCCACACCGCGGTGGCGGCCAGCTCTTCGTTGACGCCCGGCTGGAAGTGGATGGCGTGTTGCTTGAGGTAGTCGCGGGCTTCCCAGAGGCTCTTGTCCAGCCCGCCCAGGGGCGAGCCGCGATAGCCGGAAATGAAGCCGCCGGTGTTCAGGCCACGCGCCTGGTCGCGCTGATGCTGGAGCATCGGCAGACGGGTCAGGGCCTGGGTACCGGTGAGGTACAGGTGCCCGGTGGCAAGGCGGTACTTGTCGTCCAGACGGATCTCGGCCAGAGACATGGGGCGCTCCTAATTTGTTGTTATCGGAGTCAGGGTGGTCGCGTTCGGCGCCACCCGCCTTTTTCGCGGCAGGGGATCGCCCCGCCGGCACGTGATTACAGTCTGGCCGTGACGAGGGGAGATTTTCTTTCTACTTTTGCGCTAGAACCACGTTCGCTTGCATGAACGATTCGCCGACAACAACAAAACTGGAATGAACATGCAGACCCCGCTGAGCACCGTCGACCGCAAGATCCTCCGCCTGCTGCAACACAACGCCGACCTGTCGGCCGCCGAGATCGCCGAAAAGGTCGAGCTCTCGCAGTCGCCCTGCTGGCGACGCATCCACCGCATGCAGGAAGAAGGGCTGATCGAGCGCAAGGTCGCCCTGCTCAACCCGAAGAAGCTCGGGCTGGACATGACGGTGTTCGTCAACATCAAGCTCTCGGCCCATGGGCGCAGCAACCTCGACGAATTCGAGCAGGCCGTGGTCGGCTACCCCGAGGTGCTCGAATGCCACACCATGGCCGGCGAGTCGGACTACCTGCTCAAGGTGGTGGCGCGCGATATCGACAGCTACGAGCGCTTCCTGCGCGACCAGCTACTGCAGCGCCCACACGTGCAGGAAGCGCACTCGCACATCGCCATGAGCGAGGTGAAGCGGACCACGGAGCTGCCGCTGGATTGAGCGGCCGCTGCCGCTTGTAGGAAAGATTTAAGGTCCCGGCCCTGCCGGTCGATATTACGGGCGATGCCTATCGCCCCAGGCAGCCCCTTCGACGCCCCACCCTTCCATTGCCCATCGGCAGCCTTCCTACTGCCGGGAGTTCCAGAGCATGCTCGCCAATATCCGCATCGGACAGCGCATCGCGATCAGTATCGTGCTGCTGCTGATCGTCACCGTCACGACCCTGACCGCCCTGTTCTTCAGCCGCTTCGAAAGCCTGCTGGCCGACGCCGAGCGCCGCGAGCTGCGCGGCATCTTCGACAACGTCAGCACCACCATCGCCGCCGAAAGCCTCACCGCCGAGCGCCTCGCCGCCCTGGTGGCGAACATCCCCGAGGTGCAGCAGGCGATGGCCGACGATGACCGTGAACGACTCTCGGCGCTGTTCGTGCCGGGCTATGCGAAGCTGGCGAACGACTATGGCCTGACCCAGTTCCAGTTCCACAAGGCACCGGCCACCTCCTTCCTGCGCGTGCACAAGCCGGCGCAGTTCGGTGACGACCTTTCCGCGATCCGCCAGACCATCGTCGACACCAACGCCCGCCAGACGCCGGTGCGGGGTGTCGAGTCCGGCGTCGCCGGCCTGGGCATTCGCGGCCTCGTGCCGATCAGCCATCAGGGCCGGCCGGTTGGCTCGGTGGAGTTCGGCCTGTCCTTGGGCCAGGCGTTCTTCGACGCCTTCAAGGCGCGCTACCACGTCGACGTCGGCCTGGTGCTGCGCGAGGCCAGCGGCAGCTTCAAGCCCTTCGCCACCACATTTGGCAGCCCCCTGGTCAGCGATGAGCAGCGCGGCCAGGCGCTCGCCGGCAATGACGTGATCTTCCAGGCCGAGGCCGACGGCCAGCCGGTGGCGGTTCTGGTATCGGCGGTCGAGGACTTCTCCGGCAAGCCGCTGGGCGTGCTGGAAGTGGCGATGGACCGCACCCGCTACGCCGACGCACTGGCCTCGATGCGCAACACCGCACTGGTCGTCGCCGGCATCGCGCTGGCCATCGGCCTGCTGGTCGCGGCCCTGGTGGCGCGCGGCATCGTCAGCCCGATCCGGGTCGCGGTCGATGCGATGCGCGATATCGCCGCCGGCGAAGGCGACCTCACTCGGCGCTTGGAACAGCGCGGGCGCAACGAGGTAGCCGAGCTGGCCGGTGCCTTCAACCTGTTCGTCGAGAAGGTGCGCCGGCTGGTCAGCGAGGTGGCCGGCTCGACGACGCAAGTGGCCGCCGCGGCCGAGGAGATGTCGGCGATCACCGACGAGTTCAACCGCGACGTCGCACAACAGCGCCACGAGATCGAGCTGGTGGCCACGGCAATGAACGAGATGACCGCCACCGTGCAGGACGTCGCGCGTAACGCCGCACTGGCGGCCGAATCGGCCCAGGCCGCCGATGAGCAGGCCCAGCAGGGCCAGCAGGTGGTGCAGCAGACGGTCAGCTCGATCGAAAACGTCTCGGCCGAGGTCGAGCGTACCGCTGCCGCCATCCAGCGGCTGGAGGCCGACAGCCAGAGCATCAGCGCCGTGCTGGACGTGATCCGCGGCGTCGCCGAGCAGACCAACCTGCTGGCGCTGAACGCTGCCATCGAGGCGGCGCGGGCTGGCGAACAGGGCCGCGGCTTCGCCGTGGTGGCCGACGAGGTTCGCACGCTCGCCTCGCGCACCCAGCAGTCGACGGTGGAAATCCAGCAGGTGATCGAGCAGCTGCAGGCCGGCGCGCGCGACTCCGCCGCGGTGATGCTGCGGGGCCGTGCCCAGGTCGAGGTCAGCGTGCGCCAGGCCCAGCAGGCCGGTGACTCGCTGAGCGGCATCACTGGCGCGGTCACCCGCATCAGCGACATGAACACCCAGATCGCCAGCGCCGCCGAGCAGCAGAGCGCGGTGGCTGACGAAATCAGCCAGAACGTGGTGAACATCAATCAGGTGGCCGATCGCGTCACCGAATCGGCCGGCCAGACCGCGCAGGCCAGCAGCCAGCTCGCGCATCTCGCGGTGGGCCTGCAAACGCTGGTCGGGCAGTTCCGCTACTGAGCGGCGGCGCCGGCGCGAGCCGGCGCTAGTCCGCAGGCAATCCCTCCACCCGTGCGCCCGGGCCGATGGCGTGCTCGGCGAACCAGCCCTGGTTCACCTCCAGCGCATAACGCGCCGGCGCTTGCGAGCAGCGGATCTCGGTGCTCAGCGGCTCGAGGTCGATCAGATCGACGATCCGCCCGGCGTCGTCGATGAACGCCGCCGACAGCGGCAACGGCGTGTTCTTCATCCACAGGCAATGGCGCCCGGGGCGCTCGAAGCGCAGCAGCATGCCGGCGTCGGCCGGCAGCTCGGTGCGCGCCATCAGCCCGCGGGCGCGCTCGAGGTCGCTGGCAGCCAGCTCCACCCGCAGCGTTTCCCCACCGATGCGCAGCGCCAGGCGGTCCTGCGCCAGCGCGGGCGGCAGCTCCCAGAGCAGAGCGGTC
This sequence comes from Stutzerimonas balearica DSM 6083, assembly GCF_000818015.1. NCBI lineage: Bacteria > Pseudomonadati > Pseudomonadota > Gammaproteobacteria > Pseudomonadales > Pseudomonadaceae > Stutzerimonas > Stutzerimonas balearica. Next base: position 3,638,328 of record NZ_CP007511.1, read on the forward strand.
GAGACGATCAGCCAAGCCAGTGCGCGCATGCCATGAACCTTTGACGAACCCGGGGAACGGCGATCCTCGCGCCGCACTCAATAACCGAAGCGGGCACGCCCGCCATGGACAAGAACAACAAACGAGGACCTTCCGATGCTCAACAGAATAACCGCCGCCAGCGTCTACCTGGTGCAGCGTTTCCTGCCCTCGCCCTTCGTCTTCGCCATCCTGCTGACGCTGATCGTGCTGGTCGCCGCGATGCTCGCCACCGGCCAGGGGCTGACGGCGATGGCGCAGCACTGGGGCAACGGCTTCTGGAACCTGCTGGCCTTCACCATGCAGATGTCGCTGATCCTGGTCACCGGCCATGCCCTGGCCCGCGCGCCGGCGATCAATCGACTGCTCGACCGCATGGCCCGGGTGCCGCAGTCTCCGGGGCAGGCGATCATTCTGGTGACCCTGGTGGCGCTGGCCGGTTCCTGGATCAACTGGGGCTTCGGCCTGGTGATCGGCGCGGTGTTCGCCCGCGCGCTGGCCCGCCAGGTGCGCGGCGTCGACTACCCGCTGCTGGTCGCCGCGGCCTATTCGGGCTTTCTCATCTGGCACGGCGGCTTTTCCGGCTCGATCCCGCTGTCGCTGGCCAGCGGCGGCGCGGACCTGGCGAAGATGACCGGCGGTGCGCTGAGCGAAGCCATCGACGTCGGCCAGACCATGTTCGCCTCCTACAACCTGATCATCATCGCCGTGCTGGTGGTCGGCCTGCCGCTGCTCAACTGGGCGATGCAGCCCAGGCAGCCGAAGCAGGTCGACCCGGCGCTGCTGAAGGAGCCGGAAGCCGACGCGGTGCCACGCGAGACCGCCGTGCAGCGCCTGGACGACAGCCGCATCCTCGGCCTGGTCGTCGTCGCGCTGGCACTGCTGTTCTTCTACCGCTACTTCAGCGAGAACGGCCTGGCGCTGAGCCTGAACATCGTCATCTCGATCTTTCTCTTCGCCGGCCTGCTGCTGCACGGCACGCCGGAGCGCTACATGCGCGCCATCGAGGAGAGCATTCGTGGCATCGCCGGGATCGTCGTGCAGTTCCCCTTCTACGCCGGGATCATGGGCATGATGGTCGGCGCCAATGCCGCCGGGCTGTCGCTCGGTCGCCTGGTCACCGACCGCTTCGTCGCCTGGTCGACGGCCGACACCTTTCCGGTGCTGGCCTTTCTCAGCGCCGGGCTGGTCAACGTCTTCGTGCCCTCCGGCGGCGGCCAGTGGGCGGTGCAGGGGCCGATCATGCTGCCGGCCGGCGCGGCGCTGGGCGTGCCGCCGCAGGTCACCGCCATGGCGATTGCCTGGGGCGATGCCTGGACCAACATGATCCAGCCGTTCTGGGCGCTGCCGCTGCTGGGTATTGCCGGGCTCGGCGCGCGTGACATCATGGGCTACTGCCTGCTGACGCTGGTCTTCTCCGGCCTGGTGATCGCCGGCGGGCTCTATTTCCTCACCTGACCCTGCCAGGCGCCCGTGCCGGAGTCGCCGGCGCGGGCGCACGGAGCCGCATGAATCACAACCTCAAGGACTACCCGCACGTCCGCCAGCTGGCGATCCGCTCGCTGTTCGAGATCTTCGAGCACTCCAGCGAAGGCACCATCATCGTCGACCGCGACGCCAACATCGTCTGGATCAACGAACGCTACGCGCGCCGTTTCGGCCTCGACAGCCCCGAGCAGGCGATCGGCAAGCCCTGCGAGACGGTGATTCCCGGCAGCCTGCTGCGCGAGGTGGTCAGCACCGGCAAGCCCATGCTGCTGGACATGCTCGACACGCCGGACAGCCCGGTGGTGGTCATGCGCCTGCCGGTGCACGACGACGACGGGCAGATCATCGGCGCCATCGGCTTCGCCCTGTTCGACGAGTTGCGCGCGCTGTCGCCGCTGCTGACCCGCTATCAACGCATGCAGGAAGAACTGGCCTCGACCCGCTCGCTGCTGCGCGCGCGCCAGGCCAAGTACAGCTTCGCCCATTTCATCGGCACCAGCGCCCAGAGCCTGGAGGTCAAACGGCACGCCCGGCGCAGCGCCACGGTGGAATCGCCGGTGCTGCTGCTCGGCGAGACCGGCACCGGCAAGGAACTGCTCGCGCATGCCATCCATGCCGCCTCGCCGCGGGCCAACAAGCCGTTCGTCAGCATCAACGCGGCGGCGATTCCCGAAAGCCTGCTGGAGGCCGAGTTCTTCGGCACCGCGCCGGGCGCCTTCACCGGCGCCACGCGCAAGGGCCGGCCGGGCAAGCTGCAGATCGCCCAGGGCGGCACGCTGTTTCTCGACGAGATCGGCGACATGCCGCTGGCCCTGCAAAGCAAGCTGCTGCGCGTGCTGCAGGAGAAGGAGTTCGAGCCGGTCGGCTCCGACGAGATGCTGCAGAGCGATGTACGCCTGATCGCCGCGACCTCCATCGACCTGGAACAGGCGGTCGCCCGCGGCAGCTTTCGCGCCGACCTCTACTACCGCATCAATGTGCTGCCGATCCGCGTGCCGCCCCTGCGCGAACGCCTGGCCGATCTGCCGGCGCTGTGCGAGGCGATCCTCGACGAGCTGCCCGGCGACCACGAACTGCACCCCGATGGCCTCGCCCTGCTCGCCCGCCACGCCTGGCCGGGCAACATCCGCGAACTGCGCAACGTGCTCGAACGCGCCGCCCTGCATGCCGACAGCGCCGAACTCGGCGAGGCCGACATCCGTCGCGCACTTGGCAGGCTGCAGCCGCTGGAAACCACCGCGGGCGCGCCGCATGCAGCGCCGGTCGGTGACTTCCAGCAGGCCCGCGCGGCATTCGAACGCGAGCTGATTGCCGCGGCCCTGGCGCAGCATCAGGGCAACGTGGTCGAGGCGGCCCGCGCGCTCGGCCTCGGGCGCTCGACGCTGTACCGCAAGATGGCCGAGCTGGGACTCGGCAGTTGAACGCGCTCAGTGCATCTCGTCGGTGGCCGGCTCGGCGCGGCGACCGTAGAGCGCACAGACCACGCGGCCGACGGTGAGCCCCTGCAGCAGGATCGACATCAGCACCACCAGGTAGGTCAGCGTCAGCACCAGGTCGCGCTGTTCGCCGAGCGGTAAGGACAGCGCCAGCGCCAGCGAGACGCCGCCGCGCAGCCCGCCCCAGGTCAGCAAGCGCACCGCACCGGGGCCGGTGCGCCGGTCGCCGCCGCGCAACCGGCGCAGCAGGTTGATGATGCTCGCCACGGTGACGAAGCGCGACGCCAGCACCGCGGCGCCCAGCAGCAAGGCGGCGAGCAGCGGCAGCCAGCCGAACGGCAGCACCAGCAGTTCCAGGCCGATCAGCGCGAACAGCAGGGCGTTGAGCACCTCGTCGACCAGCTCCCAGAAGCCATCGACATAGCGCCGTGCATCCTCGTCCATCGCCTTGCGCCGGCCCTGGTTGCCGATGATCAGCCCGGCCACGACCATGCTGATCGGCGCCGAGACGTGCAGGTGCGTGGCCAGCGCCGAGCCACCGAAGACCAGCGCCAGGGTCAGCATCACCGTGGGCTGGTGCTCGTCGACACGGCGCATGAGCAGGAACACCCCGAAGCCCAGCACCAGGCCGAAGAGCACACCGCCCACCGCCTCCTCGAGAAACAGCAGGCCGACTGCCCCGGCAGTCGGCGTCTGCCCCAGGGTGAGCACGCCGAGCAGGATGCTGAACACCACCACCGCGGTGCCGTCATTGAACAGCGATTCGCCGACGATGGTGGTCTGCAGCGGCCCTGGCGCGCCGCTGGTCTTGAGAATGCCCATCACCGCGATCGGGTCGGTCGGTGAGATCAGCGCACCGAGCAGCAGGCAGTAGATGAAATCCAGGCGCCAGCCGAACGCGCCGACGATGGCATAGGCCAGGCCGGCGACCACGAAGGTGGAGAGCAGCACCCCGGCGGTGGCGAGCAGGCCGATCGGCCAGCGGTAGTGACGCAGATCGTCGAGGTTGACGTGCAGCGCACCGGCGAACAGCAGTGCAGGCAGAAACCAGGTCATCAGCACGTCGGAGAAGTCGATCTGGCGGATCAGCTCCTGCGCCTCCACCTCCAGCACCGGAAAGCCCAGCGCCGCCAGGCCCTGCAGAAGCAGCGAGAGCAGCAGCGCGGTGACCATCACGCCGATACTCGGCGGCAGGCGGATGAAGCGGTAGTTGAGGTAGGTGAAAAAGGTCGTCAGCGCGATAAATGCAGCCGCCAGATCGAGCATGGGTTCTCCGATGGTTAGCGGTTGATCGCCGGGCGATCGCGCGCGGCGGGTATATGACGTGGGACAAGGCCAGCCGGCAAAAAGCTTCCTTGCGCTTGGCAAGCCGCTGCGGCGGCGTTACATAACACCGGAGCCGCCTTGCGGCCGCCCCACGACAGCAACGGACCCGCGCCATGACCAGCCTTTCCAACCAGACCCCGAGCGCCAGCCTGCAGCCCGTGCACCTGGCGCTGCGCCGGGTCGCCATCGACACCTACCGCGAGAACGTCGCCTACCTGCACCGCGACTGCGCCGCCTGCCGTGCCGAAGGCTTCCAGGCGCTGGCCAAGGTCGAGGTGCGGGTCAACGGCAAGCGCATCCTGGCCAGCCTCAACCTGGTGGACGACCCCGCGATCGTCGGCTGCGACGAGCTGGGCCTGTCCGAGGACGCCTTCGCCCAGCTCGGCGCCGAGGCTGGCGTGCCCGCCTCGATCGCCCAGGCCGAGCCGGCCCTGTCGATCCCGGCGCTACACCGCAAGATCGCCGGCGAGCGCCTGCGCCGCGAGGACTTCCGGGCGATCGTGCGCGACGTCGCCGAGCACCGCTATTCGAAGATCGAGCTGACCGCCTTCGTGGTCGCCTGCAACCAGGGCGAGCTGGACCGCGAGGAGGTGTACTTCCTCACCGACGCGATGATCCGCGTCGGCCGCCAGCTGGACTGGCGTGAGCACCCGGTGGTGGACAAGCACTGCATCGGCGGCATCCCCGGCAACCGCACCTCGATGCTGGTGGTGCCGATCGTCGCGGCGCACGGCATGCTCTGCCCGAAGACCAGCTCGCGGGCGATCACCTCGCCGGCCGGTACCGCCGACACCATGGAAGTGCTGGCCAACGTCGAACTGCCGTTCGAGCGCCTCTGCGAGATGGTCCGCGAGGAACGCGGCTGCCTGGCCTGGGGCGGGACCAGCGACCTGTCGCCGGCCGACGATGTGCTGATCGCCGTCGAACGCCCGCTGTCGATCGACTCGCCCGGGCAGATGGTCGCCTCGATCCTGTCGAAGAAGGTCGCCGCCGGCTCCACCCATCTGCTGCTCGACATTCCCATCGGCCCGACCGCCAAGGTCCGCTCGATGGCCGAAGCGCAGCGCCTGCGCAAGCTGTTCGAATTCGTCGCCGCGCGCCTGGGCCTGACCCTCGACGTGGTGATTACCGACGGCCGCCAGCCGATCGGCAACGGCATCGGCCCGGTGCTCGAGGCACGCGACGTGATGCGCGTGCTGCAGAACGACCCGCGCGCGCCGAACGACCTGCGGCAGAAGGCCCTGCGCCTGGCCGGGCGCATGCTCGAGTTCGACCCGGACGTGCGCGGCGGCGACGGCTACGCCATCGCCCGTGACATCCTCGAGTCGGGCCGCGCACTGAAGAAGATGCAATCGATCATCGCCGCCCAGGGCGCACGGCCGTTCGACCACAACCAGCCGGCGCTGGCCAGGCTCAGTTTCGACGTGCTCGCCGAACGCGACGGCGTGGTCACCGGCATCGACAATCTGCAGCTGGCGCGCATCGCCAACCTGGCCGGCGCGCCCAAGGTGCAGGGCGCCGGGGTCGACCTGCTGCGCAAGCTCGGCGAACCGGTGCACACGGGCGACTGTCTTTATCGCGTCTACGCGGACTTTCCCGCCGACCTCGCCTTTGCCCGCCAGGCCACCGAGCGGGCCAATGGCGTCAGCCTCGGCCGCGCCGATCAGGTGCCGGCCGTATTCGTGGAGTTCTGATGCAAAGCCTGCTGCTGTATTTCGATGACGAACGCGCCGCCGCGCTGCGCCTGGCCGAGGCCTGCGGCCTGCCTGCCGCCGCGGTCGAACGCCACCGCTTCCCTGACGACGAACTGCGCCTGCGCCTGCCACTCGCCGAGGGCCAGGCGCTGGCCGAGCAACTGGTGCTCTACCGCGGCCTCGACCACCCCAACGAAAAGCTCGTCGAGCTGCTGCTGGTGGCCGGCGAAGCGCGCCGCCTGGGCGCCAAGCGGCTGATCCTGGTCACGCCCTATCTGGCCTACATGCGCCAGGACATCGCCTTCAACCCGGGGGAAGTGGTCAGCCAGCGGGTGATCGGCCGGCTGCTGGCCGACCATTTCGACGGCCTGATCACCGTCGACCCGCACCTGCACCGCGTCGCGACCCTGCAGGAGGCCGTGCCGCTGGCCGATGCCGTCACCCTCTGCGCGGCGCCGGCGCTGGCGCGCCTGATCGCCGAGCGGCATCCCGACGCGCTGCTGATCGGCCCGGATGCCGAAGCCAGGCAATGGATCGAGGCGGCTGCGGCCGAGCATGGTTTCGAATATGGCGTGTGCAACAAGCTGCGCCACGGCGACCATCAGGTCGAGATCGCCCTGCCCGAATTGCCGTTCGCCGGGCGCCGCGTGGTGCTGCTCGATGACGTCGCCAGCTCCGGGCGCACGCTCGCCGAGGCCGCGCAGAAGCTGCTCGCCGCCGGCGCCGCCTCGGTGGACGTCGCGGTGACCCACGCGCTGTTCGCCGGCGATGCGCTGCAGGTCATCCGCGAGGCCGGCGTCGAGCACGTCTGGAGCACCGACTGCATCGCCCACGAGAGCAACGCCGTGGCGATGGCGCCGCAGCTGGCCGAGGCGCTCAGGCCGCTGCTGCATTGAAACCGTAGGGTGGAAAACGTGCGCAGCACTTTTCCACTTAAGCCAGGCACCCGGTAGCGCCGGACCAACCGCGTGGACAAGGCTGCGCCGTTGTCCACCCTACGAGCACCCTGCCTGCCCCGACCCTCTGCGCTCCAACGCCGTGCCCGCCGCAGGGTGGAAAACGCGAAGCTTTTCCACCGAAACCCGGCGAACCAGCTCGGTGGCGGCGGACCAACCGCGTGGACAAGGCTGCGCCGTTGTCCACCCTACGAGCACCCTGCCTAGGCCGACCGTCTGCACCTCAACGCCGAACCCACCGTAGGGTGGAAAACGCGCAGCTTTTCCACCGAAACCCGGCGAGCCAACTCGGTGGCGGCGGATCAACCGCGTGGACAAGGCGCTGCCGTTGTCCACCCTACGAGCCCCCTGCCTGCCCCGACCCTCTGCGGCCCAACGCCGTGCCCACCGTAGGGTGGAAAACGCGCAGCTTTTCCACCGAAACCCGGCGAGCCAACTCGGTGGCGGCGGATCAACCGCGTGGCCAAGGCGTTGCCGTTGTCCACCCTACGAGCCCCTGCCTGCCCCGACCTCTGCGCCCCAACGCCGTGCCCGCCGTAGGGTGGAAAACGTGCGCAGCACTTTTCCACCTAAGCCAGGCACCCGGCAGCGCCGAACCAACCGAGTGGAAAAGGCTGCGCCGCCGCCACCCTACCCCTCATCCACCGCGCTCGGCTCGTCGGGGCTGAGCTGCGTGGCATCACCGTAGCGCTTCTGGCAGCGTTCGCAGAAGAATGCCCGGCGCCGGGCGCGGCCCAGTGCCTTGGCCTTGACCAACGGGATTCGGCAGCGCACGCAAGTGCTCTTGCCATGCGCCAGCCAGTTGGCCTTGAGCACGCCGGCCTTCTTCCAGTCGAGGAATTCGAAGCTGTAGCGGCGCGCCTCACGTACCAGCTCGCGCAGCTTCGCCGGTGGCAGTTCGCCGATCAGCGACAGCGGGTGCACGCGGATGCGGTAGAGCACCTCGTTCTTGATGATGTTGCCGGAGCCGGCGAACAGCGTCTGGTCGAGCAGCGCGTCACAGGCCAGCAGGCGCGGACGCTCGCGCAGGCGCTTGAGCGTGGCTCGCGGGCGCCAGGCGGTGCTCATCAGATCGCGGCTCCAGTCGTAGGCCGCCTCCAGCGGCCCTTCGATCAACTGCACGGAACAGGCGTAGAAATTCAACTCGCCCTCGGCAAAGCGCAGGCGCAGACGTGGCTTCGAATCCTTGCGCTCATCGATCCGGTAACTGCCGAACAGCAGCAGATGAATGCGAACCGAGACATCCTCCAATTCGATCAGCAAGTGCTTGCCCCAGCTGCGTATCGCACGCAGCCGCTGGCCTGACAGGCGCGCCTGATCGATGCGGGCACTGCCTTCGACGCGCGCGATGCGGCGACCGACGAACGGCGCCAGTTCTTCGCGCAGGATGACAATCGACGGACCTTCGGGCATGGCGGCCTCGCGGCTGTGGCGCTACCGATTCAGACCGACGCGCGCCGCCGTGGTGCGGTTCACCAGTCGAGCGTCAGGCCGCTCTCGAAGAGTCGCTCGGCGCCGCTCAGCGGATCGCGAAACTGCAGGCGGCGCGCCAGCAGCTTCAGCGGCCGCGCATAGTCGTCGCGCTCGCGCGCGCTGCGCTCGGCCAGTTGCGGATAGAAGGGATCGTTGCAGATGCCGGCACCCAGGCTGGCCATGGTCAGGCGCAGCTGATGTTTGCGCCCGGTCACCGGTTCCAGCGCGTAACGCCACAGCTCGCCGCGGCGCTCGAGGACTTCGATGCGCGTCTCGCTATTGGGCTCGCCGTCGCCTTCGCGCATCAGAAAGAACGGCTCGCCAGGCACCATGCACAGCCGCTGCACGCGCGGGAATGGCAGCCCTGGCAGCGCCGGGCAGATCGCCTCGTAGCGCTTGCTCACCGCACGCTCGCGAAACAGCGCCTGGTAGGCGCCACGGCTTTCACGGTTGGCCGAGAACAGCACCAGCCCGGCGGTCAGCCGGTCGATGCGGTGAATGGGCACCAGATCGGGATTGCCGAGGCGCCGGCACAGGCGTGCCAGCAGGGTCTGTTCGACGTACTCGCCGGCGGGCATCACCGCCAGGAAATGCGGCTTGTCGGCGACCACCAGGTGCTCGTCGACATGCAGGATGCGCTCCTCGAACGGCACGGGCGTCTCGTCTGGCACCTCGCGGAAGTAATGCACCTTGAGCCCCGCCCGGTACGGCCGGCTGGCATCGATCGGCCGGCCTTCGGCATCCAGCACGCGGCCGCGCGCCATGCGCTCGAGCCAGGTCTGGCGGTCGATGGCGGGAAAGCGCTGGCACAGGCAGTCGAGCACCGTAGGCCAGTCGCCGGGTGGCAGGTGCAGGGTACTGGGGCGGGCATCGGGGGGAAGCATGGGCGGCGCAACTGGAAGCGGTCGGGCCGGCGATGATACCTGGCTGGCAGGCGTGGCGCAGGGCGTGCTGCCCTGCGCCGGGGAGGGTCAGTCTTCCCTGTCGCGGGTGACTTCGCCGGTCTTGCCGTCGATGGTGAACTCGTACTTCTTGCCGTCGGCCTTCATCCCCTCGCCTTCCCAGCCGTCATTGTCGGCCTCGATCCCGTAAAGCTCGGTATAACCGGCGGCCTTGGCCTTCTCCACGGCCTGCTCCAGGCTGATCCAGCCTTGGCCCGGCTTGTCGGCGGCAAAGGCGGTCGCCGAACCGAGCATGGCGATGGCGGCAACGGTGGTCAGGGCTTTGATCATGGTGAACCTCCAGGGTGATGACGAAAGGCTTACGGAGATACTGAGCCGGCCGGCGCTCGGGGAGTTCCGGCAGGGCCTGTAACAAGGTTCATCGCCGGGGATCGATTGCCACGATCGCCGCCGCCTCGCCGCTACCCTGGAACGAGAAGCGCACCTCATCGCCGGCACCCAGCCCGTCGAGCTGTTCGCGGATGACATGGAAACGATGCGTACCCGCAGGCCAGCCAAGTGCGGTTACCGGGTCATGCGCGATGGTCACGATGCCGCGGTCGCGATCGATGCGCTCGATACGCCCCTCGGCCATGATCAACGGCGCCGATTGCAGGCCTTCGACCGGCTCTTCGGGCAGCGCGGGCGGCTGGCCCTCGCCGGCCGGCTTGAGCAGGTCCTGGGCCTGCAGCGGAGAAAGCAATGGGCAGATCAGCACAGCCGCGGCGAATGCGGCGAGGAACAGGCGCTTCATGGGATCGTCTCCTGCGCGAGGGAGCTGCCGGGGACCACGCAGCTTTCGACAAGGCTGGCAGCTCAGCCGGTTTTGTCGAGCCGCACAGCCATTCAGCTTCATGTAAGCGATGCCCGGTAGCCTTTGAATCGTACCCACCCATTACGGAGATTCACTGATGAAAACCTTCACTACCCTGATGACTGCGACCGCTCTCGTTTTCGGCGCCAACCTGGCGATGGCCCGCGACCTGGGTCCCGACGAGGCGCTGAAGCTGCGTGACGCCGGCACCATCCAGTCGTTCGAGAAGCTCAACGAGGCGGCGCTGGCCAAGCACCCGGGCGCCAAGGTCGAGGAGACCGAGCTCGAGGAGGAGTACGGCCGTTACATCTACCAGGTTGAACTGCGCGACGACAAAGGTGTGCAATGGGATCTGGAACTCGACGCCAAGACCGGCGAAGTACTCAAGGATCACCAGGACGACTGATGCCCTCTCCCCTGCTCTGGACGCTTCCACTGGCCCTGCTGCTTGCCGCCACCCCGGCGGCAAGCCGCGATCTCGACCAGGACGAGGCCCTGCGGCTACGCCGCGAGGGCCTGATCCTGCCGCTCGATCGCTTGCTGCAACAGGCCCTGCAGCGCCACCCCGGCGCTCACCTGCTGGAGGCCGAACTGGAGGAGGAGGACGAACGCTACGTTTACGAGATCGAGCTGCTGACCGGTGAGGGCGTCGCCCGCGAGCTGGAGCTCGATGCCCGCACCGGCGAGGTGCTCAAGGATGAGGTGGACTGATGCGCCTGCTGGTCGTCGAAGACAACGTACCGCTGGCCGACGAGCTGGTCGCCAGCCTCAACCGCCAGGGTTACGCCACCGACTGGCTGGCCGATGGCCGCGATGCGGACTACCAGGGCACCAGCGAACCCTATGACCTGATCATTCTCGACCTCGGCCTGCCCGGCAAGCCGGGGCTGGAGGTGCTGCGCGCCTGGCGCGCCCGCGGCCTGACGGCGCCGGTGCTGATCCTGACCGCCCGCGGCTCGTGGGCCGAGCGCATCGAGGGCCTCAAGGCCGGTGCCGACGATTACCTGACCAAGCCTTTTCACCCGGAGGAGCTGCTGCTGCGCGTGCAGGCCCTGCTGCGCCGCGCGCACGGCCTGGCCAACCAGCCGCTGCTCGAAGCCGGCGGGCTGGCGCTGGACGAGGCCCGGCAGAGCTGTCGGCGCAACGGCGAGGATGTCGAGCTGACCGCCGGGGAGTTCCGCCTGCTGCGCTATTTCATGCTGCACCCGGGGCAGGTCCTGTCCAAGACCCAGCTCGCCGAGCATCTGTATGACGGCGAAACCGAGCGCGACTCCAACGTCATCGAGGTGCACATCAATCGCCTGCGCGGCAAGCTCGGCCGCGAGCTGATCCAGACCCGCCGCGGCCAGGGCTATTGCTTCGGCAGCGCCTCGTGAGGTCCATCCAGCGCAGCCTCAGCCTGGGCCTGGCGGCGGTTCTGGTGATCGTCGGCCTGGTGCTGCTGCAGACCAGCCTCTGGCTGTTCGAGAGCGGGCTGCAACGCAGCCTGGAGACCGACCTGCGCGAGGAAACCGAAGGCCTGCTGCTGGCCGTGGTGCGCGGCAGCGACGGCATGAAGCTCGACACCCAGCGGCTCAATCCGCGTTACCAGCGGGCCTTTTCCGGCCACTACTTTCGCATCGAACTGCCGGGCCGCACCTGGCGTTCGCGCTCGCTCTGGGACGCCAGCCCCGACTGGCCGGACGCAACGGGCCTGGCGCCGGAGCTGCTCGCCGGCCCGCAGGGCCAGCGGCTGCTCGCCTATACCGCGCATTACCGACGCGAGGGCCAGCCGATCGTGATCAGCGTCGCCCAGGACTACAGCCCGATTCTCGACAGCTTCGCGCGGGTGCGCCTGGGCGGCCTGGGCCTGGTCGGCGTGGCGCTGCTGGTGTTCGTGCTGCTGCAGCGCTATGCGGTGAGCCTGGCGCTGCGCCCGCTGGAGCGCGCCCGCCAGCAGATCGCCCAGCTACAGCAGGGCCAGCGCCAGCAGCTCGAAGGCGACGTGCCGCTGGAGCTGCAGCCGCTGGTCGAACAGATCAACCACCTGCTGCAGCACACCGATGAAACCCTCAAGCGCTCGCGCAATGCCCTGGGCAACCTCGGTCATGCGTTGAAGACGCCGCTGGCCGTGCTGACCAGCCTGCTACAGCGCGAGGAACTGGCGGCCCACCCCGAGCTGCGTGCGGCGCTGGCCGAGCAGCTGGGACAGATCCAGCAGCGTGTCAGCCGCGAGCTCGGCCGCGCGCGCCTGGCCGGCGAGGTGCTGCCCGGCGGGCACTTCGATTGCGATGCCGAGCTGCCGGCGCTGTTCGACACGCTTGCGGCGATCCACCGCCCGGGGCTTGACCTGCGCTGGCAGGCACCGCCGGGCTGCCGCCTGCCGTGGGACCGCGAGGACATGCTCGAACTGCTCGGCAACCTCCTGGACAACGCGTGCAAATGGGCCGCCGGCCAGGTGCGGCTGAGCATCGCGCGCGACGAGCGCGGCTACGTGCTGGACGTGGACGACGACGGACCGGGCATCCCCGCCGATCGGCGCGAGCAGGCGCTGGCGCGCGGCGGCCGCCTGGACGAAAACGCCCAGGGGCACGGGCTGGGGCTGAGCATCGTCGGTGACATCGTCGCCGCCTGGCAGGGCGACTGGGAACTGGCGCAGGGCCCGCTCGGAGGGCTGCGGGTGCGCGTCGTGCTACCGCCGCCGGGGCGTCATCTGCGCCCGGCCGGCTGACTCAGTGGGCGCGAGCCAGCTCGTTGCGAATGTCTTCGAGGATGGTTTCGACTAGCAGGGTGTTCTGAACCTGGCGACCGGTCATCACCCGCGTGGCCTCGGCTCCGTTGATCGGATAGCCGACGTGGACCACCAGATAGCCGTCGGGTTGGGGTTCGACACGCGTCTTGTACTGCGAGGAGAAGTTTTCAGCCAAATGCCGGGACAACGTCTTCATGGAGCATCTCGGTGCGGGTTAGCCTGACTCAAAGACCATGCCCCACGCTCGGAGATTCAGACCGTTCATCGGGAAATGCAGCGAATTCTTCAACCTGTCACATCCGGTCGGCATCCGGCTGGCTAGCGCTCGCGCTCGACATAGGCGAACCAGGCCAGCAACAGCATGGCGACCAGCGCCAGCACCGAAACCACCAGAGCCTGCAGCAACATGGTGCCTCCTCCTTCGCTCTCGTTGACTTGAAAGGCACCTGGAATATATGTAGCTTCGCGCGACACGTCGAGCATGCCGACAGAGGCATGTAAGCTTTTGGAGCAGGTTGCGCATGAAACGGAAACAGTCGATCAGCCACATCCGCTGGGATCTCGCCCTCCGCTATCGTCTGATCGAGACCGTCGCCTGGTGGGAAGGCCGCCTGACCACGGGGCATCTGATGCAGAGCTTCGGCATCAGCCGCCAGCAGGCGTCGAAGGACATCAACACCTACCTCAACGAACATGCGTCGAAAAACCTGACATATGACCGCCATCTGAAGGGCTACAAGCCGGCCAAGAACTTCCGCCCGCTGTTCATCGATGGCAGCGCCAGCGCCTACCTGCACCTGCTCGACCAGAACCGCATGCGTGCCCCACACATCGAAGGCCTGGCGCTGGCCTACGCGCATACCGAGGTGCTGCAGGTGCCGGACCGCAGCATCCGCCCGGAAGTGCTGCGGCCGATCCTGCAGGCCTGCCGCGAAGGGTTGCGCCTGGAGACCGAGTACGTCTCGCTGGCCAACCCGGCGGTGGAAATCCGTGTGATGGCGCCGCACACCCTGGTCTATACCGGCATGCGCTGGCACGTGCGCGCCTACTGCGAGAAGAACCGCGAGTACCGCGACTTCGTGCTCAGCCGCTTCCGCGGCGAGCCGGACCTGATGGATGTGAGCGAGCACACCCGCGAACAGGACGAGGCGTGGAACACGCCAGTGACCGTGCTGATCGAGCCGGATGCGCGACTGAGCCCGGCGCAGAAGGCGATCATCGAGGTGGATTTCGGCATGGCCGACGGCCAACTGCCCGTCGAGACGCGCGGCGCCCTGGTGCAGTACGTGCTGCAACGCTTCGGCATTGACCCGAACACCGTGCAGGCCAATGCGGCGGCGCAGCAGCTGCAGGTGGGGAATCTGCAGGCGTTGAAGGGGTGGTTGTACTCGTGAGGGATTGGCTTGGCTCGGCAGCGGCCACAGAGTGCGCCTTGTACGGCGCCTCACTTTTTCCAGTCGCGGAAGAGGCCGTAGGGTGGAAAACCGCAGAGCGTTTTCCACCGGGGGTGGCGCGCACGCTTGTGGCTGACGTGGGGCTTTCCTCGGCTCGGGCTACAGGTCGCGCCTCTCACGGCGCCTCACTTTTCTTTGCACGCGGATCGCCGCCCGGCGCAAAGAAAAGTAAGCAAAAGAAAGCGCGCCCCTTCATCCGGGTCCGGGAGCTTCGCCCCCGGACTCCCCTCCTTCCGCCAGCACTCCGGGGGCCGGCGTACAAGGGCCATCCTTGGCCCTTTATCGCGGGGACGCCTAGTCCTCTCGCGGTATCCATGCCGCTCGTCCCCCTGCGCGCTGGCTCCACTCGGCCGTCTGCAAGGGGAAGGGTGATATCGCCTGTTGGGGTGTGCATGGAAAAGCAGAGCGAAGCTGGCTTTCGATCCTTCAGGCAACTCGGACTTCCTTCCCCTTCAGGAGGCCGAACGCAGGCGTTGTGCAGGGGGACGCGAGGCATGGACGCCGAGCGAGGAACGAAGGGGCAGGGATGCCCCTTCGTGACGTGCCCCCGGAGCAATGCCGGAGTGAGGGAAGTCTGGCCGTGTAGCAGCCAGACCCGGATGCAGGGGGCGCCTTCTCTTTGGTTACTTTTGCTTGGCACGGGCGGCGTTCCGCAGACAAGAGAAAGTGACGCGCCGTTCCAGGCGCAACCTGTAGCTCCGGCCGAGGAAATCGCTGCGCCGTTCGCGGGCATAGGCGTCCAACAAGGTGGAAAACGCTGCGCGGTTTTCCACCCTACGGAAAGCGCCACACCCAGACACCGGGCATTGCGCTCCGCCCCACCAAAATCTCCAAACAAATTGCGTCCCGTCCCAACGTCACGGCGCGCCCACCTTCGCTCAACAAGAGCCCAAAGCCCATGCGCCTGATCCACACCTCCGACTGGCACCTCGGCCAGACCCTCCACGGCCAGGACCGCGACCACGAGCATGCGCAGTTCCTCGCCTGGCTGCTCGACCAGCTGGTCGCCCACCGCGCCGACGCCCTGCTGATCGCCGGCGACGTGTTCGACACGGTCAACCCGCCACTCAAGGCCCAGGAGCGCCTCTACGACTTCATCGTCCGCGCCCACGAAAAACTCCCGCAGCTGGACATCGTGATGATCGCCGGCAACCACGACTCGGGCGGGCGCATCGAGCTGCCGGCGCCGCTGATGAAGCGCCTCAATGCCCATGCCGTCGGCCGCATCAGCTGGGTCGCCGAGGGCCAGCTCGACCATCAGCGGCTGCTGGTGCCGCTGCACGACGTCAATGGCAATACTGCCGCCTGGTGCCTCACCCTACCCTTCCTGCGCCCGGCCGAGGTCACTGGCTTGGAACTGGGCGACGACTACATGGCCGGCATTCGTCAGGTGCATGAACGCCTCATCGCCGCCGCCGAGGCCGTGCGCCAGCCCGGCCAGGCGCTGGTTGCCATGAGCCATGCGCACATGGCCGGCGGCGCGGTGTCGGAGGAGTCCGAGCGCAATATCGTCATCGGCAATGCCGAGGCCCTGCCGGCCAGCCTGTTTCCCGAATCGGTCGCCTACGTCGCCCTCGGCCATCTGCACAAACCGCAGCAGGTCGCCGGGCAGGTGCGCGTCCGCTACAGCGGCTCGCCACTGCCGCTGTCCTTCGCCGAGGTCAATTACCCGCATCAGGTGCTGCTCGTCGAGCTCGATGGCGAGGCCCTGAAACAGGTCGACAGCCTGGCGGTGCCGCGTGCGGTGGAGATGATCCGCATCGGCCGCGCCCCGCTGGCCGAGGTGATCGCCGCGCTGGAGGCGCTGCCGCCCACCGGCCTGTTCGACGAACACCTGCCCTGGCTCGAGGTACGCGTACTGCTCGACGAACCGCTGCCGGACCTGCGCCAGCGCATCGAAACCGCGATAACCGGCAAGGCCTGCCGGCTGGTGCGCATCGCCAGCGAATACGCCGGCAAGCGTGGCGAGACGGAATCGGACGTGCTGCTCGGCCTCGACCAGATCACCCCGCAGGAGCTGTTCGCCCGCGCCTGGGAAGAACAGTACGGCAACCCGGCGGACGAACAGGCGCTGGACGATTTCGCCACCTTGCTGCAACGCGTCGAGTTCGCCCATGCGGAGGATGACCGATGAAAATCCTCGCCATCCGCCTGAAGAACCTGGCATCGCTGGCCGGGGAGCAGGTCATCGACTTCACCGCCGAACCGCTGGCCAGCGCCGGGCTGTTCGCCATCACCGGGCCCACCGGCGCGGGCAAGAGCACCATTCTCGACGCCCTGTGCCTGGCGCTGTTCGGCAGCACGCCGCGGCTGGACGGCGTGTCACCGCTGAACAAGGTCCCCGATGTGGAGGCCGAAATCGGCGGTGGCGATGAGCGCAACCTGCTGCGCCGCGGCTGCGGCAGCGGCTACGCCGAGGTGGATTTCGTCGGTGTCGACGGCCACCGCTACCGCGCGCGCTGGGAGGTCAAGCGCGCCCGCGAGAAGATCGACGGCCGCCTGCAGGCCAGCAGCCAAAGCCTTACGGATCTCGACAGCGGCACGCTGCTGGCCAGCGGCAAGAAACGCGAGTTCAAGGAACTGCTCGAAGCGCGCCTGGGACTGACCCTGGCCCAGTTCACCCGCGCCGTGCTGCTGGCGCAGAGCGAGTTTTCCGCCTTTCTCAAGGCCGATGACAACGAGCGCGGCACCCTCCTGGAAAAGCTCACCGATACCGGCCTCTACAGCCGCCTGGGCCAGGCCGCCTTCGAGGCCGCCAAAGAGGCGAAGGAAGGCCTCGCCCGCTTGGAGCAGCAGGCCGGCGGCCTGCAGCCACTGGAGCCCGAGCAGCGTGACGAACTGGAGCGCGAACATCAGGCTCAGCTCGACGCGCTGAAAGCGCTGCAGCAGCAGCTCAAGGCGCTGGAAGCGCAGCGGCAATGGCTCAGCGAACTGCAGCGCCTGGAAAACGAGCGCGAAGCGGCATGCCAGCAACTGCAGGATGCCGAAGACGAGCGCGAAAACCTCGCCGAGGCCCGGCGCATCCTCGACCTGTTCGAGCAACTGGCGCCGCAACGCCATCGTTTCTTGCGCCTGCAGGATCTCGGCCCGCTGCTGGACAAGGCGGCCGACAGCCTGGCGCGCCTGCAGCATGAGGAACAGGCCGTGCAGCAGCGCCTGGCCGAGCTGCAGAGCCAATGCAGCGCCGCCAGCGAGCAACTGCGTTCGGCCGAACAGGCGCGCCAGGACGCCGAACCGCGGCTGGCCCAGGCGCGCCGTGAAGAGGAACGCCTGCAGCATCTGAACGCCGACCTGGCCACTATCCGCGAGGACAGCACCCAGGCCAATGCCGAGGTGACTGCGGGCGCAGCGACGCTCACGCAGCTCACCGAGCGCCAGCAGCGCGCCGCGGCGGAACTTGCCGCGCTGAGCCAGCAACTGGACAAGAGCGCCGCGCTGCAACCGCTGTGCAGCGCCTGGGACGGCTATCGCCCGCGCCTGCAACAGGCCGTGCAGCTGGCGGCACGACTGCAGCAAGGTCAGGGCGAACTCCCGGCACTGGAAGCGCGGGCCAAGGCCGCCGAAAACCAGCAAAGCCTGGCCCGCGAGGCGCTGGACGCTCTGCAACGTGAGCGCGGCAGCGAAGTCGGCCTGGCCGAACAGCTCGCCCAACTGCACGGGCAGCTGGACCAATGGCGCCAGGCCGAGCGCGAAACCGCGACCCTGCGCGAGCTTTGGTCGCAGCAACGCGAGCTCGAAACCAGCCGACGCGAACTGGCCGACGCCACCACCGGCCAGCAGGCGGAGCTGGATGGCCTGGTGCCGCTGGGCAAGCAGGTTCGCGCCGAGCGCGACGCCGCCGAGCAGGCGCTGAACGTCACCCTCGCCTTGCTCGAACGCCAGCGCCTGGCGCGCAGTGCGAATGTCGAGGCGCTACGCGCCGCGCTGGTGCCGGGCGAGCCCTGCCCGGTCTGTGGCAGCCAGGAACATCCCTGGCATGCGGCCGATGCCATGCTCGCCGGCCTCGATCAGCAGGACGACCGCGAGGCCGAACGCGCCCGCGAAGCGCTGCAGGCCCAGGACCAGCGCCTGCAGGAACTGCGCGACCGCCACGTCGCGCTCAGCACCCAGTTGCGCCAGAGCCAGCAGCGTCAGAGCGAAGTCGAGGCGCAGCTACAGACGTTGGCGCCGCGTCTGCACGCCCTGCCAGCGCATGCCGAACTGCTTCGCCAACCCGAAGAAAAGCGCGCGGACTGGCTGGAAGCCCGCGTGGCGACCCTGAACCAGCAGATCGCCGATGCCAGCCGGCAGCAACAACAACTGCTCGGGTTGCAGCAGCGCAGCGAAGCCCTGCAGCAGGCCTGGCAGGCCGCGCGCGAGGCCTGCGTCGCAGCGACCCAGCAGCTCGAGCGCCAGCGCGATGCCCTCGCCCGCGACGGCCAGCAGCTCGACGCAGAGCTGACGGCCTTCGCCGAGCTGCTGCCGGCCGAGCGTCTGCAGCGCTGGCGCGAAGACCCGGCGCAGACCTTTATGCAGCTGGACGCCGACATCGCCACGCGCCTGCAGCAACTGCAGGCGCAAGCCGAGCTGGCCGAGGAGCTGCGCCAGTGCGAGCAGCGCCAAAGCGACGAACAGCTGCAGCAGCGCCATCGCCAGGAGAAACAGGCGAGCTGCCAGGCACGCCTGGCCGAACGCGAGAAGCTGCTGCTGGCCTGCCGGCAGGCGCTGCAGACCAGCCTCGGCGAGCAGCCCAGCGCCAGTACCTGGCAGCTGCAACTGGACCAGGCCATCCAGACCGCGCGCCAGGCCCAGGTCGAAATCGACCGCCAACTCAACGACGGCAGGCTCGGCCTGACCCGCTTGCAGAGCGAACAGCAGAGCTGCCGGCAGCGCCACGCCGAGCTGCAGCAGGAGCGCGAGGCGCTGCAGGTCGAACTCGCCTCCTGGCGCAGCGCCCATCCGGCGCTGGACGACACCACCCTCGCCCAGTTGCTGCAGATGGACGAGGCACTGCTGACCGAGGCGCGCCAGCGCCTGCAGCAGAACGCCGAAACCCTGACCCGCTGTCGCGAGCGACTCGACGGCTGTCTCGCCCGCCTGGCCAGCCACCAGCAGCAACAGGCCGAGGTGCCGGAAGCCGAGCAGTTGCAACAGGCACATGCCGAACAGCTGCAGCGCTGCGAACAGGCCGAGCAGCGCTGCGCGGAAACCCGTGCTCAGCTGCTCGACGACGACAAGCGCCGCCGCCAGAGCCAGGCGCTGCTGGCGCAGATCGACAAGGCGCGCGCCGAAATGCAGCGCTGGGGGCGTATCGCCGCGCTGATCGGCTCGAGCGACGGCGGCGCCTTCCGCAAGATCGCCCAGGCCTACAACCTCGACCTGCTGGTGCAGCACGCCAACGTGCAGCTGCGCCAGCTGGCCCGCCGTTATCGGCTCAAGCGCGGCGGCAGCCCGCTGGGCCTCTTGGTGATGGATACCGAGATGGGCGACGAGCTGCGCTCGGTGCATTCGCTGTCCGGCGGCGAGACCTTTCTCGTCTCGCTGGCCCTGGCACTGGGCCTGGCCTCGATGGCCTCGAGCAAGCTCAGGATCGAATCGCTGTTCATCGACGAGGGCTTCGGCAGCCTCGACCCCGAGTCGCTGCAGATCGCCATGGACGCGCTGGATTCGCTGCAAGCCCAGGGCCGCAAGGTGGCGGTGATCAGCCACGTCGCCGAGATGCACGAACGCATTCCGGTGCAGATCCAGGTACAGCGCCAGGGCAACGGGCAGAGCGGGCTGAAGATCGTCGGCGCAGGGGGCTGACCGGGCCGGCCGATGCAGGCGCAAAGCCGCATGCCGCGGGCGAGCAAACAGCGATTGACTTTGCCGCCTCGGCGCCTCAAAGATGTGCGAAAAATTTTACGAGGCGTTCAATCATGAGCTCCAGCGGCATCGGCGAACAGGCGGTCTCCCTTTTCACCCGGCGCGAGCGTGAGCGCTTCCTGGCTGCCAACCCGCGCTCGGCGGCGCTGGCCGAGCGCGCCCGGCACTCGCTGTTCGCCGGCGTGCCGATGCACTGGATGAGCGACTGGTCGACGCCGGTGCCGCTGTTCGTCGAGAGCGCCCAGGGCGCGCGCTTTCGCGATGTCGACGGGCACGAGTACGTGGACTTCTGCCTCGGCGATACCGGCAGCATGTTCGGCCACTCGCCGGCGCCGATCGCCGCCGCCCTGGCCGAGCAGGCCGGGCGCGGGCTGACCACCATGCTGCCGGGCGAGGATGCGGTGGTCTGCGGCGAGCGCCTGGCCGAGCGCTTCGGCCTGCCCTACTGGCAGGTGGCGACCACCGCCACCGATGCCAACCGCTTCGTCATCCGCTGGGCGCGCGCCATCACCGGGCGCAAGATGCTGCTGGTGATCGACGGCTGCTACCACGGCACCGTCGACGACACCCTGGTGCGCTACCGCGAAGGCCTGACCGTGCACCGCGCCGGGCTGATCGGCCAGGCGCGCAACCTGGCCAAGACCTGCCGCGCGGTGCCGTTCAACGATCTCGCCGCGCTCGAGGCCGCGCTGGCGCCGGGCGACGTCGCCGCGCTGCTGATGGAGCCGGCGATGACCAATATCGGCATGGTGCTGCCCGAGCCCGGCTACCTCGAGCAGGTGCGCGCGCTGACCCGTCGCCACGGTACCCTGCTGATCATCGACGAGACCCACACCATTTCCACCGGCCCCGGCGGCTGCACCCGCGCCTGGCATCTCGAGCCGGACTTCCTCACCCTCGGCAAACCCGTGGCCGGCGGCGTGCCGGCATCGGTCTACGGCTGCAGCGCGGCGATGGCGCAGGCCATGCAGATCGCCCGCCAGCATGCCAGCGAGATGAGCCACGGCCATGGCCACAGCGGCATGGGCACCACGCTCTCGGCCAACGCCCTGGCGATGCACTGCATGCGCGCCAACCTCGAACAGGTGATGACCGCCGAAGCCTACGCGCACATGCTGCCGCTTGCCGCCCGGCTGGCCGCGGGGCTGCGCGAGGTGATCGCGCGGCATGGCCTGGCCTGGTCGGTCAGCGAGCTGGGCGCGCGCTGCGAATTCCAGTTCTGCCCCAGCGCGCCGAAGAATGGCGCCGAGGCCGAAGCGGCCTTCCACGACAGCCTGCAGATGGCCCTGCACCTGTACCTGATCAACCGCGGCATCCTCATCACGCCGTTCCACAACATGACGCTGTGCTGCCCGGACACCCGTCCCGAGGACGTCGACCAGCTGCTCGCCACCCTCGACACCGGGCTCGGCGAACTGCTCGCACTGCCGGGTGCGCGGGAGGTCTGAGCATGGCGCTCTATCCTTCGGGCATCGCACCCGGGCGCTGAAAGCCTGCTCACGCTCCGCCTGCGTCGCTGGAAAGCCATCCTTCCAGCGACGGTACCGCCCCGTAGCCCTAAGGATTCAGCCATGCGCTTCGCCGATCTCGCGGAAGCCGATGCCTTCCTCGCCGCCCACCCGGACGTGCAACGCATCGAACTGTTCATCATCGACCCCTGCGGCGTGCCGCGCGGCAAGCTCCTGCACCGCGACGAGCTGCGCGCGATCTATACCGACGGCCGCCCGCTGCCGAGCAGCATCCTCGGCCTGACCATCCGCGGCGAGGATGTCGACGCCACCGGCCTGGTGTGGGACGTCGCCGACGCCGACTGCTGGGCCTTCCCGCTGCCCGGCAGCCTGCAGCTGCAGACCTGGCGCCGGCCGGCCACCGCCCAGGTGCAGGTTTCGATGCACCCGGCGCGCGGCCTGCCGGCGTCGCTGGCCGACCCGCGCCACGTGCTGGCGCGCGCCATCGAGCGGCTGCAGGCCGCCGGCTACCACCCGGTGATGGCCGCCGAACTGGAGTTC
The DNA here is from genome assembly GCF_000818015.1 of Stutzerimonas balearica DSM 6083. NCBI lineage: Bacteria > Pseudomonadati > Pseudomonadota > Gammaproteobacteria > Pseudomonadales > Pseudomonadaceae > Stutzerimonas > Stutzerimonas balearica. The sequence continues at coordinate 3,660,512 of NZ_CP007511.1, forward strand.
TACCTGCTCGATGCCAAGCGCGACGCCGCAGGCCATCCTCAGCCGGCGGCCTTTGCCAACGGCGAGCGGCCGCAGGCACCGCAGGTCTACGGAGTGCTCGAACTCGAACGCCTCGACGCCTTTCTCGACGACCTCTACCGCGCCTGCGAAGCCGGGGGCCTGCCGGTGCGCACGGCGATTTCCGAGTACGCACCGGGGCAGCTGGAGATCACCCTGCAGCATCGCCACGATGCCCTACAGGCGATGGACGAGGCCGTACGCTACAAGCGCCTGGTGCGCGGCGTCGCGCTCAGCCACGGGCTGCAGGCCTGCTTCATGGCCAAGCCCTTCGCCGAGCTGGCCGGCAGCGGCCTGCACCTGCACGCCAGCCTGGCCGACGCAGAGGGCCGCAACCTGTTCGCCTGCGAGGTCGAGGCGCTCGAGCGCGGCGACGGCGACGGCGCGGCGACGCTGCTGCGCCAGTCCGTCGCCGGGCTGCTCGACACCCTGGCCGACGGCCTGGCGCTGTTCTGCCCGAACGCCAATTCCTACCGGCGCTTCCAGGCCAACAGTTATGCCCCGCTGGCGCGCAACTGGGGCATCAACAACCGTACCGTGTCGCTGCGCGTGCCCGGTGGGCCGGCGGCCAGCCGGCATATCGAACACCGCATCTGCGGCGCCGATGCCAACCCCTATCTGGCTGCCGCGCTGGTATTGCACGGCATGCTGCGGGGCCTCACGCTCGGCCTCGAGCCCGGTGCGCCGGTCACCGGCAACGGTTACGCGCAGACGGGCGAACGGCTCGGCTGCGACTGGCGCCAGGCACTGGGCGATCTCGAGCACTCTGCCTGGACACGCGAGGCGCTCGGCGAGGAATTCCACCGGGTCTACCTGGCGATCAAGCAGGCCGAGTACGCGCAGTTCATGGGTGAAGTCGGTGAACAGGACTGGCGCTGGTATCTCGGCCATGCCTGAGCGGCCAGCGCAACCGGTCTAGGCTGAACGGGTAGCCAGCCACCGCAGGACCTTGCCGATGGACAGCCAGACCCGCGAACGCCTCGCCGCCCTGCACCATCAGGGCTTCGTTCTGCTGCCCGCTGTACTTGCCCCGGCGCAGATCAGCGAGCTGCACGTGGCCATCGACCGGTTGACGCCGGTCGGCCTGGACTACCAGGGCCTGGTCGACGACCACTACAAGTGCGTGTTCAACCGCGAGCCGTTCTGGCTGACCTTTCTCGACCTGCCGGAGGTGATCGAGCTGGCCGAGGCGGCGCTCGGCAGCGACTGCCACGTCATCGGCCAGACGGCCTGGCGCAGCCGCCCGGGATTCGTCGGCGGCGAGCTGCATGCCGACTACCTGGCCCTGGAGCTGCCGGAACGCCTGCTGGCCGACCCGGCGTTCGAGCTGCCGATGCAGGTCTGCACCGCGCACCTCTACCTCGACGACATCGACGCCGACCTCTGCCCGACCCTGGTGATTCCCGGCAGCCACCGCGCCGGGCGCAAGCCGCGCCCGGGCGAAACGCAGTGGCACGGCCGCGAGGCCGAGCCGGTGCTGTGCCGCGCCGGCGACGTGCTGTTCTTTCGCAGCGACCTCTGGCACGCCGGCAGCCGCAACCGGACCGCCGACCGCAGTCGCTACCTGTTGCAGGTGCATTACGGCCGGCGGATGGTCGCGCAGAAGTTCTCGCCCTATCTCCACTTCAGCTTCAACCCGGCGGTACTGGCCGCCGCCACGCCGCGCCAGCGGCGCCTGCTCGGCGAGCACGCGCCGGCCGAATACGACTGACTGGCACGCGCCCTGCAACCTCCGGCGGCGAGCGCCGCATTCAGCGGCCCCGAGCATCCCAGCCAGAGAGGTATTGCCATGATCACCAGCCGCGACCAGGTCACCGCCATGATCGTCGCCAGCAAGGTCCGCCAGGGCCTGAAATGGGCGCATGCCGCCGAAGCCATCGGCAAGTCGAAGGAGTGGACGACTGCCGGCTGCCTGGGCCAGATGGCCTTCGACAAGACCCAGGCCGAAGCCCTCGGCCGGCTCTTCGAACTGCCCGATGAAGCGGTCGCCTGGCTGCAGATCGTGCCCCATAAGGGGTCACTGCCCAGCGCCGTGCCCAGCGACCCGCTGATCTACCGCTGGTACGAACTGGTCAACGTCTACGGCAGCACCATCAAGGAACTGATCCACGAGGAATTTGGCGACGGCATCATGAGCGCCATCGACTTCTCCATGGATATCCAGCGCGAGCACGACCCCCGGGGCGACCGGGTGCACGTGGTGCTCTCGGGCAAGTTCCTGCCCTACAAGAGCTACTGAGCGCCGCCGGCGGGCACCTGCCGAATGCCGCCCGGGGTTGTATGCTGCGGCGAGGGGTCGGCGTCACGCGCCGACGCCCCGCCCCGAATCGCCTGGAGGAAGCTCGATGAACATCGTCAACGCCCGCCTGCGCGGCCGCGAAGGCCTGTACCGCTTGGAACTGGCCGGCGCGCGCATCGCCGCCATCACTGCGCAGCAGGCGCCGGCCGAAACCAGCGAGGGCGATATCGACGCCGCCAGCAACCTGGTGGTGCCGCCCTTCATCGAACCGCACATCCACCTCGACGCCACCCTCACCGCCGGCGAGCCGGCCTGGAACATGAGCGGCACGCTGTTCGAAGGCATCGAACGCTGGGGCGAGCGCAAGGCGCTGGTGACCCACGAAGACACCAAGGCGCGCGCGAAGAAAACCATCGACATGCTGGTCGACCACGGCATCCAGCATGTGCGCACGCATGTCGACGTCACCGACCCGACGCTGTCGGCGCTCAAATCCATGCTCGAGGTGCGCGAGGAAACCCGTCACCTGATCGACCTGCAGATCGTCGCCTTTCCGCAGGAGGGCATCGAGTCGTTCAAGGGCGGCCGCGAGCTGATGACCGAGGCGATCGCCATGGGCGCCGATGTGGTCGGGGGCATTCCGCACTTCGAGAACACCCGCGACCAGGGCGTCAGCTCGATCCATTTCCTCATGGACCTGGCCGAACGCACGGGCTGCCTGGTGGACGTGCACTGCGACGAAACCGACGACCCGCAGTCGCGCTTTCTCGAAGTGCTCGCCGAACAGGCGCGGGTACGCGAGATGGGCGAGCGCGTCACCGCCAGCCACACCACGGCAATGGGCTCCTACGACAACGCCTACTGCTCCAAGCTGTTCCGCCTGCTGAAGCTGAGTGGCATCAACTTCGTCTCCTGCCCGACCGAGAGCATCCACCTGCAGGGCCGCTTCGACACCTATCCCAAGCGCCGTGGCCTGACCCGCGTGGCCGAGCTCGACCGCGCCGGGATGAACGTCTGCTTCGGCCAGGATTCCATCGTCGATCCCTGGTACCCACTGGGCAACGGCAACATCCTGCGCATCCTCGAGGCGGGGTTGCACATCTGCCACATGCTCGGCTACGAGGACCTCGAGCGCTGCCTGGACCTGATCACCGACAACAGCGCACGCCCCCTGAACCTGGGCGAGCGCTACGGGCTGGAGGTGGGGCGCCCGGCGAACCTGCTGGTGCTGTCGGCGCCGGACGATTACGAGATGCTGCGCACCCAGGGCCATGCCCTGCTCTCGGTGCGCAATGGTGAGGTGCTGATGCGCCGCACACCGGCGCGGACCGAGCGTTACTGAGCGGCCGCGCTCATGATCCGGGCGATGCGCGCCTTTTCGTCGGCAGCGTCGAGCGACAACCGCGACAGGTAGGCGGCAACGGCATCGACATCCTCTTCGGAGAGTTTTGCCGCGACACCGATCATCACCGACCCCGCCCGGCTGGGGTCGTTGGTGCGGAAGCGGTTCAGCGCCTTGCGCAGGTACACGTCCGGCTGGCCGGCCAGGCGCGGGGTATTCTCCATGCCTTCGGCATGCTGGCCGTGGCAGCCGGTGCAGGTGTTGTGGAACAGCGTCTCGCCGCGACTGCGCAACCCTTCGCTCACCGGCACCGCCACCGGGTTGACCTGCTGCTGGCTGAAGTAGACGGCGATGTTCACCCGGTCGTCCTGGGTGAGATTCTTCGCCAGCTTCGACATGACGTAGTCGATGCGCTGGCCGCTGGCGAACTTCTCGAAGGCGTTGAACAGGTACAGCGGGTTCTGGCTGGCCAGATTGGGAATGTGCGGGCGCTTGCTGTTGCCGGTCTCGCCGTGACAGTAGGTGCAGAACACGGCCCGCTCCTGGCCGGCCGCATAGGCCTGCTGGCGGCTCGCCTCGTCGCCCATGACCTGGGCGAAACGCTTGGCGAGGCCTTCATCGGCATGGGCGAAGGCCGTCAGGCAGCTGAGCAATGCAATGGCGAAAATCCGCATGGGTCCTTCCTGAGCTGAGGCTGTACCGGCGCGCGACTATAGAAGGCCGCACCCGGCCGGATACCGGCGCAGGTCAACGAAATGCCCATCACCGCACTGGGCGCCTCGAAACTGTGACCTCGTTCACCTCAGCCACCCGAACGCCCCTGCGCGCCTCTGTCGCATTGACGAACGCGGCAGCCAATGAGCGAAACAGCCAGAAAAGGCGATACAGACGGTGAATATTCGACTAAAGTAGCGCCCCTCTGAACCACCCCAGGAGCCCCGACAACATGCCGCTCGATGGACATGCCGAACTGACCATGACCGTACTGATGACCCCGGACAAGGCGAACTTCTCCGGAAACGTCCACGGCGGCACGCTGCTCAAGTACCTCGATGAAGTCGCCTATGCCTGCGCCAGCCGCTACGCCGGCCAGTACGTCGTGACCTTGTCGGTCGATCAGGTGATCTTCCGCCAGCCGGTGCATGTCGGCGAACTGGTGACCTTTCTCGCCTCGGTCAACTACACCGGCACCACGTCGATGGAGATCGGCATCAAGGTCATCACCGAGGACATCCGGCGCAAGACGGTACGCCATACCAACAGCTGCTTCTTCACCATGGTCGCGCTCGGCGAGGACGGCAAGCCGGTCTCGGTCCCGCCGCTCAATCCGGTGACCCCCGAGCAGAAGCGTCGCTTCGCCCAGGCCTACCAGCGCCGCGAGATCCGCCGCGAACTGGAACAGCGTTACCAGGCCCTGCGTGCCGAAGGCGAAGCGGAGTCGACACCGGCCTGAGTCGCCCGGCGGCGGGCAAAACCCTATACAATGCGCGCCTTTTAGCCCCATCGAAGGTATCGCCCGTGAGCACCCTGCCGCCCTGCCCGAACTGCAACAGCCCCTACACCTACGAGGACGGCGCCCTGTTGGTCTGCCCCGAATGCGCCCACGAGTGGACGCCTGGTGAGGCCGCCGGTGGTAGCGCCGAGGGCGAGAAGCAGGTCCGCGACTCGGTCGGCAACACGCTGCAGGACGGCGATACCGTCACCGTGATCAAGGACCTCAAGGTCAAGGGCTCGTCGCTGGTGGTCAAGGTCGGCACCAAGGTGAAGAACATCCGCCTGGTGGATGGCGACCACGACATCGACTGCAAGATCGACGGCATCGGCGCCATGAAGCTCAAGTCCGAGTTCGTCAAGAAGGCCTGAGCCACACGCGCCATACCGACCGCCCGGCACCTGCCGGGCGGTCGCGTTTCCAGCCTCGCCCGCGGCGCCACGGCAGCCGCCTTCGCGCGCGGCAACGCCACTTCACACAGCCCCTCCCGTGCGCCGCGGCGACCACGGCAAGGGCCGTTCGCGGTGAACTATCCCCCGGCATCACGATCCCCCGTTATGCACATTCAGCGCGTGCCTGGCGGGCCAAGCTTCCAAAAAGGCAGCCGGCCATGGCCGCCCAGCGACGAGGAGCCCCACGTGACTGCAACCACCCCGCACGTCTACCGAAGCACACCAAACCCGCTGCACGCGATCTTGCTGGCCGGCACCGTTCCGCTGTTTCTCGGCGCGCTGCTGAGCGACATCGCCTACTTTCGCAGCTACCAGATCCAGTGGAGCAACTTCTCGTCCTGGCTGATTGCCGGCGGCCTGGTGTTCTGCGGCCTGGCCCTGCTGTTCGCGCTGGCGGGCCTGGTGCGTGCCGCGCATGAGAAGGGACGCGCGCTGCTCTACCTGGCGCTGTTGCTGGCCACCTGGCTGCTCGGCTTCGTCAATTCCCTCGAGCATGCCAAGGATGCCTGGGCCACCATGCCCCTGGGGCTGGTGCTGTCGGTGATCGTCACCCTGCTGGCCTGCGCGGCGACCTGGGTCGGCCTAGGCCAGGCGCGCGCGGGAGGTGCCGCATGAAAACGACGCTGACCCTTTCCGCCCTGACCACCGCCCTGCTGCTGAGCGCCTGTGGCGATGGCAGCCAGACCGCCACCCAGGCGCACGGCGCCGACCCGAAGCTGCCCGAGCCCCAGCGCGGCCTGCTACCGAGCATGACGATCGCCGACCCCGCCGGCTGGGACGGCGACAAACCGACGGTCCCCGAAGGCTATCGGATCAGCGCGATTGCCACCGACCTGCAGATCCCGCGGCAGACGCTCGTGCTGCCCAACGGTGACATCCTGGTGGCCGAAGGCCGTGGCGGCAATGCGCCAAAGCTCAAGCCCAAGGATGTGATCGCCGGCTACATCAAGGCCAAGGGCACCACCTCGGTGAAGAGCGGCAACCGTCTGACCCTGCTGCGCGACGCCGACGGCGATGGGCGCTACGAGCTGAACCAGGTGTTCGCCAAGGACCTCAATGCGCCCTACGGCCTGGCGTTCCACGACGGCGCCCTGTACGTCGCCAATCAGGATGCCCTGGTGCGCTTCGATTACCGGGAGGGCCAGACCGAGGCCAGCGGCCCGCCGGTGAAGGTCACCGACCTGCCTTCCGAGATCAATCACCACTGGACCAAGGCACTGACCGTCAGCCCCGACGGACGCTTTCTCTATGTAGGCATCGGTTCCAACAGCAACATCACCGAACGCGGCATGGAAGCCGAAGTCGATCGTGCGATGATCTGGCAGATCGACGCCGAGACCGGTGCGCACCGACCCTACGCCACCGGCGTGCGCAACCCCACCGCGCTTGCGATCCAGCCGGGCAGCGACCAGCTTTGGGCGGTGGCCAACGAGCGTGACGAACTGGGCCCGGACCTGGTGCCGGACTACCTGACGTCAGTCCAGGATGGCGGTTTCTACGGCTGGCCCTACAGCTACTGGGGCCAGAACGTCGATGACCGCGTCCGACCGCAGAAGCCCGACCTAGTGGCCTCGGCGATCAAGCCGGACTATGCCCTGGGCTCGCATGTCGCCGCACTCGGCCTGGATTTCTCCGAGCCGGCGATGGGCGAGCGCTTCGCCGACGGCGTATTCATCGGCGAGCACGGCAGCTGGAACCGCGAGAACCCGGTGGGCTACAAGGTAGTGTTCGTGCGCTTCGAGAATGGCCGCCCCAGCGGGGAGCCGGTCGATTTCGTCACGGGCTTTCGCAGCGAAGATGGCAAGACGCGCGGCCGGCCGGTCGGCGTGACGGTCGATCCGCGCGGTGCGCTGATCGTCGCCGACGACCTGTCCAACACCATCTGGCGCGTCACCCCAGCGCGCTGAGGCCGTGCCGAGAGGCCGGCGGCGCAACGGCCGCCGGCCTGCAATCTTCGGCCGTGGCGGGCGACCGGTGCGATTCGCGTCGGCCTCCGTCACACCTGGCCGCCGCGCCCGTCAGGCGCTATGGTCGTGGCATTGCCCCCTCAAGGACGCACCATGGCCGCCAAACCCAGCCCGCTCAACAAGCAACGCCATCTGGCCGTACTGATCGACGCCGACAATGCGCCCGCTGCCATCGTCGAAGGCCTCTTCGAGGAGATCGCCAAGTACGGCGTGGCCAGCGTCAAGCGCATCTATGGCGACTGGACCAAGCCCAACCTGGGCAGCTGGAAAAAGGTCCTGCTCGACCACTCCATCCAGCCGATCCAGCAGTTCGCCTACACCTCGGGCAAGAACGCCACCGACAGCGCCTTGATCATCGATGCCATGGACCTGCTCTATACGCGGCGCTTCGACGGCTTCTGCCTGGTGTCCAGCGACAGCGACTTCACCCGCCTGGCCGCCCGTATTCGCGAGGAGGGCCTGACGGTCTATGGCTTCGGCGAGCAGAAGACGCCTTCGCCGTTCGTGTCGGCCTGCGACAAGTTCGTCTACACCGAGATCCTTCGCCCCGACGCCAGAGCTGCCCAGGCACCGAGCGTGGAGAAGGCGGCCGCCGAAATCGCCCTGCCCGAGCCCAAGGCCGCCGCCGAACCGGCGCCCGGCTCGCTCGAAGGCCAGCCGGTGCCGGTCGACTTCATTGCCAAGGTGCTCGATGACATTTCCGAGGAGGACGACTGGGTGCAGCTCGGCACGCTTGGGCAGAACATCAGCAAGCTGCGCCCGGCGTTCGATCCGCGTCTGTACGGCTGCAAAAAGCTCAGCGACCTGATCCGCGCCCAACCCGGGCGCTTCGAGCTGGAAGCGCGCGGCAGCGGCAGCAGCGGCGGCAAGGACCTGTACGTGAAGATCCGCAAGCCGGGCAAGGCTGGCTAGCCCGGCCGGTGCGCCTAATGAAGCGTTGCACATTTGCCTGATCGATCGGCGAACCTCGCCCGCCCGGTCTCTTCTAAGCACTACCAATGCACGGAGGAGAGATTCATGACCAAGCAGTTGCTGGCCGGCTGGAGCCTGATGATCACCGCGCCCCTCGCCCTGGCGCAGACGCCGCAGCCGGAGGTGGTCACCCACCTCAACGGGCTGGACGTCGAGATCAGCCCGATGGGCGTGCCGGCACAGACCGATGCCATCGCCGGCGAGTTGCTCGGCGTACGTGCCGTGAAAGTGATGAACAACACCGCCCAGCAGATCACCTGCGAATTCCACGTGCCGGCCGAGGCCCGCTCGGATACCTCCGCACCGCCGGTGTTCAGCGTCGCACCCAACACCCAGCGCACCGAGCGCGTCCCCGGCGACTATTCGCCTGATCGGCCGTTCGCCGAAGTCACCTGCCGCTCCAGCGATGCACGCGGCGAACGCTGACGCGCCGCACACCTACCTGAACGAAGAGGCCGCACATCGGTGCGGCCTCCTGGTGATGCTGCAGCCACCTCAGGCGGCCATGCGCTCACACTCTTGCGCGCAACGTCGACACGCCTCGGCGCACTGGCGACAGTGCTCGGCCTCGTGCTTGCCACATTCCTCGGCGCAGGCGCGACAGACCTCTGCGCACAGTTTGCAGAAGGCCGCGGCGTAAGCGCTGTCGCGGGTCATCAGGCAGGCCGCCATGGCGCAGATGTCGGCGCAATCGCGGTCGAGTTCGATGCAGCGCGCCATCATCTTCACGTCATCCTCGCGCAGGCACGACGCCGCGCAGGTTTCGCAAGCCATGGCGCAGTTGGAACAGGCTTCGATGCAGGCCTGGTATCGGCTGTTGAGCATGGGGACCTCCCTCGTGTCGTTAGGCCATCGGGCGGCGCCACGCCGTGGCGTCAGCGCCGCCCCTCATGACTAGGGGCAGGGCTCCCGATGCAAAGTTCAGCCCGATCGACCGAGCGGCGCCCATGGCCGCCGCGCTGCCACGCCATGCAGCCGTTACAATGGCGGCTCGTCCCGCCAGCCCGCCTCACCGCCATGCCCTTTACCCTCGCCGGCCCCTGCGAATATCAGGAGCTGATCAACAAGAGCCGCTTTCTGGTGAAGGCGGCACCGATCCAGACGCCCGAGCAGGCGCAGACGTTTCTCCAGTCCGTCGCCGACCCCAGCGCCACGCACAACTGCTGGGCCTGGAAGATCGGCCAGCAGTATCGCTTCAGCGACGACGGCGAACCCGGCGGCACCGCCGGACGGCCGATGCTCAGCGCCATCGAGGGCCAGGATTGCGATCGGGTCGTGGTGGTGGTGACACGCTGGTTCGGCGGCATCAAGCTCGGCACCGGCGGGCTGGCCCGCGCCTACGGCGGCACGGCGGCCAGGTGCCTGCAGCAAGCGGCGCGCATCGAGCTGGTGGCGCGTCGGCAAGCCAGCACGCATCTGCGCTTTGCCGAGCTGGCCCTGGTCAAGGCGCGCCTTGGCGAGTTCGAGGCGCTGCTCGAGCACGAAACCTTCGATGCCGAAGGCGCCACGCTCGCGCTTGCCCTTCCGGCCGGCCAGATCGCTGCGCTGGAGAAGCTGCTGGCCGATGTCAGCCGCGGCCGCAGCACGCTGCAGCTCAAGGATGACCCACAGATTTTGTGAGCGGCGCTGTGGATAACCTTTGGACGCCTTGCTGGACGACCGAGCCGGCGCGGCTTCCGGCCAACTGGCCATTTTTTGCGCAAATGCGACCGGACATTTCTCTTTTGAACACAACTCGCTGATTTAGCTGAATTTTTCATCGGTCAGCAGTGCCATCAAGCAGCCATCACACTGGAGTGACACTGACCGCTGTTTATGCCCGTTTTTCGTGGAAAAAGTTGTGGATAAAACTGGGAGTAATTTATCCAGCCCACAGCGCACGCGGCCTTCGCTCAACTGTATGAAAAATGACCAGCCGGCGCCGAGCGCGTTCCAGAGCACGACCGCGGCCCCGCCACCCGGCATATCCCTGGTCCGGCAGGCTGGCTAGAATGCCTCGATCACGAAGGAGACAGAGACGATGCGCGACTGGCTGAACAACTTGCCCAAGGCCGAACTTCACCTGCACCTGGAAGGCTCGCTGGAGCCCGAACTGCTTTTCAAGCTCGCCGAGCGCAACGGCGTCAGCCTGCCCTGGGCGGACGTCGAGACGCTACGCAAGGCCTACGCCTTCAACAACCTGCAGGAATTTCTCGATCTGTATTACCGCGGCGCCGACGTGTTGCGTACCGAGCAGGACTTCTACGACCTGACCTGGGCCTATCTGCAGAAATGCGAAGAGCAGAACGTGGTTCACACCGAACCCTTCTTCGATCCGCAGACCCACACCGACCGCGGCGTGCCCTTCGAGGCCGCCCTCAACGGCATCAGTGCCGCCCTCGCCGACGGCCGCGAACTGCTCGGCATCAGCAGCGGGCTGATCCTCAGCTTCCTGCGCCATCTGCCCGAAGAAGCGGCGTTCAAGACCCTGGAGCAGGCACTGCCCTACCGCGACGCGTTCTTTGCCGTCGGCCTGGACAGCTCGGAGGTCGGCCATCCACCGAGCAAGTTCCAGCGCGTGTTCGACAAGGCCCGCGCCGAAGGTCTGCTCACCGTTGCGCATGCCGGTGAGGAGGGCCCACCGGAGTACATCTGGGAGGCGCTGGACCTGCTCAAGGTCAGCCGCATCGATCACGGCGTGCGTGCCGCCGAGGATCCCAGGCTGATCGCCCGCCTGATCGAGGAGCAGATCCCACTGACCGTCTGCCCGCTGTCGAACACCAAGCTGAAGGTGTTCGGCCACATGCGCGAGCACAACATTCTCACGCTGCTGGAACAGGGCGTGAAGGTCACGGTGAATTCCGATGACCCGGCCTACTTCGGCGGCTACGTGACGGAAAATTTCGTCGCCCTGCACGACGCCCTGGGCATGACCGAAGCGCAGGCCCGACGCCTGGCGCAGAACAGCCTGGACGCCCGCCTGGCATTTTGACGCAGGCACCGGCATGACCCTGGTCAAGCCTGGCCGCCCGCAACCGGCCTATGGTGGCGGGCGGATACAGTCGAGAGGGTCATTGCCATGAACATCTTCATTCGCCCGGCCCGCCCGGGTGACAACCGCTGGCAGGTCGGCCTCGATTCGCAGCGGGTGAGCTTTCGCAGTGAAGCCGAGGCCCGCCGCTTCGTCGCCACCCTGCAGCGCCGAATCGCCGAGCCGCACGCCCTGCCCAAGGCAGGCTGAAGGCGCTAGCGGGTTTCCGCGCGCGCCGTGCCGTAGGCGACGCCCGAAGCCAGCAAGCCACAGCCGGCGATGATCGCGGCCATAGGCACGGCGGTGCCGTTGTGCAGCGCACCGACGGCAGTAGCCGCGCTGGCCGCGATGGTGAATTGCAGGCTGCCGAGCAGCGCCGAGGCGCTGCCGGCGTTGGCCCGCTGGTCGGCCATGGCGCAGGCGGTCGCGTTCGGCAGCAAGCAGCCAAGCGATGCCACGCAGCCGAACAGCGGAATCAGCAAGGGCCAGAGCGCGGCCGGGCGCGCCGCCGCGATGCCCAGCAGGACCAGCGCGCTGGCGAAGTAGAACCAGACCCAGCGCCGCACCCAGAACTCCGGGCCGCGCCAGCGCATCAAGCGTACGTTGACCTGCGCCATCAGGATGAAGCCCGCCGCATTGATGCCAAAGAACCAGCCATAGTGCTCGGCGGGCACGCCGTACAGTTCGATGAAGACGAACGGCGAACCGGCGATGTAGGCGAACATCCCGCCCATGCACAGCCCGCCGGTCAGCGCATGCCCAATGAAGAAGCGATCGCCGAACAGCCCGCGGTACTTGCCCAGCGCGCCGCCGATCGGTGCCGGCGCCTGGTCGGCCGGAAAGGTCTCGGGCAGGACCCGCAGCACCGCGAGCAGACAGGTCGCACCGAACAGCGTCAGCACGACGAAGATCGCCTGCCAGCCAAAGCTGGCCAGCAACGCCCCGCCCGCAACCGGCGCCAGGATGGGTGCCAGCCCCATCACCAGCATCAGCTGGGAAAACACCTTCGCGCTGGCCAGCGGATCGCAGAGGTCACGCACCACCGCGCGCGAGATCACCATGCCGGCGCAGCCACCGAGCGCCTGGACGAAGCGCGCGGCGATCAGCCATTCGAGCGAAGGCGCCAGGGTCGCGGCCAACGAGGCCAGCGTGAAGAGCGCAACGCCGGCCAGCAGCGGTCGGCGCCGGCCGTAGCGGTCGGCCAGCGGGCCGTAGATCAGTTGGCCAAGCGCCAGGCCGACGAAGTAGGCCGCCAGCGACAGCTGCACCTGCTCGACCTCGGTGCCGAAGGCGTGCGCCAGCGCCGGAAAGGCCGGCAGGTACATGTCGATGGCCATCGGGCCGAAGGCGCTGAGCGCGCCCAGTATCAGGAGCATTGGCAGAGGCATCGCACACTCGTCAGGCAGGAACGGATCGGCGTGCGTCGAGAACTGGCGCACAGACGTTTACACAAGCGCAAGATGCTGTTACATACACCGCCGATTGTAAACCTGCAGAACGACAGACCGCCGGATACCCTCGACGACCGCTCACGGTCCAAGGGACCGGCACAGCTGTCCGGAGACGTCGATGCGTCGCACCAAAGAAGACGCCGAGAAAACCCGCCTGGCCATCCTTGACTCGGCCGAGCGCCTGTTCCTCGAACGGGGCGTGGCACAGACCAGCCTGGACCAGATCGCCCGCGAGGCAGGCGTCACGCGCGGCGCGGTCTACTGGCACTTCCAGAACAAGGCCCACCTGTTCCACGAGATGCTCGACCAGGTGCGCCTGCCCCCCGAGCAGATGGCTGAGCGCCTGGGCAGCTGCGGCCAGCGCGACCCGGTGGATGCGCTGCGCGTGCTGCGCGAGCTGTTCTGCGAGGGCCTCAATGCGCTGGGCAACAACCCGCAGAAGCGCCGGGTGTTCACCATCCTGCTGCACCGCTGCGAATTCACCGAGGAGCTGCGCGACGCCCAGGAGCGCCACGAGGCATTCATCAACCAGTTCATCGAACTCTGCGAGGCGCTGTTCGGCAAGGCGGCGGACTACCTGTTGCCGGGTGTCACGCCGCGCCTGGCGGCGCGCTCGCTGCATGCGATGATCGTCGGCCTGTTCAGCGACTGGACCCGTGACAACAGCCTGTTCGACCCGATCGGCGACACCGCGGCCCTGGTCGACCCGCTCTTTCGCGGGCTGATCCGCGACTGGCAGGCGCTCGCCGCAGGCAGCGACAGTTGAGGCGTGGCCGCCGGCACCTCAGCGCACCTGGTAGCCCTCTTCCTCGATCGCCGCGCGGATCTGCTGCTCGCTCGGCGCACCCTCGACCCTGACCGTGCCGGCGGCGAGGTCGACCTCGACGCGGGCCTGCGGATCGAGTGCCTGGATCGCCTGGGTCACCGCGCGCTCGCAGTGCGCGCAGGTCATTCCCGTCACATTGAATACGTGCATCGGACACCTCCCGTTCGGTTGCGTCCGACGATTGTCGACCTTGCCCCCCTGGCAAGGTCAACTGCGCCGTTATGCCACCCGGGGCTTGACCTTGCCACAGGGTTAAGGTCGAAGCTCTAGCTGTCGACTCGGGAGGTCCACATGAGCCAGACCCTATACACCCTGCCGGTCATCGGCATGACCTGCGCCAGTTGCGCCGGGCGCATCGAACGCGCCCTGCGCAAGGTACCGGGAGTGCGCGCAGCGAACGTCAACCTGGCCAACGAGCAGGCACTGGTCGAATCGGAATCCGCCTCGCTCGAACAGCTGGTCCAGGCCGTCGACAAGGCCGGCTACGCGGTCGCACAAGCCGACCACGAGCTGAGCCTTGGCGACATGACCTGCGCCAGCTGCGTCGGGCGCGTCGAGCGCGCCCTGCTCAAGGTGCCAGGTGTGCTGAGCGCCACGGTCAACCTGGCGAGCGAGCGCGCGCAGGTGCGCAGCATTGCCTCGCTCGACCCTCAGCAGCTGATCCAGGCGGTCAGCGCGGCGGGCTATCAGGCTGCACTGACGAGCGCCGAACGGCCCGACCCACAGGCGGCGGAACGGCGGCTGCAGCGCGAGCGTCTGGCAGTGATCGCGGCGCTGCTGCTGGCCGCACCGCTGGTGATCCCGATGTTCGCCGACCTCTTCGGCCAGCACTGGATGCTCCCACCTTGGCTGCAGTTCCTGCTCGCCACGCCGGTGCAGTTCGTGCTCGGTGCGCGCTTCTATGTCGCCGGCTGGAAGGCCGTGCGCGCCGGAGCCGGCAACATGGACCTGCTGGTCGCCCTCGGTACCAGCGCCGGTTACGGACTGAGCCTGTACCAGTGGTGGATCGCGCCGGCCGGGCAGATGCCGCACCTGTATTTCGAGGCATCGGCCGTAGTGATCGCGCTGGTGCTGCTCGGCAAGTACCTCGAGAGCCGCGCCAAGCGCCAGACCAGCGCGGCCATCCGCGCGCTCGAGGCGCTGCGCCCGGAACGCGCCCGGCGCCTGGTCGACGGCCATGAGGAAGACGTGGCGATCACGGCCCTGAGCCTGGGCGACATCGTCGTGGTGAAGCCGGGCGAGCGCTTTCCAGTGGACGGCGAAGTCATCGACGGCAACAGCCAGGCCGATGAAGCGCTGATCAGCGGCGAGAGTCTGCCGGTGGACAAGCAGCCGGGCGATCGCATCACCGGCGGGGCGATCAACGGCGACGGCCGCCTGCTGGTCCGGGCAACCGCGCTCGGCGGCGAAACGGTCCTGGCGCGCATCATTCGCCTGGTCGAGGATGCCCAGGCCGCCAAGGCACCGATCCAGAAGCTGGTCGACCGGGTCAGCCAGATCTTTGTCCCGGCGGTACTGCTCATCGCCCTGGCTACCCTGGCCGGCTGGCTACTGGCCGGAGCGGCACTGGAGACCGCGCTGATCAACGCCGTGGCGGTGCTGGTCATCGCCTGCCCCTGCGCCCTCGGCCTGGCGACACCCGCGGCGATCATGGCCGGCACCGGCGTCGCCGCGCGTCACGGCATCCTGATCAAGGACGCCGAGGCGCTCGAAGTCGCCCATGCGGTGAATGCCGTGGCGTTCGACAAGACGGGCACGCTGACGTCCGGCAAGCCGGAGATCGTTCATCTCCTGGCCGCCGAGGGCGACGAACACCAGGCGCTGCGGCTGGCCGGTGCGCTGCAGCGCGGCAGCGAGCACCCGCTGGCACGCGCGGTGCTCGAGCGCAGCGCCGCACTGGACATCACGCTGCCCGACGTCGAGGCCAGCCAGGCGCTTGCCGGGCGCGGCATCGCCGGGCGCCTGGAGGGCCGCGAACTGGCGCTGGGCAATCGCCGCCTGCTCGACGAGAGCGGGCTGGATGCCGGTGCGCTGGCCGATGCCGCGCGCCGCTGGGAGGACGAGGGGCGTACCCTGTCCTGGCTGCTGGAACGTGCTCCGGTGCC
Organism: Stutzerimonas balearica DSM 6083; assembly: GCF_000818015.1. Classification (NCBI taxonomy): domain Bacteria; kingdom Pseudomonadati; phylum Pseudomonadota; class Gammaproteobacteria; order Pseudomonadales; family Pseudomonadaceae; genus Stutzerimonas; species Stutzerimonas balearica. The sequence goes on from NZ_CP007511.1 coordinate 3,676,425, forward strand.
ACGGGTGCTGGCGCTGTTCGCCTTTGGCGACAGCCTCAAGGAGGGCGCGAGCGCGGCGATCGCCGCGCTGCACGGCCGGCGCATCCAAAGCCACCTGATCACCGGCGACAATCGCGGCAGCGCGCGGGTCGTCGCCGAGGCGTTGGGCATCGACGATGTACATGCCGAAGTGCTGCCGGCGGACAAGGCCGCCACCGTCGCCGCGCTGAAGCGCGACGGCGCCACCGTGGCCATGGTCGGCGACGGCATCAATGACGCACCGGCGCTGGCCGCGGCGGATGTCGGCATCGCCATGGGCGGCGGCACCGACGTGGCGATGCACGCCGCCGGAATTACGCTCATGCGCGGCGACCCGCGACTGGTGCCGGCGGCGCTGGACATCAGCCGACGGACCTATCGCAAGATCCAGCAGAACCTGTTCTGGGCCTTTGTCTACAACCTGATCGGCATCCCCCTGGCGGCGCTTGGCTTTCTCAGCCCGGTGGTGGCCGGCGCGGCGATGGCGATGTCCAGCGTCAGCGTGATCAGCAATGCCCTGCTGCTCAAGCGCTGGCAGCCGGACACCCATACAACCGGGGATCGGAGGGAGCAGCCATGAATATCGGCCAGGCCGCCAGCCGCAGCGGGCTGTCGGCAAAGATGATCCGCTATTACGAGTCGATCGGGCTGATTGCCCCGGCCGGGCGCGGCGCCAATGGCTACCGCCGCTACAGCGAGGACGACCTGCATCGCCTGGCGTTCATCAAGCGCTCGCGCGACCTGGGCTTCTCGCTGGAGGAGGTCGGCCGGTTGCTGACCCTGTGGCAGGATCGCCAGCGCGCCAGCGCCGACGTCAAGGCGCTGGCCGGTGCGCATATCGAGACGCTGAACCAGCGCATCGCCGAACTGGTGTCACTGCGCGACACCCTGCAGAACCTGGTCGACCACTGTTCGGGTGACGAGCGCCCCGACTGCCCGATCCTGAGCGAACTGGAGTCGGGCGGTTGCTGTGATCGCTGAGCAGCTCAGGAGCTGCGCTGCCGCCCCGTCCACAGCAACAGCACGATCAAGGCGCTGAGCACGCTGAGTTCGAGCATCAGCGGGGCATTGATCAACTGGTAGACCCAGCTGCGTTCGAGGTTGAGCGCAAAGGCGGCCCCGAACAGCAACGCCAGCGAGCCCAGGAAGACGGCCGTCCCCTGGAGGAATCCTTTGAACTGTTTCATGCGCGCGACTCCGTGCGACGGTTCGACATGACTGCTGGCATGTTGAACCTGCCCGGCGAAAACGGTTCCGCCGGGCGCACCGCGCAGGGGCTGCGTCAGGCCTGCGACTGCAGGTAGTTCTGCAGGCCGATCCGGTCGATCAGCCCGAGCTGCTGCTCCAGCCAGTAGGCGTGGTCTTCTTCGGTGTCATGCAGCTGCGCGGCAAGGATGTCGCGGGTCACGTAATCGCTGTGCTGCTCGGCCAGCGCGATGCCCTTGGCCAGCGCCTCGCGCACGCGGTATTCCAGGGCGAGGTCGCTGCGCAGCATCTCCGGCACGGTCTGGCCCGGGTGGATGGCCTCGGGCGTCATGTCCGGCGTGCCTTCGAGAAAAAGGATCCGCTGCAGCAAGGCATCGGCATGCTGGGTCTCCTCCTCCATCTCGTGATTGATGCGCTCGTAGAGCTTTTCGAACCCCCAGTCGGCGTACATGCGCGAGTGCAGGAAATACTGGTCGCGCGCCGCCAGCTCGCCGCGCAGCAACTCCTTGAGGTAATCGACTACCGGTGCCTGGCCTTTCATCTGCTGCTTCCTCGAAACCAATCGCTACAAGGCGGCAAGGATCGGGGCTGAGTCCTGGCCGGTCAAGCATTGCGGCCTGGCGCATCGTCGCAGCCGCGACGCCCTCGCCCCGCTACAATGCGCCTTCCGTTTTCAGAGCATTGCAGATGAGCGCCGATTCCGCCTCCTCCATCGCCATCGTCGGCGGCGGCCCAGCCGGGCTGATGGCCGCCGAGGTGCTCAGCCGCGCCGGCTGCACGGTGGACCTCTACGACGCCATGCCCTCGGTAGGGCGCAAGTTCCTGCTCGCCGGCGTCGGCGGGATGAACATCACTCACGCCGAGCCTTTTGCCGACTTCGTCACTCGCTATCGCGAGGCCCAGCCAGCGTTGCAGGGTTCGCTCGAGCGCTTCGGCCCCGAAGCGCTGCGCCAGTGGATCCATGCACTGGGCATCGAGACCTTTGTCGGCAGCTCGGGACGGGTATTCCCCACCGACATGAAGGCTGCCCCCCTGCTGCGGGCGTGGCTCAAGCGCCTGCGCGAAGCCGGGGTGCGCATCCACACGCGCCACCGCTGGCTGGGCTGGGATGCACAGGGTGCGCTGCGGATTGCCTCGCCGTCGGGCGAGCTTCGCTTGCACCCGACGGCCACCGTGCTCGCGCTCGGCGGCGGCAGCTGGGCACGGCTGGGCTCGGACGGCGCCTGGGTACCGCAACTGGAGGCTCGCGGAGTGGCCGTCGCCGCGCTGCAGCCAACCAACTGCGGTTTCGAGGTCGCGGGCTGGAGCGCCCATCTCCGGGAAAGATTTGCCGGTGCGCCGCTGAAGACGGTCACCCTGCGGCTGCCTGGCGGCACGCCGCGGCGCGGCGAGTTCGTGCTTACCGCCAGCGGCATCGAGGGCAGCCTGGTGTATGCACTGTCGGCGCCGATTCGCGAGGCCATCAACCGCAGCGGCAAGGTCCGGATCGAACTGGACCTGCTGCCCGATCGCTCGGCCGAGCAGATCGCGCGCGCACTGGCGCGGCCGCGCGGCTCGCAGTCAATGGCCAAGCATCTGCATCGCCAGCTGCGCCTGGATGGGGTCAAGGCCGCGCTGTTGCGGGAGCTGACCGATACCGCGACCTTCGCCGATCCACAGGCTCTGGCGCAGGCAATCAAGGCCCTGCCGATCACCCTGGTACGCCCACGGCCGCTGGACGAAGCCATCAGCAGTGCCGGCGGAGTGCGCTTCGCCGAGCTCGACGAGAACCTGATGCTGCGCCAGGTACCCGGCGTGTTCTGTGCCGGCGAGATGCTCGACTGGGAGGCGCCGACCGGCGGCTACCTGCTGACCGCCTGCTTCGCCAGCGGGCGTGCCGCGGCCGAAGGCCTGCTGCGCTGGCTCGACGCGCGCTGAGTGGCCCGGCCACGCGGCCGGGCCACCCGTCTACATCGTCAGCACGATCCGCCCTTCGATGCGCCCGCCGCGCATGTCGTCGAAGATCTGGTTGATGTTGTCCAGCGTGTCGGTATGGATGGTCGCCTTGACCAGCCCTTCGCCGGCGAAATCCAGCGCCTCCTGCAGATCGGCGCGGGTCCCGACGATCGAGCCGGTGATGCTCACCGCCTTGAGCACCACGTCGAAGATCGGCGTCGGGAAATCACCCGGCGGCAGGCCCACCAGCGCGACGGTGCCGTGCCGGCGCGCCATGCCGATGGCCTGGCCGAACGCGCTGTTGGACACTGCGGTGACCAGCACGCCGTGGGCGCCGCCGATATCGCGCTGAATCACCTCGACCGGATTCTCGGTGCGCGCGTTGACCGTCAGGCTCGCGCCCAGGCGCCGGGCCAGGTCCAGCTTGGCGTCATCGACGTCCACCGCTGCCACGTGCAGGCCCATCGCCCGCGCATACTGCACCGCCACGTGGCCGAGCCCGCCGATGCCGGAGATCACCACCCACTGGCCGGGCCGCGCGCCGGTGACCTTCAGCCCCTTGTAGACGGTGACCCCGGCGCAAAGGATCGGCGCGATGTCTTCGAAGGCGACCTTGTCCGGCAGCAGGCCGACGTAGTTGGGATCGGCCAGCACGTATTCGGCGTAGCCGCCATTGACCGAGTAACCGGTGTTCTGCTGGCTCTCACAGAGCGTTTCCCAGCCGGTCAGGCAGTGCTCGCAATAGCCGCAGGCGGTGTACAGCCAGGGCACGCCGACCCGGTCGCCCTCTTTCACCCGCGTCACGCCGGCGCCAACCGCGGCGACATGGCCGACGCCCTCGTGGCCGGGAATGAACGGCAACGCCGGTTTCACCGGCCAGTCGCCCTCGGCGGCGTGCAGGTCGGTGTGGCAGACGCCCGAGGCGGCGATCTTCACCAGAATCTGGCCGGGGCCGGGCATCGGCACCCGAACTTCTTCGAGGCGCAACGGCTCGCCGAAGGCATGCACCACAGCAGCTTTCATGGTTTGAGGCATGAGGCTTCTCTCCAGGGTTGGGATGTTCGAATCTGCTCCTTGCGGATGCGAACAGCCTAGACCTGGATCAGTTGCCAAGCGATTGCAGCGACCGTTGGTCGCGCCCTTGCCACCCCGCGGTTCAGCGCGGCTTCTTCGCCGGCCTGCCTCCCAGGCTCGGTACCTTGCGGATCGGCTTGGCGTTGGGTTTTTCGTTCTCGTCGAACCAGTTGCCCAGATGGATGCGGCCCTTGCCCGGCACGTCCTTGGGCTTTTTCGGCTTCTTTGGCTTCTTGATCACTTGGCCGCCCGGCGCGGTAGCCGGCACGCGGTGTTCGGGAATGAAATCGGGCAGCTCGTGGCGCGGCAGCACCTGGCCGATCAGCGTCTCGATCGCGGCCAACTGGTCGACCTCGTCGGCGGCCACCAGGGAAACGGCCTCACCGCTGGCGCCGGCACGGCCGGTGCGCCCGATGCGATGCACATAGTCTTCGGCGACGAACGGCAGGTCGAAGTTGACCACCTGCGGCAGGCCCTGGATGTCGAGCCCGCGGGCGGCGACATCGGTAGCCACCAGTATCCGCACTTCACCGGCCTTGAAGCGCTCCAGCGCGCGCAGACGGCTGGGCTGCGGCTTGTCGCCATGGATCGAGTCAGCCGCGATGCCGGCCCGTTCCAGCGCCTCGACCAAAGCATCGACGCCCTTGCGCGTCCTGGCGAACACCAGTACCTGCGTCCAGCGGCGCTCCTCGAGCAGCGTCAGGAACAGCTCGGTCTTGCGCTTCTTGTCCACCGGCACCAGCCATTGCTTGACCGTCTTCGCCGCGGTATTGCGCGGGCTCACCTCGACCGACAGCGGGTCGCGCAGCAGCTCGCCGGCCAGTTGCCGGATGGGCTCGGAAAAGGTCGCCGAGAACAGCAGGGTCTGGCGCTTTTTCGGTAGTGCAGCGAACAGCTCGTCGAGCTCGCGGGCGAAACCGAGATCGAGCATGCGATCGGCTTCGTCGAGCACGAGAACTTGCAGCTGGGCGAACTTCACCGCGTTCTGCCGGTACAGATCGAGCAGCCGCCCGGGCGTGGCGACCAGTACATCGATGCCTTTGCGCAAGGCCATCATCTGCGGATTGAGGCTGACCCCGCCGTACACCGCATAACTGCGCAGGGGCAGGTCCTGCCCGTAGCTACGCAGGCTCTGGTAGACCTGCTCGGCGAGTTCGCGGGTCGGCACCAGCACCAGCGCGCGCACCGAATTGCTCATCACCTTCGGCCCATCGGTACACAACCGCTGCAGCACAGGCAGGGCGAAACCGGCGGTCTTGCCGGTGCCGGTCTGCGCCGCCCCCATCAGATCGCGGCCCTTGAGCACGGCGGGAATCGCCTGGGCCTGGATCGGCGTCGGCGTGTGGTAGTCAAGGCTTTCGAGGGTCCGCAGCAGCGGTTCGATCAGGCCGAGGGAGGCGAAGGTCATGGCAGGCTCGCAGCGCCGCAACGGGCGGATGAAAAGACGCGGATTCTAACAGGCCAGGGCGGCGCCACCGCGAACTTCGCCGGCTGTCGGCATGCGCGAGCGCTGCAGGCATGCGCCAGGGACGGCCACGCGCGCACCCGCGGCAGCGGCCTCGCTTCTTGACCCTGTACCTTGTGTTTGTCGGCGCCGCCCCGTAAGGTGCGCGCGTTTTTCTAATCCGCCAAGGTGTGCGCGCCCCCATGGGGCCGCATTAAACGGGAAGCCGGTGCGCTCGCAGGAGCAAACCCGGCGCTGCCCCCGCAACGGTAATCGACCGCGATCAGCCGATCGCAGTCCGCTCAACGGCCACTGTGCACAGCACGGGAAGGCGAGCGGGCCGAGTCGAGAGCCCGGAGACCGGCCTGGACGGATTCGACTGGTGTTGCGGAGGGCAGCACCGTCAAGCGTCGCGCTCGTGCGCGCTTGTTCCTGCCCTCCTCAAAAGTCTTCCTTCGCTTTTGAGGATCCTGATGAAATCGCTCAACCCCCTCGCCCTGGCCATTGCGGCCCTGGTGCCCACGCTGGCCAGCGCGGCCGATCCGCTCGCCTACGACGACCAGCTGAAACTGGACGATCTGGTCGTCACTTCGGCGCGCCTGCCGCAGACCCGGTCCGAGGCAACCAACCTGACCACCGTCTTCACCCGCGACGACATCGATCGCCTGCAACCGAGCACCGTCGCCGACCTGCTCAGCCGCGTGCCGGGCGTGCAGATCGGCCAGTCCGGCGGCCGCGGCAGCATCACCGGGCTGTATGTACGCGGCACCAAATCGGCACAGACACTGGTGCTGATCGACGGCCAGCGGGTCAACAACGCCAGCGGCGGCGCCGCCCCGCTGGAATACCTGAGCGTGGAGCAGATCGAACGCGTCGAGGTCTCGCGCGGTGCCAACTCGGTGATCTTCGGTTCCGAAGCCATGGGCGGCGTGATCCAGATCTTTACCCGCCGCGGCCAGAGCGAAGGGCTGCAGCCGCGGGTCCGCATGGCTTATGGCAACCGTGGCACCTGGGAGCGCAGCGCCGGCCTCTCCGGCGGCAACGGCGCCACACGCTTCAGCCTGAATGCCAGCGCCGAGGACACCGACGGCACCAATCGCACCGATGCCGAGCAGGGCCCGAACAGCGATCACGACGCCTATCGCAACAACGGGCTCAGCCTGAACCTCAGCCACCGCTTCAGCGAGGATGTCGAGGCCGGCCTGAGCCTGCTCGACCAGCGCGGCGAGACCGAGTACGACCTCGGCTACATGGGCAGCTACCCCTACGACGAGTTCGAGCTCAAGAGCTACGCCAGCTATCTCGCGGCGCAGATCAACGACATCTGGAACAGCCGCCTCGAACTCGGCCACAGCGAGTCGCGGCGTTTCTTCCGCGCCGACGACAGCAACGCCAAGGACTCGCTGAGCACCTACCGGGACACGGTCAACTGGCTCAACGATCTGCGCCTGAACGCAGAACACAGCCTGACGCTTGGCGCCGAATGGTACGAAGACAGCCTCAACAGCAACACCGCCTACGCCGAAGACCGGCGCTGGAACAAGGCCGCCTACGTGCAGCACCGCTTCAGCGGCGAACACTTCTCCACCGAACTGGGCGTGCGGCATGACGACAACGAGCAGTTCGGCCACGAAAACAGCTGGCGCGGCGCGCTGACATTGCCGCTCGATACCCGCAACCAGCTGGTGTTCAGCTACAGCGAAGGCTTCCGCGCGCCGACCTTCATGGACCTGTATTACCCCTATGGCGCCAACCCGGACCTGCAGCCCGAGCGCTCGAAGAGCTATGAAGTGCAATGGCGCAGCCAGCTCGCCGAGCGCACCCGCCTGGAAGCCTCGATCTACCGCACCGACATCGAAGACGCCATCGTGCTCGACTCCAGCTGGACGCCGATGAACATCTCCGAGGCGCGCATCAATGGCTTCGAAGCCGCACTGTCCCATGAGCTGATGGGCTGGCACGGCGAACTGGGCGTCAGCGTCATCGATCCGCGCGACCGCGACACCGGCAAGACGCTCAGCCGCCGCGCCCGACGCACGCTGAGCCTCGACCTGGACCGCCAGTTCGGCGCCGTGTCGGTCGGTGCCAGCTGGCGCACCGTCAGCCGTGCCTACAGCGACGAGGCCAATACGCGCGAACTGGCCGGCTATGGCGTACTCGGCGTGCGCAGCAGCTGGCAGGTCAGCGACGAGATCGAACTGGGGCTGAAGGTCGACAACCTGCTGGACAAGCGTTACGTGCTGGCCCAGGACACCGACTACTCGAGCTTCCCGAGCGTCGTGCGCGACTACGTCGAGGAGGGCCGCATGGCGCAGCTTTCGGTGACCTGGACGCCGTCGCTCTGAACCGCCGGCGGACCGTCTGCGGCCCGTTCGTCTGGCGCGGGCGGGAGTGGTACGCTCGCGCCTCTGTCGATACCGGGGCTCGCCGTGTGCTGCGCGATCTGAAATACGCTTGCTGTCTGCTCGGCGCGCTGCTGGCCCCGCTGGCCCCGCTGGCCGCGCAAGCGGCCCCCTCTCGGGTCGTCTCGCTGGACCTGTGCATGGACTGGGCGCTGGCGCACTACGCCAGGCCTGCTCAGGTCGCTGCACTCTCGCCGATGCATCGGCGCTATCGGTTGCCGGCTTTCGACGGTGACTGGCCCGAGCATGACGGCTCGCTGGAGCGCCTCGTCGAATTGCGACCGGACCTGGTGCTGGTCGGCCAGTACAGTGCCCTGCTCCTGCGCGAGCGTCTGCGCGCGCTCGGCATACGCGTCGAAGTCATTCCACTGCCGACCACCCTGGCCGAAATCGAGGGCTACGAGCGTCGGCTACTCGAACTACTCGGCCAGGACCCGGACCGCGCCACGGCGCCCCCGGCGCCGCATCAGCCGGAACCGGATGCCCCACGCCTGCTGCTGCTCGGTGCCAACGGCATCGGCACCGGGCGCGATACCTTCGAGCACCAGCTGATCGAACAGGCCGGCTGGCGCAACTACCTCGGGCAGTCCGGCCACGTCCGCCTCGATCTGGAGGCCATCGTGGCCGACCCGCCGGATGCCATCCTGTTCGCCGCCGCCCCCGAACGGGCACTGGCCAACAGCTTCGCCCAACATCCTGCGCTGCGCCGGGCCATTGCGCCCAAGGCCTGGCTGAGCACCGACTACTGGCGCTGGCAGTGCCCCGGGCCCTGGATGTGGGATCTGATAGGACAGCTCAACCAATGGCTCGATTAGTCACTCCCGCGCTCGCGCTGCTGCTGGCCGCCAGCGCGCTGCTCTCGCTCAGCCTCGGCTCCACCTCGGTGCCGGTGCTCGGCGGCCTCGGCGACTGGCTGGCCGGCAAGGCCAGCCTCGGTGCGATCGTCATTGGCGACATCCGTTTGCCGCGCACACTGCTGGCCCTGGGCGTTGGCGCTGCGCTCGGCCTGAGCGGTGCCGCCTTGCAGGGGCTGTTGCGCAATCCGCTGGCCGATCCGGCGCTGACAGGCGCCAGCCAGGGTGCGGCACTCGGCGCGGCTGCGGTGTTCTACTTCGGCCTGCTGCCGCAGCTGGGTAGCGCCGCCCCGGCCGTGGCGGGCCTTGCCGGGGCACTGGCGGCCCTGTTGCTGATGCTGGCGCTGGCCGGAGGGGCCCGGCCTGCGATGGTCATCATGGCGGGGCTGGCAATCTCCACCCTTGCCGGTGCCGCACTGGCAACCGTGCTCAACTTTGCTCCCAACCCCTACGCCATGCAGGAACTGGTGTTCTGGCTGCTGGGCTCGGTGTCCGAGCGCGGTCTCGACCATCTGGCGCTGCTGGGCCCGGCGCTGCTGGCCGGTGCCGCTCTGATCTTCAGCCAGCGGCGCCTGCTCAGCGGCCTCAGTCTGGGCGAGCAGGTGGCCGAGAGCATGGGCCTGAACGTGCGCCGTGGCAGCCGCCTGATCGTGCTCGGCGTCGCCCTGTTGGTCGGCAGCTCGGTCGCGGTGGCCGGCGCCATCGGTTTTGTCGGTCTGCTGGTGCCACACCTGGTGCGGCCGCTGGTTCGCCACCGGCCGGAGCGAGTGCTGCTGCCGGCGGCCCTGGCCGGCGCCACGCTGGTCTGCCTGGCTGACATCGGCGTGCGCCTGCTGCCGCCCGGCCGGGAACTCAAGCTCGGCGTGCTGACCGCGCTGCTCGGTACACCGCTGTTCGTCTGGCTGGTCTGGAAGGAGCGCAACCGATGGAGCTGATCGACGCGAAACAGCTGGCGGTGCCCGGCCGCCTGCATGGCATCGACCTGACGCTAACGCCTGGGCAGATGCTCGGCCTGATCGGCCCCAACGGCTCGGGAAAATCGACCGTTCTGCAATGCCTGGCCGGCATCCAGACCCATGCCGGGCAGGTCGCACTCGAAGGCCGTGACGCGCGACAGCTGCCGGCCAGCATCCGGGCCAGGCGGATCGGCCTGCTGCCTCAGGCCTGCCAGAGCGCCTGGGCGCTGAGCGTAGGCGACGTGGTGGCGCTTGGCCGGCTGCCCTGGCACGACAGGGACGCTGCGGCCATCGGCCGGGCCATCGAACAGACCGGCATCGGTGCCTGGCTCGGCGAGCGCGTCGACCACCTTTCCGGCGGCGAGCAGGCGCGCGTCTGGCTGGCTCGGGTGCTGGCGGGCGAGCCTCACCTGCTGCTGGCCGACGAGCCGATCGCCAGCCTCGACCTGCTCCATCAGCGCAACGTCATGCAACTGCTGCGCGAATACGCCGCCGGCGAGCGCGGAGTGATCGTCGCCCTGCACGACCTGGCGTTGGCCGCGCGCTACTGCGATCGCCTCTGCCTGCTCCACGGCGGGCGCGTGCAGGCCGCCGGCACGCCCGCCGAGGTACTGACCGAGGCCAACCTGCAGGCGGTCTTTGGCGTCGAGGTCAAGGTCGACCTCGACGTTCACCCTCCCATCGTCTCCCTGAGGTGAAGCCCATGGCGCTGAAACCCGGCAAGAACCTCGATGAACTCTGCTATCCGTTCATCTACGAAACCGCTTACCTGTGCGATTACGAGGTCATCACCGACGAGCTGTGCGGGCACATCGGGGCGGTGCTGGCAGACCTGCCGGACGAGATGGTCGACCTGCGTGCCGACCTCGAGCAGCTGCAGCCGCTGGCCTTCCACCTCAACGGCTCGGTGCGCGGGCGGCTGGCGATCGACGAAACGCACATTGCCTGGCTGACGCAGCGGCTCGCGCACTATCGTGCCGAGGTCGCCGAACGGCTCACCGGCTTCGTCCTGCCGCGCGGCACGGCGCCGGTGCCGCAGCTGCATCTGGCGCGCTCGGCGGCGAAAAAAGCCATCCGCGCGCTGGTGCGGGTCGATGAAGAGGGGCGCGAAGTGCCCATGCTGCTGCCGCGGCTGCTCAACCTGATGTGCAACTTCTGCTTTACCCTGACACTGGTGATCAACCAGCGGCGCGGTGTGGCCGAGGTGCCGTTCAAGAGCGAAAGCTACGGCCGCTGATACGCCTCAGGCGAGCTGGCGCGGAATGCGGTAGAGCAGGAACAGCACCAGGCTGGCACCGACCAGCAGCAACCGCGCGATGGGCTCCAGGCCGCAGAGCGCACCAAGCGCGGCAGACCAGCCCGGCAACGATGCCACCAGCAGGCCACGGCGGCGAACACGGCGCAAAGCCGCCCAGGCCTGGGCCTCGAGATCGCTGCCCAGCGCCTGCTCGGTAGCGATCAGCTGGTGCTTGAAGGCGGTAAAGCGACCCAGGCTGGGAAACAGCCCGACCAGTCCGAGTGCGAACGACACCAGCGCGCCCTGCTCGGCCAGCGGCGGCAGGCGACCGAGCAGCAGCACCGGCACGACCAGCAGCACGATGTGCAGCCAGCCATCGCGCACCAGCCGGCGGCGCCATTGCGCGCGCGTCATGATTGCTCGGCTTCGCCCTGGTGGATCTCGCCGAGCAGGTGCCCAAGCTTGCCGGCCTTGGTCGCCAGGTACTTGCGGTTGTAGGGGTTGTGCGCGATCTGCAACGGCTTGCGCTCGGCAATGCGGATGCCGAAGCCCTGCAAGGCCTTCATCTTGCGCGGGTTGTTGGTCATCAGCTTGATCTCGCGGATGCCCAGGTGCTCGAGCATCGGCAGGCAGATGGCGTAGTCGCGCATGTCGGGCGCAAAGCCCAGACGCTCGTTGGCCTCCACCGTATCGGCGCCGCCATCCTGCAGCTCATAGGCGCGGATCTTGTTCAGCAGGCCGATGCCACGGCCCTCCTGCCGCAGGTAGAGCAGCACGCCGCGCCCTTCGGCCGCGATGGCCTGCAGCGCGGCCTCCAGCTGTGCACCACAGTCGCAGCGCAGGCTGAACAGCGCGTCACCGGTCAGGCATTCGGAATGCAGACGGCCCAGCACCGGCTCGCCGTCCGCCACATCGCCCATCGTCAGCGCAACATGCTCCTTGCCCGTATCCTGGTCGAGAAATCCATGCATGGTGAACACGCCGAACGGCGTCGGCAGTTTGGAGGCAGCGACGAAAACGACAGACACGGGCGGAACCCCAGAGACGGAAAAGCGGATATTGTAACATCAACTCGCTGCGGCAGAGCGTAGGCCGAATGCTGTTCGGGGCATTCAGCCGGTCGATCGCAGAGCCTCGTCCTACAGCTTCGATTCCAGCATGAGCATGCCCTGCTCCTCGCGCCAGCTGACCCGATTGAGGAAACTCATGCCCAGCAGCGCATCGGTCGGCGCATCCCCCTGCACCACCACCGCTTCGACGCCAAGCACCTCGATGGCGCCAACCTTGACCCGGTTCAGATGGACCCGCCAGGCCTTTGCCGTGCCGCTCGCCGTGCTCACCACCATCGGCTTGCCGTCGACCCGGTGATCGATGCCCAGCCGGCGCGCCTGGTTCTCGTTGATCGCCACGGACGTCGCGCCGGTGTCGACGAGAAACTGCACCGGCTGGCCGTCGATCGAACCGGCCACCCAGTAGTGGCCACCGAGCCCCTTGGCCACACTCAGCTGCGTGCGTGCCGGCGCAGCATAGCCACCGGAATACTCACGGCTGAGCTCGTAGCGACGCTCGACGCCGTCGACCCGAAGCACCGCGCCACGGGCATCGGCGCTGACCACCTCGACGCCGCCGGGACCTCGCCCGCCAACGCGCACCAGCTTGCGCTGGCCATCGACATTGAGCACTGCGGCATTGGGAAACAACCCGACCACCTGCACGCTCGAGGCACTCTGGGCAACCGGAGGCAGCAGTGAAAGCAGGCAGGCGAACAGCAGGTTGGCGCGGCGCATGGTCATCCATCTCACGGTCGGAACAGGGGCACGATCTTCCGTCAGGCAGAGTTACCCTGCCGCGACCTGCCGCACAATCATCAGCCCAGCGCGACGATCAGCCCCTGCAGCACCGCCCAGGCCGCCACCCCGGCAAGGATGTCGTCGAGCATGATGCCCAACCCGCCATCGACATGGCGGTCGACCCAGCTGATCGGCCAGGGCTTGAGGATGTCCATCACGCGGAACAGCACGAAGCCGGCGAGCAGCCAGTGCCAGCCGGCCGGCACCAGCCAGAAGGTGATCCAGATACCGACGAACTCGTCCCAGACGATGCCCTCGTGGTCGTGCACACCCAGGTCCCGCGCCACCTTGCCGCACAGCCAGACGCCGAACACCAGGCCCGCCGCCAGCAGCACCGCGTACGCCCAGCCGGGCAGCAGTTGCCAGAGCGGCACGAACAGCAGCGCCACCAGCGAGCCCCAGGTGCCAGGGGCCTTGGGCATCAGCCCGGAACCGAAGCCGAAGGCCAGGTTCTGCCAGGGGTTGCGCCATATCGCGGGGCGCACTTCGTCGCTGGTGGCCTGGTGTATTTCGCTCAAGACTCGGTCCTTTTCTATGTACGGATCGGCCTGCCGGAACTCAGCCGAAATGGGTGTAGCCATGCGCGGTGACGCGGATTTCATCACCCGCGGTATCGACCAGAGCCACGCCCTGTCCCGCCTCGACCCGGCCGATCGGCCACAGCGGCCAGCCGGCTTCGAGCAAAGCGGGCAACTCGGCGGGCGGCAGGGTGAACGCCAACAGGTAGTCGTCGCCGCCGGCCAGCGCACAGCGCTCGGCCTCTGCCGTGCCGAGCAGTGCCACCGCGGCCGGCGACAGCGGCAGGCGCGATTGCTCGACGACCAGCCGCACGCCCGAGGCGCGGGCGATGTGGCCACAGTCGGCAAGCAGGCCGTCCGAGATGTCCAGCGCCGCACTCGCCCTGCCGCGCAGCGCCTCGCCGAGGGCCAGCTGCGGCTCGGGCGACCAGTAGCGCGCCAGCAAGTGCTCGGCCACGGCCGGCTCGGCCTTTTGCTCGCCGAGCACCAGCGGCAAGGCCGCCGCGCCCTCGCCGAGCACACCGCCGACGCAGAGCAGATCGCCCGGCCGTGCACCGTGCCGGGTCAGGGCCTGCCCCGCGGGGACGCGACCGAACACGGTGACCGTCAGGCACAACGGCCCGCAGGTGGTGTCCCCGCCAAGCAGACGCATGCTGCAGGCCAGTGCCATCTCGTCGAGGCCGCGGGCGAACTCGCCGAGCCAGAGCGGATCGGCCGACGGCAAGGTCAATGCGAGGGTGAAGCCGATGGGCGCAGCGGCCATCGCCGCCAGATCGCTGGTGGCCACCGCCAGGGCGCGCTGGCCGAGCAGGAAGGGGTCGCAGCCGTCGGGAAAATGCACGCCGGCGACCAGCGTATCGGTAGACACCGCCAGCTGCTCGCCAGGGGGCAACTGGAGCAGGGCGCAGTCATCGCCGATGCCAAGCACGACTTCGCCGCCGGACCTGGCACAGGCCGCGGCGGCGAAGTAATGGCGGATCAGCTCGAACTCACCCAGCAAGGCGCGGGCCTCAGCGCTTCTGGCTGCGCACTTCGGCACTGCGCAGGGACGGCGCCAGCTTGTCCAGCACGCCGTTGACGAACTTGTGCCCGTCGGTGGCGCCGAAGGTCTTGGCCAGCTCGATGCCCTCGTTGATCACCACGCGGTAGGGCACGTCGATGCGCTTCATCAGCTCGTAGGTGCACAGGCGCAGGATCGCCAGTTCCACCGGGTCCAGCTCGTCGAGGGCGCGGTCCAGGTGCGGGGTAATCGCCTGATCGACATCGCCCTTGTTGCGCGCCACACCGTTGAGCAGCTCATGGAAGTAGGCGCCGTCGACACCGCTGAAATCGTTGTCGACGCGAAACTGCGCTTCGATCTCGTTGAGGCTCTGGCCGGCCATGTGCCACTGGTACAGCGCCTGCATCGCCAGGCTGCGCGCGACCCGGCGGGTCGCGATCTTACCCTTGGCCTTGGGCTGCGGGGCGTCCTGGCTGTCGTCGCGGTTCAGACTCACTTGGCCTCCAGCTGCGCGAGCAGGCTCACCATTTCCAGTGCGGAGAGTGCGGCTTCGGTGCCCTTGTTGCCGGCCTTGGTGCCGGAACGCTCGATGGCCTGCTCGATGGAGTCGACGGTCAGCACGCCGAAGGCAACCGGCACACCGAATTCCATGGATACCTGTGCCAGGCCCTTGGTGCACTCGCCGGCGACATATTCGAAGTGCGGCGTGCCGCCACGGATTACCGCGCCAAGCGCGACGATGGCGTCGTATTCACCCTGCTGGGCGACCTTTTGTGCAACCAGTGGAATCTCGAAGGCGCCCGGGGCGCGGATCAGCGTGATGTCGTCCTCGCGAACGCCGTGGCGCACCAGCGCATCGACCGCGCCGCTGACCAGGCTCTCGACGACGAAGCTGTTGAAGCGGCCCACTACCAGGGCGTACTTGCCTTGCGGGGCGATGAAGGTACCTTCGATGGTCTTCAGGGGCATGGGTGAATTCTCATCTCTTAAAGAACGAAAGGCGCCGCGGTCTGCGCGGCGCCTTGGATTATTCGGCCGGGACGTATTCTACAACTTCCAGGTCGAAGCCGGATATCGCATTGAACTTCATTGGCGAGCTCATCAGGCGCATCTTGCGCACGCCCAGATCGCGCAGGATCTGCGAGCCGGCGCCGACGGTGCTGTAGGTGCTCGGCGTCTTCGGTTCCTCGCGCAGGTTGGCGAGGATCTGCTCGCCGCCGGGCTGATGGCCGAGCAGCAGCACCACGCCGGCGCCGGCCTCGGCGACCTGGGCCATGGCCGCGCGCAGGCTCCAGCGCCCCGGCTGGCGGACCATCAGCAGGTCGCGCAGCGGGTCCATATTGTGCACGCGCACCAGGGTCGGCTGCTCGGGCTGGATCGCCCCCAGGGTCAGCGCCATGTGCACGTCGCCTTCGACCGAGTCGCGGTAGGTCACCAGGTTGAACTGGCCGAGTTCGCTGTCCAGCGGCTGCTCGGAAACGCGCTCGACGGTACGCTCGTGCAGCAGACGGTAGTGGATCAGGTCGGCGATGGTGCCGATCTTCAGGTCATGCTCGGCGGCGAACACCTCGAGCTCCGGGCGTCGGGCCATGGTGCCGTCGTCGTTCATGATCTCGCAGATCACCCCGCTCGGCTCGAAGCCGGCCATGCGCGCCAGGTCGCAGGCGGCCTCGGTGTGGCCGGCACGGGCGAGCACACCGCCGGGCTGCGCCATCAGCGGAAAGATGTGCCCGGGGCTGACGATGTCTTCGGCCTTGGCGTTCTTCGCCACTGCAGCTTGTACGGTGCGCGCGCGGTCGGCGGCGGAAATGCCGGTGGTCACGCCCTCGGCGGCTTCGATCGACACGGTGAACTTGGTGCCGAAGCCCGAGCCGTTGCGCGGTGCCATCAGCGGCAACTTGAGCAGTTCGCAGCGCTGACGGCTCATGGGCATGCAGATCAGGCCGCGCGCGTGCTTGGCCATGAAGTTGATGTGCTCGGCGGTCACGCATTCGGAGGCGATGATGATGTCGCCCTCGTTCTCGCGGTCCTCGTCATCCATGAGGATGACCATCTTGCCGGCGCGGATGTCTTCGATCAGTTCTTCTGCGGTATTCAGGGCCATGCTGGCAGTCTCACTTGTTCAGGTAGCCGTGTTCGGCGAGGAAGGCTTCGCTGATGCCGTTCGGGCTCGGCTCGGCGGCCTTGTCGCCCAGCAGCAGGCGCTCCAGGTAGCGCGCCAGCAGGTCCACTTCGAGGTTGACCCGACGGCCCGGCCGATAGTCGGCCATGATCGTCTCGGCCAGGGTGTGCGGCACGATGGTCAGCTCGAACTCGGCGCCATTGACCGCATTGACCGTGAGGCTGGTGCCATCGACGGTGATCGAGCCCTTGAGCGCGATGTAGCGGGCCAGCTCGCGCGGTGCGCGGATGCGGAACTGCACGGCGCGGGCGTTATCCTCGCGGGCGACGATCTCGCCGACGCCATCGACATGGCCGCTGACCAGATGCCCGCCGAGGTGGCTGGTAGGCGTCAGGGCCTTTTCCAGGTTGACCCGGCTGCCGGTCTTGAGGTCGACGAAGGCGGTGCGCGCCAAGGTCTCGCGGCTGACATCGGCCCAGAAGCCGTCGCCGGGCAGCTCCACCGCGGTCAGGCAGACGCCGTTGACCGCGATGCTGTCGCCGAGCTTGACGTCAGCCAGGTCGAGCTTGCCGGTGGATACATAGACGCGCACGTCGCCGCCCTTGGGCGTCATCGCGCGGATGCTGCCGATCGCTTCGATTATTCCGGTGAACATGTGGCCTCCCTGTCGAGGCCGAGGAACGAATGCATTCAGTGAACTCCTGTTTGTGAAAAACAGGGCAATGCAGATCGCAGGGACTGGCCCGCCGCCGAACGGCGCCGCCTGAACATCCCGCTCTCTCTCATCCGGACTATGACCGTCGGCTCCGGAATCGCACCGGATCTGCTGACCTCGCCGATCAGGCGGCGAGCGCTCGCGGGCTGGGCTTGCGCCATCACCGCCGGTGGGGAATTTCGCCCCGCCCTGAGAACGTCGGGCCTCGCGGCCCGGGCGAGTTTTTATCACAAATGCGCACAAGGTGCAGCCAAACGCAGCGATTCGGTGTCCCGCGCCGGTCACCCGGCCTGGCGCGGCGCCCTCTACTTCGGCGTTGCGACGATCTTCCAGTCCCCGCCTACCGCGCGAATATCGCGGATGCAGAGTTCGCGCGCCTCGCTCATGCGCTCGAGCGGCAACTCGAGCAGCGGCCGCGCCGAAGAACCGAGGAACTTGGCGGCGACGAACAGCTGGTATTCGTCGATCAGGCCCTGCGCGGCGAAGGCGCCGACCAGGCGCGGGCCGGCCTCGACCAGCACCTCGTTGGCGCCTCGCGCGGCCAGCTCGCCAAGCAGGGCTGCGAGATCGACGCGCCCCTCGCCAAGCGTCAGCAGCTCGTGGCCGGCAGCGCGGTAGGGCGCGGCGTCGACCGAAGCGGCGGCAGCCACCAGCGCCGGCCCGGCCTGGAAGAACGGCGCGCCCAGCGGCACCCGCCCGCGCCCATCGACCAGCACCCGCAGCGGCGGGCGCGACAGTGCCAGCGCCGTCTGCGCCTCATCCAGCCCCAGCTCGGCGCCGCGCACGGTCAGCCGCGCGCCGTCCATCAGCACGGTATCGGCGCCGGTCAGCACCACGCTGGCGCGGGCGCGCAGGCGCTGCACCTCGGCGCGGGCCGCCGGTCCGGTGATCCACTGGCTCTCGCCGCTGGCCATCGCGGTGCGCCCGTCCAGGCTCATCGCCAGCTTGGCGCTGACGAACGGCAGGCCGCTTTCCATGCGTTTGATGAAACCGCGGTTGAGTTCGCGCGCCTCGCCCTCCAGCACCCCGCTGGCGACCTCGATGCCGACGCTGCGCAGCAGCGCCAGGCCGCGCCCGGCGACCTGCGGATTGGGGTCCTGCATGGCCGCCACCACGCGACCGACGCCAGCGGCGACCAGCGCTTCGGCGCAAGGTGGCGTACGCCCGTGATGGCTGCAGGGTTCCAGGGTGACGTAGGCGGTGGCGCCGCGGGCCTGCTCGCCGGCCTGGCGCAGGGCATGCACTTCGGCGTGCGGCTCGCCGGCGCGTAGGTGCCAGCCCTCGCCGACCAGCTGGCCGTCCTTGACGATCACACAGCCGACCCGCGGGTTCGGGTGGGTGGAATACAGGCCCTGGCGCGCCAGCTGCAGCGCGCGGGCCATCCACGCCTGATCGGGCAGCATCAGGCCTTGCCCGGATCGCGCGAGGACAGCCGTTCGATCTCCTCGCGGAACTCGTTGAGGTCCTGGAAGCGGCGGTAGACCGAGGCGAAGCGGATGTAGGCGACCTCGTCGAGCTTCTGCAGCTCGGCCATCACCAGCTCGCCGAGCACGCGCGACTTGACCTCGCGCTCGCCGGTGGCGCGTAGCTGATGCTTGATGTGGCCAATGGCGGCCTCGAGGCGCTCGACGCTCACCGGGCGCTTCTCCAGTGCACGCTGCATGCCGGCACGCAGCTTGTCCTCGTCGAACGGCTGGCGGCTGCCATCGGACTTGATCAGACGCGGCATCACCAGTTCGGCGGTTTCAAAGGTGGTAAAGCGCTCGCCGCAGGCCAGGCATTCGCGGCGCCGACGGACCTGGTCGCCTTCGGCCACCAGACGGGAGTCGATGACCTTGGTGTCATGCGCGCTGCAGAAGGGACAATGCATGGTGACATTCGTGGTCAGAGTGTGAGGAGCGCCATGGTAGCGCATCGCCCAGGCAAGACAAACGAGGGCGCAGTACCATGCCGTATGCCCTGCCACTGCCCCGCCGGAGGAGCCTTCGTGCCGTTTCGTCCCATCCTTTTCAGCGCCGTCCTGCTTGCCGTTGCCGGCTGCGGCAGCCAGCCGAGCGAGGCGCCGGTGCAGCCGGTCGAGCTGCCAGTGCAGCAGTCGGACATCCTCAACCAGCTGCAGGGCCGACTGATCGGCGTTCCGGCCGGCAGCCAGGTCGAACTGGCCCTGCTGGAAGTCGACCGCCGCGACCAGCCCGACCGCCTGCTCAGCTCGCTACAGCTGCAAGGCCAGGGCGAGCCGCTGCCGTTCGCCCTGCAGTTCAACCCCGAGGCCTTTCCGGCCGGACGCACGGTCGAGCTGCGCGGCCGCGTGACCCGCGCGGGCCAACTGATCATGCGCCTGCCGGCGATCCCCATCGAAAGCGCCGGCAGCCAGGCGCTCGGCGATCTGCGCCCGGTGCCGGCGCCATGACCCCGCCGCGCGAGCTGCAACAGGCGCTGGCCGCCCTGCTCGGCGATGCACGCCTGGCCGCCGAGACGCTACCAGGCACCGATCTGCGCCTGTGGCTGATCGATGCGGCGAACATGGATCGCGCCTTCAGCCCAGACGAAACCCGGCGCATCCTCGAGGAGCCACCCTACTGGTGTTTCTGCTGGGCCAGCGGCCTGGTCCTGGCGCAGTGGCTGGCCGAGCATCCCGAATGGGTGCGTGGCCGGCGTGTGCTGGACTTCGGCGCCGGTTCGGGCGTCGCCGCAATCGCCGCGGCCAAGGCGGGTGCGGCCGAAGTGGTGGCCTGCGATCTCGATCCGCTGGCGCTGGCGGCCTGCCGCGCCAATGCCGCGCTGAACGAGGTTCAGCTGAGCTACTCGGCGGACTTCTTCGCCGAAGCCGATCGCTTCGACCTGATCATCGTCGCCGACGTGCTCTACGACCGCGCCAACCTGCCGCTGCTCGACCAGTTTCTCAGCCGCGGCCGCGAGGCGCTGGTGGCCGACTCGCGGGTGCGCGACTTCGCCCACCCGCTGTACCAGCGCCTTGGCATGCTCGAAGCCTGCACCTGGCCGGACCTCGCCGAACCAGAGGAATTTCGCCGGGTCAGCCTCTACCACGCCCGCCGCGCAGAGGCGGCAGCATGAACGACCCGCTGCGGCTGTTCTTCGCCCTGCCCTGCCCGGCCGACCAGGCACAGGCCATCGGCCGCTGGCGCGACGAGCAGGGCCTGGACGGGCGCGCCGTACCGCTGGCGAACCTGCACCTGACGCTGGCGTTTCTCGGCGCGCAACCGGCCGACGCACTGGCCGAGATCGCGCGCCTGGGCGAGTCGATCCATGCCGAGGCCTTCGAGCTGCGCCTGGATCGGCTGATCAGCCTCGGCAAGGGGTTCACTTGCCTGGCGCCAGAGCAGCCGCCGCGCGCGCTTGGCGACCTTGTCGCGCTGCTGCGCGCCGGCCTGGCTGAACGCGGGCTGCCGGTGGACGACCGCCCCTTCCTGCCGCATCTGACATTGATGCGCCAGGCAGGCGAGCGCCGGCACGCTACGCCCCCGACATTCGCCTGGCCGGTCGAGTCCTTTGCGTTGTATGTGTCGGAGCAGGAGGAAGGCGGCGTGCGTTATCGGCCGTTGCGGCACTGGCCGCTGCGCCGGAGCACAGCGGCCGCCGCGAGCTGAGCGAACTCAGGCGGGTACGCGAATCAGGAAACGGAACAGCGAACCATGCTGCTCCACCGCGAGGCAGTCGTAGCCCTTGGCACGGGTGTCCTCGGGGATGCCGTTGACCGATTGCGAGCAGTCGGTCACCACTTCGAGCAACTGCCCCGGCTTCATCGTCTCGAGGGTTTCGAGCGTGGCAATCGCGTTGTACGGGCAGTGTTCGCCTCGCAGGTCAAGCGAGAGATCGGGTACCTGGCTCATCGAGCGAGCTCCTTTTCGGTTGGAATCGTTTGGCGTTGAGGTGCACCAGCAGCATGGCCACGGCAAGCCCGGCGAACGTCAGCATCAACCCGCTGGTGGGGCCGAAGCGCTCGAGCAGGTTGACCTTCGGATAGGGCAGCGCCAGGGTGCTGCCAAGTGCGTCCCAGTACACCGCGACGAGGGTGCCGCCGATGACGTTACCGACGCCGACCACCCAGAAGTGCACCTGGCCTTCCATCGCGCGGTACATCCAGCCGGTTTCGCAGCCGCCGGCGACCACGATGCCAATGCCGAACAGCACGCCGCCGATGATCGCGTTCGGGCCCATCCAGAAGATCTTCGGACTCGCACCCAGCGCAATGGCGCCGAAGGTACCGACGCATGCCACGGTCATGCCGAGCAGGATGCCGTACGCCGCGCGGGTGCGGCCGGTGGTCCAGAGGTCGCGCGCGGCACTGGTGAAACAGATCTGCGCACGCTCGATCAGCCCGCCGAACAGCAGCCCGAACAGCACCGCCATGCCCAGCACCAGCGAGGCGTCGAAACGCCAGGCGGCAAAGGCCACCGCCACCAGCGCAACGCCGACACCGATACGCGCCTGCAGGCCGGCACGCCGGCGGGTCGCTTCAGGGTCGGCAAACAGCGCACTGGCCTGAGTACCGACCCGCAGCGGCGTGCGCAGCCAGGGCAGCAGGCAGATCTTCACGCCGACCCAGGCGCCGGCCACAGTGGCGAGCATGAAGGCCCAGGCATGCAGGGAAAACATCGGAATGCCGGTGAAGAACGCCGCCAGGTTGCAGCCCATCGCCAGGCGCGCACCGAAGCCGGCGATGATGCCGCCGACCAGCCCCTGCAGCAGGCGCCGCCGGCTGGTCGGCCAGCGCAGACTGACGTTGTTGGCCCACAGCGCGGTGCACAACGCACCGAGCAGCATGCCGATGATCATCACCCCGTCGACCCGATCGAGCGGCGTGCCGTTCAGGCCAAGCAGCTTGAAATAGCTCCACTGCTCGGGCTGGGCACCGAACCAGGCCAGCACATGGCCGCCCCAGCGGGTGAACTCGCCGGTAACGGCCCAGAAGGTTCCCGTGATTGCAAAGTAATAGGCAGAGGCGACCCCGAGTGCGACCAGTGCCGGCAGCGGCGACCAGAAACGCACGAGGTAGCGCTCCCGAAAAGCGGAGAGCGAGGACATTTGAAGCTCCTTTTGACGCGCGACTGCAATCGCCGCACCGGTCTAGGAAGGGTTGTGTGGCCCGGCAGCGTCGGGCCGGCGCAACCTTAGCCCAGCGCCCGCGAAGACGCGAGTACTTGCATGGCGCCGTCGGCGCCCCCATGTCATCCTGCAGCCTTTTCCCTGCCCGCCCTCGACGAGATTCCGATGAGCCAGAGTCCCTTCATCTTCGATGTCACCAGCGCCAATTTCGAGCAGCTGGTGCTGGAAGACTCCTTTCACAAACCGGTGCTGGTGGACTTCTGGGCCGAGTGGTGCGCGCCGTGCAAGGCGCTGATGCCGCTGCTGGCGAAGATCACCGAGGAGTATGCCGGCGAGCTGCTGCTGGCCAAGGTCAACTGCGACATCGAGCAGGACGTGGTGATGCGCTTCGGCATCCGCAGCCTGCCGACGGTGGTGCTGTTCAAGGACGGCCAGCCGGTCGACGGCTTCGCCGGGGCGCAACCCGAATCAGCGATCCGCGCGATGCTCGAACCGCACGTGCAGCTGCCACCGGCGCCAGAGGCCGACCTGCTGCAAAGCGCCAGGGAGCTGTTCGCCGAAGGCCGCATCGGCGATGCGGAAAACACGCTCAAGCAGTTGCTTGGCGAGGACAACGAGAACGCCGAGGCGCTGATTCTCTATGCCCGCTGCCTGGCCGAACGCGGCGAGCTGGGCGAGGCCGAAACCGTCCTCGCTGCAGTCAAGGGCGACGAGCACAAGCAGGCGCTGGCCGGCGCCCGTGCGCAGCTGACCTTTCTGCGCCAGGCCAACGACCTGCCGGAGCCCGCGGCGCTCAAGTCGCGCCTGGCGCAGGACCCGGGCGACGACGAGGCCACCTATCAACTGGCCGTACAGCAACTCGCCCGACAGCAGTACGAAGCCGCCCTCGATGGCCTGCTCAGGTTGTTCGTGCGCAACCGCAGTTTCAACGAAGGCGTGGCGCACAAGACGCTGCTACAGGTATTCGACCTGCTCGGCAACGATCACCCGCTGGTCGGCCAGTACCGCCGCAAGCTGTATCAGGCGCTCTACTGAGCTGCTTCAGCCGATCCAGCGATAGGTCGGGGCGTCGGCACCATGCTCGACCTGCACCTGCTCGCTGTGCCGCAGCCTGACCAGCAGCCGCTTGGCCGCTTGCTCGCTGCCGGCCAGCACGCGCAGCTCCTCGAAGAGTTGCGGGCCTTCGAGAATGCCGGCCTGGCGCAGGCGCTCCTGGGCGGTCTGCCAGAGCGCATCCTCTCGCGGTCGCCGCGCGCCGCCCTGCTCCGCAGCCGCGGGCTGCGCCGCGACGAAGCCCGCGGCCAGATTCGCCCAATCCTCGTTGTCGAGTTCGATGGCAAGGTCGACCGGCCAATCGCCGATCTTTCCGCTGATCCTGATCATGACCGCCTCCAAGCGCGAAACGTCTCATGCTCACATGCCGCAGGAAATCTGGCCAGCCGCAAGCAAAAGTTGTTATAACGTAACGGACGCTTTCCTACCGGAGCCCTCCATGCGCCAGCTGATCGCCTTTTCGACCCTCGTCCTGCTGCCGGTACTGGCCCAGGCGCACGAGCACACCCAGGAACAAGCCGAGCACGATGCCGCGGCCACCCACGCCGCGCTGCACGCCCATGAACATGGTGTTGCCGAGCTCGATGTGGCGTTCGAAGGCACACGCCTGGACCTGGAGCTGCGCAGCCCGGCGATCAATCTGCTGGGGTTCGAGCACGCACCGGCCGGCGAGCCGGACGAACGCCGCATTGCCGCCGTGAGTGGCGATCTGCAACAGCCGCAAAGGCTGTTCGGCATACCGGCACAGGCAGGCTGCGCCGTCAGTGAGCAGGAGATCGACAGCTCGCTGCTGGGCAGCAATCACGCCGGCTACAACCGCGAGGGCACCTCGCGGGCGGCCGACGATAACAGCCATAGCGACATCCTCGCGCGCTACAGACTCCTGTGCACCGAGCCGACCAAACTGACGCAACTGGACCTCAGCGCGCTGTTCGCCGGCTATCCCGGGCTCGAACGCGTGCGTGTGCAGCTGATCGGCCCCGGCGGTCAGCGTGCTGCGGAGCTGGGCCTGCGCGCGGCGACCCTCGAGTTCTGACGATGCCCGCCGAACACGCCATGGCTCCGCCCGTCCTCGAGATCCACGATCTGCATTTCGCCTGGCCCGGGCAAACCGAGCTGCTGCATATCCCGCAGCTGAGCCTGCACCAGGGTGAACGGGTGTTTCTCGAAGGCCCTTCGGGCAGCGGCAAGAGCACGCTGCTGGGCCTGGTCGGTGGCGTGCATATGCCCGACCGCGGGCACGTCCGCCTACTCGGCCGCGACCTGGCCAGCCTCGGCGCCGCAGCCCGCGACCGCTGGCGGGTCGATCACACCGGCTTCATCTTCCAGCAGTTCAACCTCCTGCCGTTCCTCTCGGTAAGCGCCAACGTCACCCTGCCCTGCGGCTTCTCGCGCCTGCGCAGGGAGCGTGCCTGCGGTCGACACGGCAGTACGGAGCAGGCCGCAAGCCGGTTGCTCGAGCATCTCGGGCTGCCCCCGTCGCTGCTCGAGCGCCGCGCCGACTCGCTCTCCATCGGCCAGCAGCAACGGGTCGCCGCGGCTCGTGCGCTGATCGGCCAGCCGGAACTGGTGATCGCCGATGAACCGACCTCGGCGCTCGATGCCGACAGCCGCGAGAGCTTTCTGCGCCTGCTGTTCGACGAATGCAGTGCAGCCGGCGCCAGCCTGCTGTTCGTCAGCCACGACCGCAGCCTGGCGGGCCTGTTCGACCGCAGCCTGTCGCTGCCGGCACTCAACCGGGCCCGCCCGATCACGGAGAGTTGAGCTTGCATCTGTTGCGCCTGGCCTTGGCGAGCCTGAACAACCGCCGCTTCACCGCCCTGCTGACGGTCATGGCCATCGCGCTCTCGGTGTGCCTGTTACTGGCCGTCGAGCGCATCCGCACCGAGGCACGCACCAGCTTCGCCAGCACCATCAGCGGGACCGATCTGGTGGTCGGCGCGCGCTCCGGTTCGGTGAACCTGCTGCTCTACTCGGTATTTCGCATCGGCAACGCGACCAACAACATCCGCTGGGAGAGCTTCGAGCACTTCGCCAATCACCCGCGGGTGCGCTGGGCGATACCGCTTTCGCTAGGCGATTCGCACCGCGGCTACCGGGTACTCGGTACCAACCGGGCCTATTTCGAGCATTACCGCTACGGGCGCAAACAGCCGCTGGCTCTGGCTGAAGGGCGGCCGTTCGCCACGGCCCCCTTCGAAGTGGTGCTCGGCGCGGAAGTTGCCCAGCAATTGAACTACCGGCTCGGCGATTCGCTGGTGCTTGCGCACGGCGTCGCCCGCATCAGCCTGCTTCAGCACGACGACAAGCCCTTCGAGGTGGTCGGCATTCTCCAGCGCACCGGCACACCGGTCGACCGCACGCTGCACATCAGCCTGGCGGGCATGGAAGCGCTGCATGCCGACTGGCGTCATGGCGTACCGGCCCAGGGTGCGGCGCGACTGAGTGCCGCGCAGGCGCGCGAGCTGCCGCTGCAGCCCCGGCAAATCACCGCGTTTCTTCTTGGCCTGGACAGTCGCCTTGCCACCTTCGGCCTGCAGCGCGAGATCAACGGCTACCACAGCGAACCGCTGCAGGCGGTGCTGCCCGGGGTAGCGCTGCAGGAATTGTGGAGCCTGATGGGAACCGCCGAGCAGGCGCTGCTGGTCATTTCGCTGTTCGTCGTGCTGATCGGTCTGGTCGGTATGCTGACGGCGATCCTCACCAGCCTCAACGAGCGCCGCCGGGAAATGGCCATCCTGCGCTCGGTCGGTGCGCGCCCCTGGCATATCGCCGGGCTGTTGGTCGCCGAAGCCCTGCTGCTGGCAGTCGCCGGCATGCTGCTTGGCGTCGCGCTGCTCTATCTGGCGATACTGGGGGCGCAGGGACCGCTGCAGGCGCACTACGGCCTGTACGTTCCCCTGCGCTGGCCCGGCCAGCATGAATGGCGGCTGCTCGGCGCGGTGCTGTGCGCCGCCGTGCTGATGGGCGGCGTACCCGCCTGGCGCGCGTACCGGCAGTCGCTCGTCGACGGCCTGTCCATTCGCCTTTGAGAACGCCATGCCCAGACCCCTGCCGATCCTGCTGCTGTGTCTGGTGTCATCCTGGGCGACCGCCGAGATACGCGAGCTACGTTGGTCGGAACTGGTACCGGCCGATGCGCCGCCCCCGGCCCCGCCGGCCGCAATGCACGACCTGTCGCAACTGGCCGATGTACTCGCCGCCGAGAATGGCCCCGCAGCGGCGCAACAGCACCCGAATGCGCCGGTGGTGCAGGCGCTGGACGGCCTCGAGGTGCGTCTGCCGGGTTACATCGTGCCGCTGGAAATCAGTGAGCAGGAGCGCGTCGTGGAGTTCCTGTTGGTGCCTTATTTCGGCGCCTGCATTCACGTGCCGCCGCCGCCGTCGAACCAGATCGTCCACGCCATCAGCGAGCCAGGGGTAAAGGTAGAGCAACTCTATCAACCGTTCTGGATCGAAGGTCCGTTGCGCGTCGAGCCAGCCAGCAGCGAGCTGGCCGAAGCGGGCTACAGCATGCAGGCGCAGCGTATCTTTCCCTACGACCTGCCCTGAACGGCGGGCGTGGCTCAGTTGGTGCGGGCGACCTGACGCTCGCGCTCGAAGCTCAGCTCACTCTCCGCCCACTCACGCCAGGCGCGCACCTGGCGCCGCTCGGCCCCGGCACGTTCAGCCTTGCGCAGCGCCTCAAGGCCGGCCTGCCAATGGGCCTGCTCGAGTTCGAGCTGGGCCAGATTCATCCACAGCTTCGCCTGGCCGCTCCGGGCCGCCAGCTCGCGGTACAGTTCCGCCGCTGTGCTGCGCTCGCGCGCCTGCCACCAGAGCTGCGCCAGCCTCTCGCGGCGGGTCGCGCTTCCTTGCAACAGACCGGCGTCGAGCATGCCGTCCAGCAGTCGTGCGGCTTGCCAGGGTTGACCGGCTGCGGCGGCCAGCAGCACCAGGTTGTCCAGCTCCGCCTCGCTAAAGCGTAGGCCCTTGGCGTAGGCGGTGCGCAGCGTGGCCAACGCCCGCTCGTCGGCGCCGGCCAGTTGCTGCAGCCCGGCCAACTGGCGCCAGCTACGCGGCTGGTCTGGGTGGCGCAACAGCAGCTGGCGCTGCCAACGCTCGGCCGCAGGGTAGCGCTTGAGCTCGGCGTTGCCGGCCACCAGCAGTTGCAGCCAGACGTCCTCGGCGCGCGGATTGGCCGCCACATAACGTTCGGCCAGGGGCAGCGCCTTGGCATGCTGGCCGAGCCCCTGGTACGCCTGCACGAGCATGCGCAGGATATCGGCATCCTGCTGGTCCGCCCCCTTCAACAGGCTGACGACGCGGGCGAAGTCGCCTTCGGCGAGGTACAGGCGCGCCAGGTTGGCGCGTTCGGCGGCGAGTGTCTGCTCGTCGAGCTTGCCGCTGGCCAGCGCCTTGTCGAGCCACCGCACGGCGTCGGCGGTATCGCCCTGCGCCCAGGCCAGGTAGCCAAGGCTGCGCCAGACCAGGGCCTGCTCGATGCTGCCAGGCTTGGCCCCGGCGCCCTGCAGCGCCTTTCGCGCAGCACCATAGTCACCCTTCTGCTGAGCGCTTTGCGCCTCTTGCAGAGCGCGGTATACGCCAGGTGCAATACTTTGCGCCGCCTGCGCGGCACTGGCGAAGGTCAGGATCAACACGAGCAGCAGACGAGGCATCTCAGCGTTCTCCTTGCAGGCGGAAGTGCAGGGTCTTCACGGCTTCGCGCGAAACCGCCACGCCGTTCTCGGTGCGTGGAGCAAAGCGCCAGCGAGCCGCCGCCCGGCGCGCCTCGCGGTCGAAGACGTTGCGCGGCGAAGCCTCCAGCACGCGGATGTTTTCCACCCGGCCGGAGGGGGAAATGGTGAAGGCCAGCTTGATATGCCCTTCGATCCCGCGTTGCCGGGCTCGGTAGGGATATTCGGGACGAACATCGTTGAGCGGCACCACCTCTTGCTCCGGCCCGCCCGGTTGCCCGCCCGCCTCGGCGGCGGCAGCAGCCGCGGGTGCCGTGGCAGCTGGCGCAGGGGCCGCAGCGGCGCTCAGGCCGCTCAAGCTCGGCGCCGGTGCCGCGGCGACCGACACACCGGCATCGATGTTCGGCAGATCGAGATCGAGCTTTGGCAGATTGGCCGCCGGGGTCGCCATGCTCGGCGTCGGTGGCGTCGGTGGCTGCGGCGTCTTGGGTTGTGGCGGCTGTGGCGCCTGCTGGCGCGTGCGCGTCGCAGCGTCCTGGTTGCGCCCATCCATGCGGACGAAGTTGGCGACTGCGACGGGCTCGTCGCTGACTTCGCTGCGCGGCGGCGAGACCATGCTCAGCATGAGTGCGAACAGCAATACGGTGACCACACAGGCCGCCAGCAGCGAAAAGCCGGCGCGGCTCAAGCCCTGGCGCATTACCGCGCTCCCGTGCTGGCCGCCAGCGCCACGTCGCGGACCCCGGCCTGTCGCGCCTGATCCATGACCTGCACCACCAGGCCGGTGCGTGCATCCTGGTCGGCCTGCACCACGACCGCACCATCGGGCTGATCGACGCGCATGCGCTCGACATGGGCGCGCACGCTGCGCACGTCGATCTGCTGCTTGTCGATCCAGATCTGGCCGTCGGCGGTCACGGCGATGAGGATGTTGCCCTTGTCCTGGGCGCTGGCGGTATCGGCCTGCGGGCGCTGCACCTCGACGCCGGACTCCTTGACGAAGGAGCTGGTGACGATGAAGAAGATCAGCATGATGAAGACCACATCGAGCATCGGCGTGAGGTCGATGCCGGTGTCTTCGTCCTGCTGGTAATGATGGCGACGCATACGCATCAACAGCTCCTCAATCGTGACGCAGCTGGTCGGCCAGCCGGTCGAGCGACAGCCGGGCGATACGCTCGAGGCGCGCCAGGCTGAACAGTCCAGTGATGGCCAGCACCATGCCAGCCATGGTCGGCAGGGTGGCTTGCCAGACGCCAGCGGCCATGCCGCGCGGGTTGCCGGTACCGTTGAGCGACAGCACATCGAACACGGCGATCATCCCGGTCACGGTGCCGAGCAGGCCGAGCAGCGGGTAGAGCGCTACCAGCGCCTTGCTCAGGCGCAGCGGCCCGGCCAGTTGCTGCTGAGCCTGCGCCAGCCAGGCGCTGCGTACCGCGCGCTGCCAGGTGCCGGGCTCGCTGGCCAACCGGGCCCAGGCCTGGCGGCGGGCGTCGACCCAGCGCGGGAACACCCGGCGCATGTACCAGAGGCGCTCGAACACCAGCGTCCAGTACAGCACGCAGAGCACCGCCAGCGCCCACATGACGACCCCACCGGCGGCCATGAAGTCGAGCAGCAGATGACCGCTGTCGACCAGCCGCAGCCAGAGCCCGTGCATATCAGTCACGACGAGGCGTTCCCGACAAGTGCAGCGCGATCAGGCCCGCGCTCTGCTGTTCGAGGAGCTGGATCAGCGCCTTGCTGCGACTGGCCAGCAGCGCGTGCAGGAACAGCAGCGGGATGGCCACCACCAGGCCCATCACGGTGGTTACCAGCGCCTGCGAGATGCCATCGGCCATCAGCCGCGAATCACCGCCACCGCTCTGGGTGATGGCCTGGAAGGTAACGATCATGCCCGTCACGGTGCCCAAGAGACCAAGCAAGGGCGCAACAGCCGTCAGCAACTTGAGCAGCGGCTGGCCGCGCTCCAGCGGCGGCGTTTCCTGCAGGATCGCCTCGTCGAGCTTGAGCTCCAGGGTCTCCAGGTCCGCAAGTTGCGGCTTCGGCCCGAGCACACCAATGATGCGGCCGAGCGGATTGTCGTCGCGCGGCCGCTCGAGCTCGCGCATCTGGCTGGCGACCTTGCGGCCGACGCCACTGAGATAGACCATTCGCCAGCCCGCCAGGCACAGGCCGAGCACACCCAATGCGACAATGACCCAGCCGACCAGCCCGCCCTGCTGCAGGCGCGCCCAGAAGTCCGGCTCGCGCTGCAACTGCGCCAGCAGCGTGCCGCGGCTCGGGTCGATCGGTAGCACACCCAGTGCCTCATCGCTGCGCAGATAGTCATCGACTTCGCCCATGCCGGAAGGCTGCCGAGCCGGTGCCAGCAACTGACCGGCATCGGCGTCGTAGCGCAGGAAGTCATCCTGGCCGAAGACCGAGAATGTGCCGACGCGCAGCACCGGCTGTTCGCTGCGCTGGCCGTCGACCCCAACCACCGGAAGGCTGACCTGCTCGACCCGACCGCTGGCGGCCAGGTCCTCCAACAGCGTCATCCAGAACGCATCCAGATCCTCGGCCGAGGGCAGCGTGCGGCTCTCGGCGAGCCCTCGCAGTTGCGCCAGGCGCTCGGGATATTGGGCATTGAGAAGGCTGTCCTGCCACTGCCCGGCAATGTCGCCGGCGCTCTGGCGGACCACACCGAACAGCTCGCCCAGATGACCGACGCGCTGGGCCAGCAACTTCTCCTGCTCGGCAAGCAGCGCTTCCTGCCGGTCGAACTCGGCCTTGAGCCGTTCGGCCTCGGCCTGCTGCTCGGCCAGCGCCGCCTTGGCCTGCGCCAGCAGACGGGCCTGTTCGCCGCGGTCACGCACGAAAGCCTGCTCGCGCGCCTGCATGGCGCTCGCTTCGGCGGCCCGCTCACTGCGGATGCGCTCAAGCAGCTGATCGGGATTCAGCGGCTCGGCGGCATTCACCAGTACCGGCGCCAGCAGCAGCGCCAGCAGAGAAAACAGACGACTCATTGCGCACTCTCCCGACCGAGGGTTTTCACCGGCAATTCCAGGTAAGCCGGGGCCTGCTGCTGACGCGCGATGGCAATCGCCTGGGTCAGCGGGCGCCGTGCGCTGCCGTCGAGCACCTCCCAGCTGCGGGTCGCCGGATTCCACCAGCCGCTCTCATGAGCATCCAGGGTCTGGTAATAGAGCATCACGCGGCCCAGGCGCAGAAACTCGACACTGCGCGAACCGCCCTCGACCGGCAGCTCGCCGCGCCAGGCCTCGAGGGTGCGGCCGTAATCGCTCTCGATCTGATACGCCTCGAGAATGCGACGGTACTTTTCCGCCAGGCTGACATCGGCACGTGGCAGCAACTCCTCGAGCTGTGCCAGACGGTCGGCCCGCTCGTCCGGCAGGAACGGCAGATCCGCCTCGATGAACTGCCCCAGCACCTCCACCATGCGACTCATCTGCGGCGTCACTGCCTCCTGAGTGCCCTCGATGCCCTGTAGCTGCCTTTCGTAGCCTTCGAGCTCCTTTTGCTGCGCCGCCGTCAGCTCACGCATCTGCGCGTTGTAAGCCTTCAGGGCCTCGGCCTGCTGCACGGCACTGCGATAGTCGGTAAGCATCTGGCGGGTGGCATCGTCGAGCTGCTCGATGCGCGCCTGGGACGAGGCTGCCTCCTCGGACAGACGCTCACTCTCTTCGAGCGCCGCATCGAGTGGAGCAGCCATTAGCGGCGCAGCGAACTGCACGCAACAGGGCAGCACGGCGACCGCCAGCAGGCGGGGAAGGACGGACGACATGGGGAATCCTTGCTAGGAGAATTTAACTCAAAGAAGAACCATTATCATTAGTAAATTGATCTAAAGCAAGCAGGGCAAAAGGTCGCAGCACGGCCCCCCGTTTTCATTGAGCCAAGTCAAAAAGCCCCAATCGGCCACACCTACCATTGCCCCATCGAATTACGCACACATGGAGCAAGCATTATGCGCAAGACCCTGTTCACCGCTTCCGCGCTGGCCCTGGCGCTGGCCGCCCCCTTCGCCCAGGCCTTCGAGGCCGGGGACATCATCGTTCGCGCTGGTGCGATTACTGTTGATCCAAGGGAAGACAGCGGCGCCTTGAAGGTGGATGGCGCAACGCTCGGCGGTCAGGCAACCCTAGACAGCGACACTCAGCTGGGCCTGAACTTCGCCTACATGCTGACTAATAACCTTGGCCTGGAGCTGCTGGCCGCTACGCCATTCAGCCACGAAGTAGGTGTTAAAGGCCTCGGAGGCCTCGATGGCAAGCTGGCCGACATCAAGCATCTGCCGCCGACCCTCAGCGTTGTTTACTACCCACTTGAAGCCCAATCCAGCTTCCAGCCTTATGTCGGCCTGGGCATTAACTACACGACCTTCTTCCAAGAAGATCTCGCGAGCGCTCGCGAAGCTCAAGGGTTCAGCAACTTGAAGCTGGACGACTCCTTCGGTCTCGCCGCCCAAATTGGGATGGACTATATGCTTACGGAGAACGTCATGTTCAACGCTCAAGTGCGTTACATCGACATTGATACCGAAGCGACTGTCGACGGCCCAACCGCACTGAGCGTCGGCAAGACCAAGGTAGACGTGGATGTAGATCCTTGGGTCTACATGGTCGGCCTCGGCTACAAGTTCTGACGAACCTAGCCGTCCCAGACAGCAGAAAGGCGCCCATCGGCGCCTTTCTTGCGTTTTCACCAGGCGTTATCGCCGCAACAGACGGGCCAGGCCATCACGCATGCTGGTCGGCGGCTGAGGAAGGCGATAACGCGCCAGCAGGCGCGCGTTGTTCGCGCGCGAATGGCGGATATCACCGGGCCGTGCAGCCAGATAAGTCACCGGCGGCAACTGCCCGAGCACCTCACCAATCGCCGCCAGCAACTGGTTCAGCGAAGTGGTCTGGCCGAGCCCCACGTTCACCGCACCCATCTCGAATTCTGGCGTCTCGAGCGCCTGTACCAGCACCTCGACCAGATCGCCGACATACAGGAAATCGCGCGTCTGTTCGCCATCACCGAAGACACTGATCGGCTGGCCCCGCTGCGCACGCTCGGTAAAGATGCTGATCACGCCCGAATAAGGCGACGAAGGATCCTGGCGAGGCCCGTAGATGTTGAAGAAGCGGAACACCACCGGCTCCAGCCCATGCTGGCGCCGATAGAAGTCCAGGTAATGCTCGCTGGCCAACTTGTCCGCCGCATAGGGCGTCAGGGGTGCCTTGGGCGTGTCTTCGTCGATCGCGGCTCCCTCGCCGTTGTTGCCGTACACCGCGGCGCTGGAGGCGAACACGACCCTTCTTATCCCGGCGGCACGCATCGCCTCGCAGACATTGAGCGTACCGATGAGATTGGCGCGATGCGTCCCGACAGGGTCCTCCACCGAGGCCTGCACCGAAGCCACGGCGGCGAGATGGACCACCGCACCACACCCCTCGATGGCACCCCGAACGCATTCGGCGTCGGCAACATCGCCGACGATCAGCTCGACCCGGTCGTCTTGCGGCAGATTGCTGCGCTTGCCGGTAGAGAGGTTGTCGAGCACGCGAACCCGATAGCCGCGGGCAAGCAGGACATCGACCAGGTTGGAGCCGATGAAGCCGGCCCCCCCGGTCACCAGGATCGGCAGGTCAGCCATGACGGTAGTAGCGTTCCAGTAGGCTCGGCAGCCCGGCGCGCCAGGCGCGCGGCTTGATGCCGAAGGTATTGAAGATCTTCTTGCAGGCGAGCACGCCGTGCTGGGGTTCGTCGTCGGCATCCTCGCAAGCAGCATGGGCTGCCGGCTGCAGGACGTCGGCCGTCAGCTGGCGGTAGCGACTGGCTTCGGCAAGCAGAGCCTGACCGACCAGCAGCGGCGTCGAGGCTTCATGGCCGCCGTAATGATAGGTCCCCCACAACGGCGCCTGGCAGTCGAGCTGCTTGAGCACGGCGAGGATAACCCTCGCGGCATCATCCACCGGCGTCGGATTTCCGCGCCGGTCATCGGCAAGCCGGATCGTCTCACCGCGTTCCAGACGCTTGAGGAACCGCCCGAGCAAGCCATCGCTGCTGTCGTCGAGCAACCAGCCGAAGCGCAAAAGTACGTGCCTTGGGCAAAGCGAGCGCACGCTCTGCTCGAACTGCCAGAGCGACTGGCCGCGGACATCCAGCGGCGCGACTTCGTCCTTCTCGCTGTAGGCGGTCGTGCGCGCGCCGTCGAAGACGCGATAGCTGGAGGGCTGCAGAAGAATGAAGTCATGATGCTGACAGAGTTCGGCAAGACGCTCGACCGAGCGCGCCTGAGCAGCCAACGCGGCGTCGCTCGCCTGCCCGCTCTGGAACCAGTCGTAGTAATAGGCGAGGTTGACCACCGCATCCGGTCGGTTGTCGTCCAGCAGCTGGGTCAGGCTCGCCGCATCCCAACCGTGCGCTGGCGGCCGCGGTGCGAGAAAGCCGATGTCCTCTTCGGCCCCCAGACGGATGAGCGCCTGCCCGAGGGCATTGCCTCCACCCAACAGCAACAGGCGCATTCGCATCAAGCAGACCTAGAACGGGATGTCATCATCGAAGCTGTCATAGTCCGGCGCAGGCTGCGGAGCTGCCTGGCGCTGCGGCTGGGCCTGCTGGCGCGGAGCCTGCTGGGGCTCACGCTGCGGCCGCGGCTGACGCGGCGCGTCGTCGGAGGAGCCGCCGCGGCTGCCGAGCAACTGCATGGTGCCGTTCATGTCCACCACGATTTCGGTGGTGTAGCGCTTGACGCCGTCCTTTTCCCATTCACGGGTCTGCAGGCGGCCCTCGATGTAGCACTGCGAACCCTTGCGCAGGTACTCGCCGGCGATCTCGGCGACCTTGCCGAACAGCACGACACGGTGCCATTCGGTGCGTTCCTGGAGCTGGCCGGTCTGCTTGTCCTTCCAGCTGTCGGTGGTTGCAAGCGTGATGTTGGTCACCGCGTTGCCATTGGGCAGATAGCGGGTCTCGGGATCACCGCCCACGTTGCCGATCAAGATGACCTTATTCACCCCTCTGGCCATGGGTAACTCCTTCGGAAAAGAAATGTTTCAAGGGGCCCCAACGCATTCCGCCCGGGCGGCGGAACAGAGACCAGTGATCGCGAATGTTACCTTACCGCCCTGCCCCGGCCAACCAAGGAGCCGGAAGCAGCCAGCATTCCGGCCACTCCGTTCGATGTCGACGATGCCTCAGGCGACCAGCCGCTCGAGCGCCTGGCGGTCGACCTGCTGGCTGTCCACCTTGACGTAGGCCGCCGCCTCGTCGGCAACGATGAGCACATCGGCGACACCCTGCAGCGCCAGGAGCCGGGCCTCGAGCTCGCTGTCGGTCAGCGCCCGCTCGGACAACGGCAACCGCAGGCTGGTCACGTAAGGCGGCTCGCGCATGCCCAGCGCGACCGCCAGCCAGAGCGCACAGAGCACTGCACAACCGATGAACACCGTGCTCAGCCCGCCATGCTGGTAGAACCAGCCGCCGAGCACGCCCCCCAGCCCAGCGCCGAGGAACTGGCTGGTCGAATACACGCCCATCGCCGTGCCCTTGCCCCCCGCCGGGGCGACCTTGCTGATCAGCGATGGCAAGGATGCCTCGAGCAGGTTGAACGCGATGAAGAAGGCGACCATTCCGGCAACCAGCGTCCACAGCCGGTCGCCGAACAGCCAGAAGAACAGTTCGCACAGCAGCAGGCCGGCCACCGCCCCCAGCACGACACGCCGCATGCGGCGCTTCTTTTCGCCATAGATGATGAACGGCACCATGCCGAAGAAACCGACCAGCAACGCCGTCAGATAGACCCACCAATGCTGCTCACGGGGCAGGCCGCCCTGCTCCACCAGCGCCAATGGCAGGGCGACGAAGCTGGCCATCAGCACGGCATGCAGGGCGAGAATGGCGAAATCCAGCCGCAGCAGCTCCGGGTGCCGCAGCGTGGCGCCCAAGGCCTGGCGGGCGACGCCCGATTCGCGATGGCGAATGTGCGCCTGCGGGCGCGGCAGAAAGACAACGATCAGCGCGCCGAGCACCGCCAGCGCCGCCGTGGTCCAGAACAGTCCGGAGAGACCGAACGCCCGGGTCAGCAGCGGGCCGATGACCATCGCCACGGCGAATGACAGGCCGATGCTCATGCCGATCATGGCCATCGCCTTCGTACGATGCTGTTCACGGGTGAGATCCGACAGCAGCGCCATTACCGCTGCGGAGATCGCGCCAGCCCCCTGCAGCACACGCCCGAGGATGACGCCACCGATGCTGTCGGACATAGCCGCGACGGCCGCACCGACGGCGAATATCAGCAGGCCGAAGTAGATGATCGGCAGGCGCCCGATGCGGTCTGAAAGCACGCCGAACGGAATTTGCAGCACCGCCTGGGTCAAACCATAGGCACCGATGGCAAAACCGATGAGGGCGGGCGTGGCATCCTTGAGCTCCATGCCGTAGGTCGCCAGGACCGGCAACACCATGAACATGCCGAGCATACGGAACGCGAACACCAGCGCGAGGCCGACGGCAGCACGGGTTTCGCTGGCGCTCATGCGCTCGCTGTACGGATCCGGCATGGGAAAGTATCTCGCTAGTTGAACCGGCGGCGATTCTAGCAGCCATCCCCGACTCGTCACAGGCGCGCGCTTTGCCGCGCCTTTCGTCTCGGCCTTATACTTTCGGGCTTTCGCCCGCCATGCGAGGCTGTTTTGGACAAGATCCTGATTCGTGGGGCGCGCACCCACAACCTGAAGAACATCGACCTGACCCTGCCGCGTGACAAGCTGATCGTGATCACCGGCCTGTCAGGCTCGGGCAAATCATCGCTCGCCTTCGACACGCTCTACGCCGAGGGGCAGCGCCGTTACGTCGAATCGCTGTCGGCCTACGCTCGTCAGTTCCTGTCGATGATGGAGAAGCCCGACGTCGACACTATCGAAGGGCTGTCGCCGGCGATTTCCATCGAGCAAAAGTCCACCTCGCACAACCCCCGCTCGACGGTTGGCACCATCACCGAGATATACGATTACCTGCGTTTGCTCTATGCACGGGTGGGCACGCCACGCTGTCCGGATCATGACATTCCGCTCGAAGCCCAGACCGTGAGCCAGATGGTCGACCAGGTTCTGGCATTGCCGGAGGGACGCAAGCTGATGCTGCTCGCGCCGGTGATCCGTGAGCGCAAGGGAGAGCATCTCGCCGTATTCGACGAGCTACGTGCGCAAGGCTTCGTAAGGGCGCGGGTCAATGGCAAGCTCCATGAACTGGACGAACTGCCCAAGCTCGACAAGCAGAAGAAGCACACCATCGAGGTCGTGGTCGATCGCTTCAAGGTGCGCGCCGACCTGCAGCAGCGCCTGGCCGAATCCTTCGAGACGGCGTTGAAGCTGGCCGACGGCATCGCCCTGGTCGCCTCGATGGAAGACGATGGCGCCGAAGACCTGATCTTCTCCGCCCGCTTCGCCTGCCCGATCTGTGGTCACTCGATCAGCGAGCTCGAGCCCAAGCTGTTCTCCTTCAACAACCCGGCCGGCGCCTGCCCGACCTGTGATGGTTTGGGCGTCAAGCAGTTCTTCGACGCCAAGCGTCTGGTCAACGGCGAGCTGACGCTGGCCGAAGGCGCGATCCGTGGTTGGGACAGGCGCAACGTCTATTACTTCCAGATGCTCGGCTCGCTCGCCTCGCATTATGGCTTCAGCCTGGACGAGCCCTTCGACTCGCTGCCGGCCGAACATCAGAAGGTCGTGCTACGCGGCAGCGGTCGGGAGAACGTCGAATTCCGCTACCTGAACGACCGGGGCGACATCGTTCGCCGCTCACACCCCTTCGAGGGCATCCTGCCGAACCTCGAGCGACGCTATCGCGAAACCGAGTCCAACTCGGTCCGCGAAGAGCTGGCCAAGTACCTCAGCACCCAGCCTTGTCCAGACTGCCGGGGCACGCGGCTGCGCCGTGAAGCCAGGCATGTCTGGGTCGGCGACAAGACACTGCCGGCAGTCACCGCGCTGCCGGTCGGCGACGCGTGCGATTACTTCGGCACCCTTTCGCTCAGTGGGCGCCGCGGCGAAATCGCCGACAAGATTCTCAAGGAGATACGCGAGCGCCTGCAATTCCTGGTCAATGTCGGCCTCGACTACCTGACCCTGGATCGTAGCGCCGACACGCTGTCCGGCGGTGAAGCCCAGCGCATCCGCCTGGCCAGCCAGATCGGCGCCGGCCTGGTAGGCGTGATGTACATTCTCGACGAACCGTCCATCGGGCTGCACCAGCGCGACAACGAACGCCTGCTCGGCACGCTCACCCATCTGCGAAACCTTGGCAACACGGTCATCGTCGTCGAACACGATGAGGATGCCATTCGACTCGCCGACTACGTCGTCGACATCGGCCCCGGAGCCGGCGTTCACGGCGGAAGGGTCGTCGCCCAGGGCACGCCAGCCGAGGTGATGAACCATCCGGATTCGTTGACCGGCAAGTATCTCTCCGGCCGCGAACACATCCGCTACCCCGCTGAGCGTACGCCACGCGACGCCAAGCGCCTGCTCAAGCTCAAGGGCGCGCGAGGCAACAACCTGCAGGGGGTCGACCTGGAGATTCCGGTCGGCCTGCTGACCTGCATTACCGGTGTTTCCGGTTCCGGCAAATCGACACTGATCAACAACACGCTCTTTCCGATCGCCGCCAGCGCGCTGAATGGCGCAACCACACTGGAAGTCGCCCCCTACGACAGCTTCGATGGCCTGCAGCACCTGGACAAGGTCGTCGATATCGACCAGAGCCCGATCGGCCGCACGCCGCGCTCCAATCCTGCGACCTACACCGGCCTGTTCACGCCGATCCGTGAACTGTTTGCCGGCGTGCCGGAGGCCCGCGCACGCGGCTACGGTCCTGGCCGTTTTTCCTTCAACGTCAAGGGCGGACGCTGCGAAGCCTGCCAGGGCGACGGCGTGATCAAGGTGGAGATGCATTTCCTGCCCGACATCTACGTGCCATGCGATGTCTGCAAGGGCAAGCGCTACAACCGCGAAACCCTGGAGGTGAAGTACAAGGGCAAGAGCATCACCGAGGTGCTCGACATGACCATCGAGGAAGCGCGCGAGTTCTTCGATGCGGTACCGGCGGTGGCGCGCAAGCTGCAGACGCTGATCGATGTCGGCCTGTCGTACATCAAGCTCGGCCAGAGCGCGACAACGTTGTCCGGCGGCGAGGCGCAGCGGGTCAAGCTGTCACGCGAGCTATCCAAGCGCGATACCGGTAAGACCCTCTACATTCTCGACGAGCCGACCACCGGCCTGCATTTCGCCGACATCCAGCAGCTGCTCGATGTGCTGCACCGT
Source organism: Stutzerimonas balearica DSM 6083 (assembly GCF_000818015.1). Taxonomy (NCBI): domain Bacteria; kingdom Pseudomonadati; phylum Pseudomonadota; class Gammaproteobacteria; order Pseudomonadales; family Pseudomonadaceae; genus Stutzerimonas; species Stutzerimonas balearica. The sequence continues at coordinate 3,715,867 of NZ_CP007511.1, forward strand.
CTGCGCGATCATGGCAATACCGTGGTCGTCATCGAGCACAACCTGGACGTGATCAAGACTGCGGACTGGCTGGTCGACCTCGGCCCCGAAGGCGGCTCCAAGGGCGGGCAGATCATCGCCAACGGCACTCCGAAGGATGTCGCGGCGATGCCGCAGTCGCATACCGGACACTTCCTCAAACCGCTACTGGAGCGCGATCGGGCACGCACCCGATAACGCGGCTCGGCGCATAAAAAAGCCCGCAGCACGCTGCGGGCTTTTTTTGTTCCTCAGCGTCTTAGGCCAGCGCCTCCGCCAGCGGCAGGTCAACGGCCTTGGCGATACCCGCACCATAGGCCGGATCGGCCAGGTAGCAGTGCTTGATGTGGCGCAGCTTGATATGCCGCTCCACGCCCTGCATCGCCCGGGCGGTGTTATCGAACAGACGCTGCTGCTCGTCGGCCTTCATCAGTCGGAACAGATCACCCGGCTGCGTGAAGTAATCGGCGTCGTCCGCACGGTAGTCGTAGCGATCGGCTGCCCCGCCGAGCGCCAGTGGCGGCTCGCTGAAGTCCGGTTGCTGCTGCCATTCGCCGTAGGTGTTGGGCTCGTAGTGCAGGCGGCCACCGTGGTTGCCATCTACCCGCATCGCGCCATCCCGGTGATAACTGTGCACGGGGCAGCGCGGCGCATTAACCGGAATCTGGTGATGGTTGACGCCCAGTCGGTAACGCTGCGCATCACCGTAGGAGAACAGGCGGCCCTGCAGCATGCGATCCGGCGAGAAACTGATGCCGGGCACCACATTGGCCGGAGTGAATGCCGCCTGCTCGACGTCCTGGAAATAGTTGTCCGGATTGCGGTTGAGCTCGTAGTAGCCGACCTCGATCAGCGGATAGTCCTTCTTCGACCAGACCTTGGTCAGATCGAACGGATGGAACCGATAAGACACAGCTTCGGCTTCCGGCATGATCTGCACGTACATGGTCCAGCGCGGATATTCGCCCCGCTCGATCGCCTCGAACAGATCACGCTGCGAACTTTCGCGATCATTGGCGACAATTGCCGCAGCCTCGGCGTCGGTCAGATTCTTGATGCCCTGCTGGGTCTTGAAGTGGAACTTGACCCAGTAGCGCTGATTGTCGGCGCTGATGAAGCTGTAGGTGTGCGAACCGAAGCCGTGCATGTGCCGATAGGACGCCGGAATACCGCGATCGCCCATGACGTATGTGATCTGATGCAGTGCCTCGGGCAGGCCCGTCCAGAAATCCCAGTTATTGTTCGCACTGCGCATGTTGGTGCGCGGGTCACGCTTGACCGCATGGTTGAGGTCGGGGAATTTCAGCGGATCGCGGAAGAAAAACACCGGGGTGTTGTTGCCCACCATGTCCCAGTTGCCCTGCTCGGTGTAGAACTTCAGCGCGTAACCGCGGATATCCCGCTCGGCATCAGCCGCGCCACGCTCACCGGCCACAGTGGAGAACCGGGCAAACAACGGTGTGCGCTTACCAACCTCCGAGAAGATTGCCGCCTTGGTGTAGCGAGTAATGTCGTGAGTCACGACGAACTCGCCGAAGGCACCCGAGCCCTTGGCGTGCATTCGCCGCTCGGGAATCACTTCGCGATCGAAGTGAGCGAGCTTTTCGAGGAACCAGACATCCTGCAGAAGCATTGGCCCGCGGCGCCCGGCGGTAAGCGAATTCTGGTTATCCCATACAGGGGCACCGGCAACGGTCGTTAATTTGGGTTTATCGGTCATGGCTGCATCTCCTTGGCGGATTTCAAACATCCAGAAGCGGTATGGCACCGGCTGGTTAAGATCCATCATAGGGAACCAGCGAAACGTCGACTAATGATGACGGTCAACGCGTTCGATAGAGCAAATCTTTCAAGCATAAAAAAACCGAGTCCAAGGACTCGGTTTTTCTGATAACGCCGAAGCGTTACTCGGCGGCTTCAACCTCACCGGCGACCGGACGGTCAACCAGTTCGACGTAAGCCATCGGAGCGTTGTCGCCAGCGCGGAACCCGCACTTGAGGATACGCAGATAGCCGCCCTGACGGGTGGCGTAACGCTTGCCCAGATCGTTGAACAGCTTGCCTACAGCAGCCTTCGAACGAGTGCGATCGAAAGCCAGACGACGGTTGGCGACGCTGTCTTCCTTGGCCAGGGTGATCAGCGGCTCAGCAACGCGGCGCAGTTCCTTGGCTTTCGGCAGGGTGGTCTTGATCAGTTCGTGCTCGAACAGCGACACCGCCATGTTCTGGAACATGGCCTTGCGGTGGGCGCTGGTGCGGCTCAGGTGACGGCCACTTTTACGATGACGCATGATTGAAATTCCTTACCAAACGTTCAGTTCGGTTACTGGGGACGATCAGGCAGTGGCCTTATCGTCCTTCTTGAGACTTGCCGGCGGCCAGTTGTCCAGGCGCATACCGAGAGACAAACCACGCGAAGCCAGAACGTCCTTGATCTCGGTCAGGGACTTCTTGCCCAGGTTCGGCGTTTTCAACAGCTCTACTTCGGTGCGCTGAATCAGGTCACCGATGTAGTAGATGTTCTCCGCCTTCAGGCAGTTGGCCGAACGTACGGTCAGTTCCAGGTCGTCAACCGGACGCAACAGGATCGGATCGATCTCGTCTTCCTGCTCAACAACCACCGGCTCGCTGTCGCCCTTCAGGTCGACGAACGCAGCCAGCTGCTGCTGCAGGATGGTCGCCGCACGACGGATCGCCTCTTCGGGATCCAGCGTGCCGTTGGTTTCCAGGTCAATGACCAGCTTGTCCAGGTTGGTGCGCTGCTCGACGCGCGCGTTCTCGACCACATAAGCCACGCGACGCACCGGACTGAAGGTCGCATCGAGCTGCAGACGGCCGATGCTACGGCTTTCGTCCTCATCGCTCTGACGTGCGTCAGCCGGCTCATAACCACGGCCGCGGACGACCTTGAGCTTCATGTTGATCGAGCCGTTAGCCGCCAGGTTGGCGATCAGGTGATCGCCATTGACGATTTCGACATCGTGATCCAGCTGGATATCGGCAGCGGTCACAGCGCCCGGGCCCTTCTTCACCAGGCTCAAGGTCACTTCATCACGGCCGTGCAGCTTGATGGCGATACCTTTGAGGTTGAGCAGGATCTCGATGACGTCTTCCTGCACGCCCTCGATCGCGCTGTACTCGTGGAGCACACCGTCGATCTCCGCCTCGACTACCGCGCAGCCAGGCATGGAGGACAACAGGATACGACGCAGCGCGTTGCCCAGGGTGTGGCCAAAACCACGCTCGAGGGGCTCGAGAGTGATCTTGGCGCGGGTCGGACTGACCACCTGCACATCGATATGGCGGGGGGTCAGGAACTCATTTACCGAACTCTGCATGGATACACCTATTTTCTAGCCCTTACTTGGAGTAGAGCTCGACAATGAGGTTTTCGTTAATGTCGGCGGACAGATCGCTGCGGGCCGGAACATTCTTGAAAACACCGCTCTTCTTGTCGGCATCCACTTCCACCCACTCGACGCGGCCACGCTGAGCGCACAGCTCGAGCGCCTGAGCGATACGCAGCTGGTTGCGGCACTTCTCACGAACAGCCACCACGTCACCGGCCTTGACCTGGAACGAAGGGATGTTGACGGTCTTGCCGTTTACGGTAATGGACTTGTGCGAAACGAGCTGACGCGACTCGGCACGAGTCGAACCAAAGCCCATGCGATAGACGACGTTGTCCAGACGGCACTCGAGCAGTTGCAGCAGGTTCTCACCGGTCGCGCCCTTACGACGGGCAGCTTCCTTGTAGTAACCACTGAACTGACGCTCGAGCACACCGTAGATACGGCGAACTTTCTGCTTCTCACGCAGCTGGGTGCCGTAATCCGACAGACGGCCACGACGCTGACCATGTACGCCAGGCGGGGTCTCGATGTTGCACTTGGATTCGAGGGCACGCGCACCGCTCTTCAGGAAAAGGTCTGTACCTTCACGACGAGACAGTTTGCACTTGGGACCAATATAACGAGCCATTCTTCACTGTCTCCTGAATTACACGCGGCGCTTCTTCGGCGGACGGCAACCGTTGTGCGGGATCGGCGTCACATCGGTAATGCTTGCGATCTTGTAACCGCAGGCGTTCAGAGCACGCACGGCGGATTCGCGACCCGGACCTGGACCCTTGACGTTCACGTCGAGGTTCTTCAGGCCGTATTCCAGAGCAGCCTGACCGGCACGCTCGGCAGCCACCTGGGCGGCGAACGGAGTGCTCTTACGGGAACCACGGAAGCCGGAGCCACCGGAGGTAGCCCAGGACAGCGCATTACCCTGACGATCAGTGATGGTCACGATAGTGTTATTGAAAGACGCGTGGATATGGGCAATCCCATCGACCACTGTCTTTTTGACTTTCTTACGAGTACGAGCAGCAGGCTTAGCCATGACTTAATTCCTGTCGATTCGCGGGCGCAATTACTTGCGGATCGGCTTACGCGGGCCCTTACGGGTGCGCGCGTTGGTCTTGGTGCGCTGACCGCGGACCGGCAGCCCACGGCGATGACGCAGACCGCGGTAGCAGCCCAGGTCCATCAGACGCTTGATTTTCATGTTGACTTCGCGACGCAGGTCACCTTCAGTGGTGAGCTTCGCGACTTCGCCACGCAGCTGCTCGATCTGCTCGTCGGAGAGATCTTTGATCTTTGCCGCCGGATTGACGCCGGTGGCAGCGCAGATGTTCTGCGCCTGGGTGCGACCAACACCGTAGATGTAGGTCAGCGAGATAACAGTGTGCTTGTTATCCGGAATGTTGACGCCTGCAATACGGGCCATTCAGTGAAACTCCAATTGACAGCTACCCACGCCCCGGAAGCCAAGAAAAGGGCGCGAGATATTATCGCTGTAGAAACAAATATTCAACCCGGCAGCGCACTAGCTGCCGGGCGTCACACCTTCACACTCAGCCTTGGCGCTGCTTGTGACGGGGCTCTGCGCTGCAAATCACTCGCACGACGCCGTCGCGACGGATGACCTTGCAGTTACGGCACAGCTTTTTGACCGATGCACGAACTTTCATCAACCAACTCCTCGAACCTTACGAACCACTTCAGCGGAGCATGCCGCCGCCGTAGCCCTTCAGGTTGGCTTTCTTCATCAGGGAATCGTACTGGTGCGACATGAGGTGAGATTGCACCTGGGCCATGAAGTCCATGACAACCACCACCACGATCAGCAACGAGGTCCCGCCAAGGTAGAACGGCACGTTGGCTGCGACCACGAGAAACTGAGGCAGCAGACAGACAGCCGTCATGTACAGGGCGCCGAACAGGGTGAGCCGAGTCAACACGCCATCGATGTAGCGCGCCGATTGCTCGCCCGGACGAATCCCCGGGATAAACGCACCGGACTTCTTAAGGTTCTCCGCTACGTCCTTCGGGTTGAACATCAACGCCGTGTAGAAATAGCAGAAGAAAATGATACCGGCACTGAACAGCAGGATATTGAGCGGCTGACCGGGCGCAATCGCTTGCGACAAATCAGCGAGCCAGCCCATATTCTCGGACTGCCCGAACCACTGCCCCAAGGACGCCGGAAAGAGCAAAATACTGCTGGCGAAGATCGCAGGAATTACACCGGCCATGTTCACCTTCAACGGCAGATGGCTGGTCTGCGCTGCGAAGACCTTACGCCCCTGCTGACGCTTGGCGTAATGCACCGCGATGCGACGCTGCCCCCGCTCGATGAAGACGACGAAGCCGATGATCGCAACCGCCAGCAAGCCCACAGCGAGCAGCGCGATGATATTGATATCACCCTGCCGCGCAGACTCGAAGGACTGGCCAAGCGCACCCGGAATACCGGCAACGATCCCCGCGAAGATCAACATCGAGATGCCATTACCGATGCCGCGCTCGGTGATCTGCTCACCCAACCACATCATGAACATGGCACCCGCGACGAAGGTCGTCACGGCCACGAAGTAGAAGCCAAAGTCGCTACTGAATGCGACGCCCTGCCCCGCCAGGCCAACGGACATACCGACAGCCTGGACGATGGCGAGCGCCAGCGTACCGTAACGAGTGTATTGGCTGATCTTGCGACGACCGGCCTCGCCCTCTTTCTTCAACTGCTCCAGCTGCGGGCTGACGGCAGTCATCAGCTGCATGATGATCGATGCCGAAATGTACGGCATGATCCCCAGCGCGAAGATGCTCATCCGCTCCAGCGCACCGCCGGAGAACATGTTGAACAGACTAAGAATGGTCCCCTCGTTCTGGCGGAACAACTCGGCGAGCCTATCCGGATTGATCCCCGGAACCGGAATATGCGCCCCAATCCTGTAGACAACAATCGCCAGGAACAGGAAGCGCAAACGAGCCCAGAGTTCAGACAACCCGCCATTTGCCAGCGCGGAGAGAGCACCTTGCTTAGCCATTTAGTCCTCGAACTTACCGCCAGCTGCTTCAATCGCCGCACGCGCACCCTTGGTGGCTGCGATGCCCTTCAAGGTCAGCGCACGCCCAACCTCACCGGACAGCATGACTTTCACACGCTGCACGTTTTGGTTGATGACGTTGGCATCCTTAAGGCTCTGGAGAGTAACGACGTCACCCTCGACCTTGGCCAGCTCGGCGGTACGCACCTCAGCGCGATCCATAGCCTTGAGCGAGACAAAGCCGAACTTCGGCAGACGACGATGCAGCGGCTGCTGACCACCCTCGAAGCCAGGGGCAATCGAGCCACCGGAGCGAGAGGTCTGACCCTTGTGGCCACGGCCACCGGTTTTGCCGAGCCCGCTGCCGATACCACGGCCCGGACGCAGCTTTTCGCGACGGGCACCCGGCGCGGAACGCAGATCGTTCAGTTGCATGATTAACCCTCCACGCGGAGAAGGTAATAGGCCTTGTTGATCATGCCGCGATTCTCAGGCGTATCCTGGACCTCGACGGTATGACCAATGCGACGCAGGCCGAGACCCTTGACGCATGCCTTGTGATTAGCCAGACGGCCGTTCACGCTCTTGACCAGCGTGACTTTGACGGTGTTAGCCATGGTTAGAGAATCTCCTCGACGCTCTTGCCACGCTTGGCAGCAACAGACTCAGGCGACTGCATAGCCTTCAAACCCTTGAACGTGGCATGAACCACGTTGACCGGATTGGTCGAGCCATAGCACTTGGCCAGAACGTTCTGGACACCGGCAACTTCCAGCAGTGCGCGCATCGCGCCGCCAGCGATCACGCCGGTACCCTCGGAAGCAGGCTGCATGTAGACGCGCGAGGCGCCATGCACGGCCTTGGCCGGATACTGCAGGGTAGTCCCGTTCAACTCGACCTGAATCATGTTGCGACGGGCAGCTTCCATGGCCTTCTGGATGGCGGCGGGGACTTCGCGGGACTTGCCACGACCGAAACCAACGCGACCCTTGCCATCACCTACTACGGTCAACGCGGTAAAGGTGAAGATTCGACCACCCTTTACGGTTTTAGCGACGCGGTTAACCTGAACCAGCTTCTCAATGTAGCCTTCGTCGCGCTTTTGCTCGTTATTCGCCATAACTTAGAACTCCAGCCCGCCTTCACGAGCAGCATCAGCCAGTGCCTTCACACGACCGTGGTACTTGAAGCCAGAACGGTCGAACGCCACCTGAGTGACGCCTGCGGCCTTCGCACGCTCCGCGACCAGCTGACCAACTTTCTTGGCCGCCTCGACGTTGCCAGTGGCACCGTCGCGCAACTCCTTGTCCAAGGTCGAAGCGCTGGCCAGGACCTTGCCGCCGTCGGCCGAGAGGACCTGGGCGTAGATGTGCTGGGAAGACCGGTACACGCAAAGGCGTACGGTTTCCAGCTCGCGCATCTTCAGACGTGCCTTGCGAGCACGACGCAGACGAGTTTCTTTCTTTACGCTCATTTGCTATGCCCTACTTCTTCTTAGCTTCTTTACGACGGACAACCTCATCCGCGTAACGTACGCCCTTGCCCTTGTACGGCTCAGGACGACGGAAGTCGCGAATTTCGGCAGCCACCTGACCGACCAGCTGCTTGTCGATACCCTTGATCAGAATATCGGTCTGGCTGGGAGTCTCAGCGGTTACGCCCTGCGGAAGCTCATAATCGATCGGATGAGAGAAACCAAGAGCCAAAGAGAGCACCTGGCCTTTCGCCTGCGCCTTGTAACCGACACCGACCAGCTGAAGCTTACGCTCGAAGCCCTGACTGACGCCGATCACCATGTTATTGACCAGAGCACGCGTGGTGCCGGCCATGGCGCGAGTCTGCTGATCGCCGTTACGGGCTGCAAAGCGCAGCTCCCCGGACTCCTGCAGCACCTCAACAGAAGGGTGGACATTCAGATCCAGAGCGCCCTTGGCACCCTTGACCGACAACTGCTGACCGGCGAGCTTGATCTCTACACCAGCGGGCACCTTGACGGGGTTTTTAGCAACACGAGACATGCTTTATCCCCCTTAGAACACGGTGCAGAGCACTTCGCCACCAACACCGGCAGCGCGGGCAGCACGATCAGTCATCACACCTTTATTGGTGGAAACGATCGATACACCCAGACCACCACGCACTTTCGGCAGCTGATCGACGGACTTGTACTGGCGAAGGCCAGGACGGCTTACACGCTTGAGCTCCTCGATGACCGGGCGGCCTTCGAAATACTTAAGCTCGATGGTCAGCTGCGGCTTAACATCGCTGCTGACTTGGTATCCTGCGATATAGCCTTCGCCCTGAAGAACATTGGCTACAGCCACCTTCAGTTTGGAAGACGGCATGCTTACGACGGACTTTTCGGCCATCTGGGCATTACGGATACGAGTTAGCATGTCCGCTAACGGGTCCTGCATACTCATGGGCTCTTAGCTCCTAAAACAAAAAAATAAGCCTGACGGCTCGCTTCGCAGAGCACTCACGCAAAATGCGAGGCTCAGGCGAGCCGGGCATTCTAGAGACTGCTCAGAAATGAATCAAGCCCCAGAAGGGGCTTGATCGACTACTGGACAGGCCGGAACGAGCCGGCCAGCCACTTACCAGCTGGCCTTCACCAGCCCCGGTACGTCACCACGCATAGCAGCCTGGCGCAGCATATTGCGCGACAGACCGAACTTGCGGTAGACGCCGTGCGGACGACCAGTCAGGCGGCAGCGGTTACGCAGACGCGATGCACTCGCGTCGCGAGGCTGCTTCTGCAGTGCGACCTGGGCGTTCCAGCGCTCTTCCGGAGTGGAGTTCGGGTTAGCGATCACCGCTTTGAGAGCGGCACGCTTCTGAGCGAACTTGGCGACCAGACGCTGACGCTTCAGCTCGCGGTTCTTCATGCTTTGCTTAGCCATGTCCTACTCCGATCAATTGCGGAACGGGAAGTTGAACGCGCGCAACAGCGCACGGCCCTCTTCGTCCGAGCGGGCAGTAGTGGTCAGGGTGATATCCAGACCACGCAGAGCATCGATCTTGTCGTAATCGATTTCCGGGAAGATGATCTGCTCTTTCACACCCATGCTGTAGTTGCCACGACCATCAAAGGACTTGGCATTCAGGCCGCGGAAGTCACGCACACGCGGCAGGGAGATGGAAAGGAGGCGATCCAGGAATTCGTACATACGCTCGCGACGCAGAGTCACTTTAACGCCGATCGGCCAGCCCTCACGGACCTTGAAACCTGCGATGGACTTGCGTGCGTGCGTCACGACGCACTTCTGACCGGTGATCTTTTCAAGATCGGCAACAGCGTTCTCGATGATCTTTTTGTCACCGATAGCCTCGCCAAGACCCATGTTCAGGGTGATCTTGGTGATACGCGGAACTTCCATCACGTTCGCAAGCTTCAGTTCTTCCTTCAGCTTCGGCGCGATTTCCTTCCGATAAACTTCTTTTAGTCGTGCCATGGTTATCTACCTAGCAGTCTCAAGCATCAACCGGCTTTTGGGTCGACTTGAAGACACGAATTTTCTTGCCGTCCTCAACCTTGAAACCAACGCGATCAGCCTTGTCGGTTTCAGCATTGAAGATGGCGACGTTAGAGGCGTGCAGAGGCGCCTCCTTCTCGACGATACCGCCCTGGATGCCGGCCATGGGGTTCGGCTTGGTGTGGCGCTTGACCAGGTTGACACCGCCGACGACCAGACGGTCGTCGGCGAGAACCTTGAGCACCTTACCGCGCTTGCCCTTGTCTTTGCCGGCGATGACGATGATCTCGTCGTTGCGACGAATCTTTTGCATGCGGCTACTCCTTACAGCACTTCAGGGGCAAGCGAGACGATCTTCATGAACTTCTCCGAACGAAGCTCACGAGTCACCGGCCCAAAGATACGGGTGCCGATCGGCTCCTGCTTGTTGTTCAGCAGGACCGCAGCATTGCCATCGAAGCGGATGATCGAGCCATCGGGACGACGCACACCGTGACGGGTGCGAACCACGACAGCAGTCATCACCTGACCCTTTTTCACCTTGCCACGTGGAATCGCTTCCTTGACCGTGACCTTGATGATGTCGCCGATACCGGCGTAACGACGATGGGAGCCGCCGAGCACCTTGATGCACATGACACGGCGGGCACCGCTGTTGTCAGCCACATCGAGCATGGATTGAGTCTGAATCATATAATTTCTCCGACCCCTAGCCCTTAGACTTCGACGGCGCGTTCGACGACGTCAACCAGCGTCCAGGACTTGGTCTTGGCCATCGGGCGGGTCTCACGAATGGTGACCTTGTCGCCGATGCGGCACTGATTGCTTTCATCGTGAGCGTGCAGCTTGGTCGAACGCTTCACATATTTACCGTAGATCGGGTGCTTGACGCGACGCTCGATCAGAACGGTGATGGTCTTGTCCATTTTGTCGCTGACGACGCGACCGGTCAGCGTACGGACGGTTTTCTGAGCTTCAGCCATGATCACTTACCTGCCTGCTGGTTGAGCACAGTCTTGACACGAGCGATGTCGCGCTTGACTTGCGAGAGCAGGTGAGACTGCCCCAACTGGCCAGTCGCCTTCTGCATACGCAGATTGAACTGGTCGCGCAGCAGCTCGAGCAGTTGCTCGTTCAGCTGCTGAGCGGATTTTTCACGAAGTTCATTCGCTTTCATCACATCACCGTCCGCTTAACAAAGGAGGTGGCGAGCGGCAGCTTTGCAGCAGCCAGGGCGAAAGCCTCACGCGCCAGCTCTTCGGAAACACCCTCGATCTCGTAGAGCACCTTGCCCGGCTGAATCTGGGCTACCCAGTACTCGACGCCACCCTTACCTTTACCCATCCGGACTTCCAGAGGCTTCTTGGTAACAGGCTTGTCGGGGAACACGCGAATCCAGATCTTGCCGCCACGCTTAACGTGACGAGTAAGCGCACGACGCGCTGCCTCGATCTGGCGCGCAGTCAAGCGACCACGGGATACGGACTTCAGCGCGAACTCGCCGAAGCTCACTTTGCTACCGCGCTGCGCCAGACCACGGTTGTGGCCGGTCATCTGCTTGCGGAATTTTGTACGCTTTGGTTGCAACATTTGGCGTACTCCTTATTTGGCAGCTTTTTTACGAGGAGCGGGCGCCTGCGGCTTGAGCTCTTCATGGCGGCCACCGATGACCTCACCCTTGAAGATCCAGACCTTGACACCGATCACACCGTAGGTGGTGTGCGCTTCGTAGGTGGCGTAGTCGATATCCGCACGCAGGGTGTGCAGCGGCACACGACCTTCGCGATACCATTCGGTACGGGCAATCTCGGCACCGCCAAGACGACCGCTCACCTGGATCTTGATGCCCTTGGCACCAATGCGGATGGCGTTCTGCACCGCACGCTTCATGGCGCGACGGAACATCACACGACGCTCCAGCTGCTGAGCAACGCTCTGTGCAACCAGCATGGCATCGAGTTCCGGCTTGCGGATTTCCTCGATGTTGATGTGCACCGGCACACCCATTTGCTTGGTCAGGTCCTGACGCAGCTTCTCAACATCCTCTCCCTTCTTGCCGATGACGATGCCAGGGCGAGCGGTGTGGATGGTGATGCGTGCGGTTTGAGCCGGACGATGAATATCGATACGGCTTACGGACGCGCTTTTTAGTTTGTCTTGGAGGTACTCACGCACGTTCAGATCTGCAAGCAGATAATCGGCGTAGGTACGGCCGTCTGCATACCAGACGGAGGTGTGCTCCTTGACGATTCCCAGGCGAATGCCAGTGGGATGTACTTTCTGACCCATCTGATCGACTCCGTTACTTGTCCGCAACCTTGACAGTGATATGGCAAGACCGCTTGACGATGCGATCAGCGCGGCCTTTGGCCCGCGGCATGATTCGCTTAAGCGAACGCCCTTCGTTGACGAAGACGGTGGAGACCTTCAGGTCGTCCACATCAGCGCCCTCGTTGTGCTCGGCGTTAGCAACGGCCGACTCGAGCACTTTCTTCATGATTTCCGCGGCTTTCTTACTGCTGAAAGCCAGCAGGTTGAGCGCATCGCCCACCTTCTTCCCGCGGATCTGGTCGGCGACCAGGCGGGCTTTCTGGGCGGAGATGCGAGCGCCCGACAACTTAGCGGCTACTTCCATCTTTCCTTACCCCTTAGCGCTTGCCTTTCTTGTCCGCTACGTGACCACGGTAGGTCCGGGTAGCAGCGAACTCGCCGAGCTTGTGGCCGACCATGTCTTCGCTCACGAGGACCGGGACGTGCTGGCGACCGTTGTGTACAGCAATGGTCAAACCGACCATCTGCGGCAGGATCATCGAACGACGCGACCAGGTTTTCACCGGCTTGCGATCGTTCTTTTCCACCGCCGCCTCGACCTTCTTCAATAGGTGAAGATCGATAAAAGGACCTTTTTTCAGAGAACGCGGCACTGTCGTATCCCTCTAGTTACTTGCGACGACGGACGATCATGTTATCGGTGCGCTTGTTGGAGCGGGTCTTCGCGCCCTTGGTCGGGAAGCCCCATGGCGACACCGGATGACGACCACCGGAGGTACGACCTTCACCACCACCGTGCGGGTGATCTACCGGGTTCATGGCAACACCACGAACGGTCGGACGCACACCACGCCAGCGCTTGGCACCGGCCTTGCCCAGAGAGCGCAGGCTGTGCTCCGAGTTGGAGACCTCGCCCAGGGTTGCACGACACTCGGCCAGCACCTTGCGCATCTCACCGGAACGCAGGCGAAGCGTCACGTAGGAGCCTTCGCGAGCGACCAGCTGAGCCGAAGCACCAGCGGAGCGAGCGATCTGCGCCCCCTTACCTGGCTTGAGTTCGATACCGTGAACGGTCGAACCAACCGGGATATTACGCAGCGGCAGGCTGTTGCCAGCCTTGATCGGCGCATTGACACCGGAAACCAGCTGATCGCCAGCAGCGACACCTTTCGGCGCAATGATGTAGCGACGCTCGCCATCGGCATACTTCAGCAACGCAATGTGAGCAGTACGGTTCGGGTCATATTCGACACGCTCGACGATGGCAGGAATGCCATCCTTGTTGCGGCGGAAATCGACCAGACGATAGTGCTGCTTATGACCACCACCGACGTGACGAGTGGTGATGCGACCGTTGTTGTTACGGCCACCGGTTTTCGACTTCTTCTCGACCAGCGGTGCGTAAGGAGCGCCTTTGTGAAGCTCCTGATTGACCACCTTGACCACAAAACGGCGGCCCGCGGAAGTCGGCTTGCATTTAACGATTGCCATGATGCACCCCCTCCCTTACTCAGCACTGCTGGCGAAATCGAGATCCTGGCCCGGCTGAAGAGCGATGTACGCCTTCTTCCAGTCGTTGCGCTTGCCCAGACCGCGAGCGGTACGCTTGGTCTTGCCCTGAACATTCAGGGTATTGACGGCAGCAACCTTCACGCCGAACAGGCTTTCAACAGCCTTCTTGATTTCCAGCTTGGTTGCGTCAGTCGCAACCTTGAATACGAATTGGCTCTTGCCATCGGCCAGCACAGTTGCCTTCTCGGAGACGTGCGGACCAAGCAGAACTTTGAATACGCGTTCCTGGTTCATCCCAGCAGCTCCTCGAATTTCTTCACAGCCGACACGGTGATGAGCACCTTGTCGTAGGCAATGAGGCTGACCGGATCCGAGCCCTGCACATCGCGGACATCCACGTGCGGCAGGTTGCGGGCAGCCAGATACAGGTTCTGATCAACGGCATCGGAAACAATGAGCACGTCATTCAGGCCCATGCCGTTCAGCTTGCCGGCTAGTTGCTTGGTTTTCGGCGAATCAACGGCGAAATCCTCGACAACCACCAGGCGCTCCGAGCGGACCAACTCACTGAGGATGGAGCGCAGAGCCGCGCGATACATCTTCTTGTTGAGCTTTTGCTCATGATTCTGCGGACGAGCAGCAAAGGTAACGCCACCGCCACGCCAGATCGGACCACGAGTAGTACCGGCACGCGCGCGACCGGTACCTTTCTGACGCCAGGGGCGCTTACCGCCACCGGAGACATCGGAACGGCTTTTCTGCTGCTTGCTGCCCTGACGACCACCAGCCATGTAGGCAACTACAGCCTGGTGCACGAGGGTCTCGTTGAACTCGCCACCAAAGGCGCGATCGGAGACTTCGATGGCCTGAGCGCCATTAACATTCAATTGCATGTGAACTCCCCCTTAACCGCGAGCCTTGACGGCCGGACGCACGAGAACGTCGCCACCGGTCGCACCGGGCACTGCGCCCTTGACCAGCAGGAGGTTGCGCTCGGCATCGACACGCACGATTTCCAGGGACTGCACGGTTACGCGCTCGGCGCCCATGTGCCCGGACATCTTTTTGCCCTTGAATACACGACCAGGAGTCTGGCACTGACCGATGGATCCCGGGACGCGGTGGGATACGGAGTTACCGTGGGTATTGTCCTGACCACGGAAATTCCAGCGCTTGATGGTACCGGCAAAGCCTTTACCCCTGGACTGACCGGTGACATCCACCAGCTGTCCTGCCTGAAAGATTTCCGCCTTGATTTCGTCACCAGCCTGGTATTCGCCGTCTTCCAGACGAAACTCCAGAACGGCGCGACCTGCAGCGACATTCGCCTTAGCGAAGTGACCGGCCTGCGCTTTGGTCACACGGGAAGCACGACGCTCACCAACGGTAACCTGCACCGCACGGTAGCCATCGCTTTCTTCGTTCTTGAACTGGGTGACGCGATTCGGCTCGATCTCGATGACCGTAACCGGAATAGAGACACCTTCTTCGGTGAAGATGCGGGTCATGCCGCACTTACGACCGACTACACCAATAGTCATTTTAAAACCTCTTGAGTGTACGGGGCTTTCACCCGCTATGGCCGCCCATTTCAGAGCGTTACACGACTAAAACAGAGCGTTTTAGCCGAGGCTGATCTGCACTTCCACGCCAGCCGCAAGATCGAGCTTCATCAGCGCATCGACCGTCTTATCGGTCGGCTGAACGATGTCCAGCACACGCTTGTGGGTTCGGATTTCATACTGATCACGCGCGTCTTTGTTGACGTGCGGAGAAATCAGCACAGTGAACCGCTCTTTGCGGGTTGGCAGCGGAATCGGACCACGCACCTGAGCACCAGTACGTTTCGCGGTCTCCACGATTTCCTGGGTTGATTGATCGATCAGGCGATGGTCAAAAGCCTTCAACCGAATACGGATTTGTTGGTTTTGCATTTTGACCTCAGACTCCAATTAGCCATCCCTACCAGACGAAAACGCCTGATAAAAGGAGGCGCAATTGTACGGATGCGTCCAGGGGGTGTCAATAAATGACCAGCAATAGAAAAGGGCCCCCGAAGGGGCCCTTTTCCAGACTCACCGAACTTATTCGATGACCTTGGCGACCACGCCGGCACCAACGGTACGACCGCCTTCGCGAATAGCGAAGCGCAGGCCGTCTTCCATGGCGATCGGCTTGATCAGGGTGACAACCATCTTGATGTTGTCGCCCGGCATAACCATCTCAACGCCTTCCGGCAGTTCGCACGAACCGGTCACGTCGGTGGTACGGAAGTAGAACTGCGGACGGTAGCCCTTGAAGAACGGGGTATGACGACCACCTTCTTCCTTGGACAGCACGTACACTTCCGCCTCGAACTTGGTGTGCGGCTTGATGGTGCCCGGCTTGGCCAGAACCTGACCACGCTCAACCTCGTCACGCTTGGTGCCACGCAGCAGCACACCGCAGTTCTCGCCCGCACGACCTTCGTCGAGCAGCTTGCGGAACATCTCGACACCCGTACAGGTAGTCTTGGTGGTCGGACGCAGACCAACGATTTCGATCTCTTCCTGCACCTTGATGATGCCGCGCTCGACACGACCGGTAACCACGGTACCGCGACCGGAGATCGAGAACACGTCTTCGATCGGCATCAGGAACGGCTTGTCGATAGCACGCACCGGCTCCGGAATGTAGCTGTCCAGGGTCTCGACCAGCTTCTTGACCGCAGTGGTGCCCAGGCCGTTCTCGTCTTCGCCGTTCAGCGCCATCAGCGCAGAGCCAACGATGATCGGCGTGTCGTCACCCGGGAAGTCGTAGGTGCTCAGCAGGTCGCGAACTTCCATCTCGACCAATTCCAGCAGCTCGGCGTCGTCGACCATGTCGGCCTTGTTCAGGAACACGACGATGTAAGGAACACCTACCTGACGGGACAGCAGGATGTGCTCACGCGTTTGCGGCATGGGGCCGTCAGCAGCCGAGCAAACCAGGATCGCGCCGTCCATCTGGGCAGCACCGGTGATCATGTTCTTCACGTAGTCGGCGTGACCCGGGCAGTCAACGTGCGCGTAGTGACGAACGTTCGAGTCGTACTCTACGTGAGCGGTGTTGATGGTGATACCACGAGCCTTCTCTTCCGGCGCGCTGTCGATCTTGTCGAAGTCGACGCGAGCGGAACCGAACACTTCCGAGCAAACGCGGGTCAGCGCAGCGGTCAGAGTGGTCTTGCCATGGTCAACGTGACCGATGGTGCCGACATTGACGTGCGGTTTGTTACGTTCGAATTTTTCCTTAGCCACGACAGTAAACCTCTTACTTAAAGGGCTGAATCAACCTTGTTTTTTGATGATAGCTTCGGCGATGTTGGCCGGCGCTTCCGCGTACTTCGAGAACTCCATGGAGTAGCTTGCACGACCCTGCGACATGGAGCGAACGTCCGTAGCGTAACCGAACATCTCACCCAGCGGCACCTCGGCACGGATAACCTTGCCGGAAACGGTGTCTTCCATGCCTTGGATCAGGCCGCGACGACGGTTCAGGTCGCCCATCACGTCGCCCATGTAATCCTCGGGAGTGACCACCTCGACCTTCATGATCGGCTCGAGCAGTACCGCGCCACCCTTCTGGGAAAGCTGCTTGGTCGCCATGGAAGCCGCGATCTTGAACGCCATCTCGTTGGAGTCCACGTCGTGGTAAGAACCATCGAAGACGGTGGCTTTCAGGCCGAGCAGCGGATAACCGGCGAGAACGCCGTTCTTCATCTGCTCCTCGATACCTTTCTGGATTGCCGGGATGTATTCCTTCGGAACCACACCACCGACGACTTCGTTCTTGAACTCCAGACCTTCCTGACCTTCGTCGGAGGGCTCGAAGCGAATCCAGCAATGACCGAACTGGCCACGACCACCGGACTGACGAACAAACTTGCCTTCGATCTCGCACTTGTTGCGGATCATCTCGCGATAGGCAACCTGCGGCTTGCCGATGTTGGCCTCGACACCGAACTCACGCTTCATCCGGTCGACAATGATGTCCAGGTGAAGCTCACCCATACCACCAATGATGGTCTGGCCGGACTCTTCGTCGGTCTTGACGCGGAACGACGGATCTTCCTGAGCGAGCTTGCCCAGAGCAATGCCCATCTTCTCCTGGTCAGCCTTGGTCTTCGGCTCAACGGCGACGTGAATCACCGGCTCCGGGAAATCCATGCGCTCGAGCACGATCTGCTTGTCAGGGTCACAAAGCGTATCACCAGTGGTGACATCCTTCATGCCGATCAGCGCGGCGATATCGCCGGCACGACATTCCTTGATCTCTTCACGCTGGTTGGCGTGCATCTGCACCATCCGCCCGACGCGCTCTTTCTTGCTCTTGACCGAATTGATCACCGAGTCGCCCGACGACAATACACCGGAGTAGACACGCACGAAGGTCAAAGTACCAACGAACGGATCGGTGGCGATCTTGAACGCCAGAGCAGCAAACGGCTCATCATCGGAAGAGTGACGCTCGTCGACGATCTCATCGTTGTCAGGGCTGACACCCTTGATCGACGGCACTTCGTCCGGAGCCGGCAGGAAGTCGATCACCGCATCGAGAACCAGGGGAACGCCCTTGTTCTTGAAGGAGGAACCGCAAACAGCCGGAACGATTTCACAAGCCAAGGTACGCTGACGGAGGCCGGCCTTGATCTCCTCATTGGAGAGATCGCCCTCCTCGAGGTACTTGTTCATCAGCTCTTCGTTGGCTTCGGCAGCCGACTCGACCATGTTGGAACGGTACTCGGCAGCCAGCTCGGCGAGCTCCGCAGGAATCTCTTCCTCGCGATAGGTCATGCCCTTGTCTTCGTCGTTCCAGTAGATCGCCTTCATCTTGATCAGGTCGATCTGCCCCTGGAAGTTCTCTTCCGCGCCGATGGCAAGCTGGACCGGCACCGGGGTGTGCCCCAGGCGCTTCTTGATCTGCTCGACCACGCGCAGGAAGTTGGCGCCCTGGCGGTCCATCTTGTTCACGTAGACGATACGCGGCACGCCGTACTTGTTGGCCTGACGCCAAACCGTTTCCGACTGAGGCTCCACACCAGAGGTGCCGCAGAAGACCACGACAGCGCCATCGAGCACGCGCAGCGAACGCTCCACTTCGATGGTGAAGTCAACGTGACCGGGGGTGTCGATAACGTTGATGCGGTACTTGTCCGGGAACTGGGCACGCGAGCCCTGCCAGAAAGTCGTGACGGCCGCGGAGGTGATGGTGATACCACGCTCCTGCTCCTGCACCATCCAGTCGGTGGTCGCTGCGCCGTCGTGAACCTCGCCCAGCTTGTGGTTGACGCCGGTATAAAACAGAACACGCTCCGTGGTAGTGGTCTTGCCCGCATCGACGTGCGCGCAGATACCGATGTTACGGTAGCGGTTAATCGGGGTAGTACGAGCCAAAATAAGGTCCTCGTAGAAATTGCGCTTGAATTAGAAGCGGTAGTGCGAGAACGCCTTGTTGGCCTCGGCCATACGATGCACGTCTTCGCGCTTCTTCACGGCAGCGCCTTTACCTTCAAAAGCATCCAGCAGTTCGCCAGCGAGACGCAGCGCCATGGATTTCTCGCCACGCTTGCGCGCAGCGTCGACCAGCCAGCGCATGGCCAGGGCATTACGACGGGACGGACGAACTTCGACCGGAACCTGGTAGGTGGCACCGCCGACACGGCGGGACTTGACTTCGACCAGCGGAGCGATGGCATCGAGTGCTTTTTCGAAGACTTCCAGGGGATCGCTGTTCTTGCGTTCCTTGACCTTGTCCAGCGCACCGTAAACGATACGCTCGGCCACGGCCTTCTTGCCGCTTTCCATCACGTGGTTCATGAACTTGGCCAGGATCAGACTTCCGTACTTCGGATCGTCCAGGATCTCGCGCTTGGCTGCTACACGACGTCTTGGCATTGATAAGCCCTCAAACGGTCTTCAGGTTAGCTCGGGACGGTAACGGCCTGTTACGCCCGACCTTACTCTTATCGACTCAGATAAATAGAAATACTGCTTACTTCGGACGCTTGGCGCCGTACTTGGAACGGCCCTGCTTGCGGTCCTTCACGCCGGAGGTATCCAGCGAACCACGTACGGTGTGGTAACGCACACCCGGCAGGTCCTTTACACGACCGCCACGGATCAGCACCACACTGTGCTCTTGCAGGTTATGACCCTCACCACCGATGTAGGAGGCGACTTCATAGCCATTGGTCAGACGAACACGGCACACCTTACGCAGTGCGGAGTTCGGTTTCTTCGGCGTGGTGGTGTACACGCGAGTGCACACGCCACGACGTTGCGGGCAGTTCTGCAGCGCAGGTACGTCGCTCTTTTCGACGACGCGCTTGCGCGGCTGGCGTACCAGCTGGTTGATAGTTGCCATCTACTAGCTCCACTGTTGTCTTTCGACACAAACGAAAAATGGCAGGGCTCGTAGCCCCGCCAAATTAAGGGAACGAGAGTCTAAAGAGCTTCTCATACCCCGTCAAGGCAGGCCCCGACAGCGTCGGAGCCTACTTGCTCAGCTACCGCTGGAGTTCAGCGCTTCGGTCAGCGCTGCTTCCACTTCATCAGCACTCACCCGTACCGGCTTGTCGGCATCACGCTTGCGCTTGCGCTCGCTGTGATAGGCCAGACCGGTACCCGCCGGGATCAGACGACCGACGACCACGTTTTCCTTCAGACCACGCAGATAGTCGCGCTTGCCAGTCACTGCCGCCTCGGTGAGTACGCGAGTGGTCTCCTGGAAGGACGCTGCGGAGATGAACGACTCGGTCGACAGCGATGCCTTGGTGATACCCAGCAGGACGCGCACATACTTGGCGACGAACTTGTCCTCTTCACTCAAGCGCTCGTTCTCTTCCAGCACCTGAGTCAGCTCCATCTGATCACCCTTGATGAAGCTGGAATCGCCCGACTCGGTGATCTCGACCTTGCGCAGCATCTGCCGCAGGATGGTCTCGATGTGCTTGTCGTTGATCTTTACGCCCTGCAGGCGGTAAACGTCCTGGATCTCGTTGACGATGTAGCGCGCCAGTGCACTGACGCCCAGCAGTCGCAGGATGTCGTGCGGGTTGCTCGGGCCGTCGGAAATCACTTCGCCCTTGTTCACCTGCTCGCCTTCGAAGACGTTGAGGTGACGCCACTTCGGAATCAGCTCTTCGTACGGATCGCTACCATCGGTCGGCGTGATGACCAGACGACGCTTGCCCTTGGTTTCCTTGCCGAACGAAATCGTGCCGCTGATCTCGGCCAGAATCGAAGGCTCCTTCGGACGGCGCGCCTCGAACAGGTCGGCTACGCGAGGCAGACCACCGGTGATGTCGCGGGTCTTGGAGGTTTCCTGCGGGATACGTGCGATGACGTCGCCCACGCCCACCTCGGCACCATCGGCCACACCGACCAGCGCATTGGCGGGCAGGAAGTACTGAGCCGGAACGTCGGTGCCCGGCAGCAGCAGGTCCTTGCCACTGGCATCGACCAGCTTCACGGCCGGACGAATATCCTTGCCGGCAGCCGGACGGTCCTTCGGATCCATCACCTCGATGTTGGTCAGACCCGTCAGCTCGTCGGTCTGACGCTTGATGGTGATGTTCTCTTCCATACCGACGAAGGTCACGCGCCCCTTCATCTCGGTGACGATCGGGTGGGTGTGCGGGTCCCACTTGGCCACGACAGCCCCCGCCTCGACCTTGTCACCTTCCTTGACCGAAATAACGGCACCGTACGGCAGCTTGTAGCGCTCGCGCTCTCGACCGAAGTCGTCGGCAACCGCCAGCTCACCGGAACGCGACACTGCAATCAGCGCGCCGTCGGCACGCTCGACGTACTTGAGGTTGTGCAGGCGGATCACACCGCCATTCTTCACCAGTACGTTATCGACAGCCGAGGTCCGGCTCGCCGCACCACCGATGTGGAAGGTACGCATGGTCAGCTGGGTACCCGGCTCACCGATCGACTGAGCCGCGATGACACCGACCGCTTCGCCGATATTGACCAGATGGCCACGGGCCAGGTCGCGGCCGTAGCACTTCGAGCAGATGCCATAGCGGGTTTCGCAGCTGATCGGCGAACGCACGACCACTTCGTCGATGCTGTTCAGCTCGATGAAGTCGACCCATTGCTCGTCGATCAGGGTACCGGCCGGAACCAGCACTTCTTCGGTGCCCGGCTTGAGCACATCGCGCGCGATGACCCGGCCCAGCACCCGCTCACCCAGCGGCTCGACGACGTCGCCACCCTCGATGTGCGGAGTCATGTGCAGGCCCTGCTCGGTGCCACAGTCATGCTCGGTTACGACCAGGTCCTGAGCGACGTCGACCAGACGGCGGGTCAGATAACCGGAGTTGGCAGTCTTCAGCGCGGTGTCGGCCAGACCCTTACGTGCACCGTGGGTCGAAATGAAGTACTGGAGTACGTTCAGACCCTCACGGAAGTTCGCGGTGATCGGGGTCTCGATGATCGAGCCGTCCGGCTTGGCCATCAGGCCGCGCATACCGGCCAGCTGGCGAATCTGCGCTGCGGAACCCCGCGCACCGGAGTCGGCCATCATGTACATGGAGTTGAACGAGTCCTGCTCCACTTCCTTGCCTTCGCGATCGACGACCTTCTCTTTCGAAAGGTTGGCCATCATCGCCTTGGAGACTTCGTCGTTCGCTTTCGACCAGAGGTCGATCACCTTGTTGTACTTCTCGCCCTGGGTAACCAGACCGGAGGCGTACTGGCTTTCGATCTCCTTCACTTCTTCGGTCGCCGCATCGATGATGCGCGCCTTCTCATCAGGGATGACGAAGTCATTGACGCCGATGGAGACGCCGGACAGGGTCGAGTAGGCGAAACCGGTGTACATCAGCTGGTCGGCGAAGATCACCGTGTCTTTCAGGCCCACGGTACGGTAGGCCTGGTTGATCAGCTTGGAAATAGCCTTTTTCTTCATCGGCTGGTTGACCACATCGAACGGCATGCCAGCCGGAACGATCTGGAACAGCAGCGCGCGGCCAACCGTGGTGTCGACGATGCGGGTATTGCGCGTGACGCTGCCATCACGCTCGTTGATGGTCTCGTTGATGCGCACTTTCACACGCGCATGCAACGACGCCTCGCCCGCACGGAACACGCGGTCGACTTCCTGCAGATCGGCGAAGACACGGCCTTCACCCTTGGCGTTGACGGCCTCTCGGGTCATGTAATACAGACCGAGAACCACGTCCTGCGACGGCACGATGATCGGCTCGCCGTTGGCCGGCGACAGCACGTTGTTCGTCGACATCATCAGGGCACGCGCCTCCAGCTGAGCCTCGAGGGTCAGCGGGACGTGCACGGCCATCTGGTCGCCGTCGAAGTCAGCGTTGTACGCGGCACATACCAGTGGATGCAGCTGGATTGCCTTACCCTCGATCAGCACCGGTTCGAACGCCTGAATGCCCAGTCGGTGCAGGGTCGGCGCGCGGTTGAGCAGGACCGGATGTTCGCGGATGACCTCGGCGAGCACGTCCCAGACCTCGGGCAGCTCACGCTCGACCATCTTCTTGGCGGCCTTGATCGTGGTAGCCATGCCTTTGGCTTCGAGCTTGCCGAAAATGAACGGCTTGAACAGCTCGAGTGCCATTTTCTTCGGCAGACCGCACTGGTGCAGGCGCAGGGTCGGGCCTACGGTGATAACCGAACGGCCAGAATAGTCGACGCGCTTACCCAGCAGGTTCTGGCGGAAACGACCTTGCTTGCCCTTGATCATGTCGGCCAGCGACTTGAGCGGGCGCTTGTTCGAGCCGGTGATGGCACGGCCACGGCGACCGTTGTCCAGCAGCGCGTCGACCGCTTCCTGCAGCATGCGCTTTTCGTTGCGCACGATGATGTCCGGCGCGGCCAGATCGAGCAGACGCTTCAGACGGTTGTTCCGGTTGATCACCCGGCGATACAGATCGTTGAGATCCGAGGTCGCGAAGCGGCCGCCATCGAGCGGAACCAGCGGACGCAGGTCCGGCGGCAGCACAGGCAGGACGGTCAGCACCATCCACTCGGGCAGGTTGCCCGAGCCGTGGAAGGCCTCCATCAGCTTCAGCCGCTTGGACAGCTTCTTGATCTTGGTTTCCGAGTTGGTCTGCGGAATCTCTTCCCGCAGACGGTTGATCTCGTGCTCCAGATCGATCTGGCCCAGCAGCTCACGCACGGCCTCGGCACCCATGCGGGCATCGAAATCGTCGCCGAACTCTTCCAGCGCTTCGAAGTACTGCTCATCGTTGAGCAGCTGACCTTTTTCCAGCGTGGTCATGCCCGGATCGATGACCACGTAGCTCTCGAAATAGAGCACACGCTCGATGTCGCGCAGGGTCATGTCCAGCAGCAGACCGATACGGGACGGCAGCGACTTCAGGAACCAGATGTGAGCAACCGGCGAAGCCAGTTCGATGTGAGCCATGCGCTCGCGGCGCACCTTGGCCAGCGCGACTTCGACGCCGCACTTCTCACAGATCACGCCGCGGTGCTTCAGGCGCTTGTACTTGCCGCACAGGCACTCGTAGTCCTTGACCGGGCCGAAGATCTTGGCGCAGAACAGGCCGTCGCGCTCGGGCTTGAACGTACGGTAGTTGATGGTCTCGGGCTTCTTCACCTCACCGAACGACCACGAACGGATCATCTCAGGCGAAGCCAGGGCAATCTTGATGGCATCGAACTCTTCGATTTGACCCTGGTTTTTCAACAGATTAAGCAAGTCTTTCAAGGCCTTTCCTCCTCACGGACCTGCGGCAGCCGGCTCGCGCCGGCGCCGCGTGGGCGGTGCGTGGTTATTCGGTTTCCAGATCGATATCGATACCGAGCGAGCGGATTTCTTTGATCAACACGTTGAAGGATTCCGGCATACCGGCCTCCATGCGGTGATCGCCGTCCACGATGTTCTTGTACATCTTGGTCCGCCCGTTCACGTCGTCCGACTTGACCGTGAGCATTTCCTGCAGGGTGTAGGCAGCGCCATAAGCTTCCAGCGCCCAGACCTCCATCTCCCCGAAGCGCTGACCACCGAACTGCGCCTTGCCGCCCAGCGGCTGCTGGGTAACCAGGCTGTAGGAACCGGTGGAACGCGCGTGCATCTTGTCGTCGACCAGGTGGTTCAGCTTCAGCATGTACATGTAGCCGACAGTAGTGGTGCGCTCGAACGCATTGCCGGTCCGGCCATCATACAGCTGCATCTGGCCGCTCTCGGGCAGATCGGCGAGCTTGAGCATCGCCTTGATCTCGCGCTCCTTGGCGCCGTCGAACACCGGGGTCGCCATCGGCACGCCCTTGCGCAGGTTCTCCGCCAGAGCGAGCACCTCCTGGTCGCTCAGCTCGTCAAGGTTCTCCTGACGACCGCCGATCTCGTTGTAGATCTCGTGCAGGAACTTGCGCAGCTCGATCACCTTGCGCTGCTCTTCGAGCATCAGGTTGATCTTCTCGCCCAGGCCCTTGGCCGCAAGGCCCAGGTGGGTTTCGAGGATCTGACCGACGTTCATGCGCGACGGTACGCCCAGCGGGTTGAGCACGATGTCCACCGGCACGCCATTGGCGTCGTGAGGCATGTCCTCGACCGGCATGATCACCGAGACCACACCCTTGTTACCGTGGCGACCAGCCATCTTGTCGCCCGGCTGGATGCGGCGCTTGATCGCCAGGTAGACCTTGACAATCTTCAGCACGCCCGGAGCCAGGTCGTCGCCCTGCTGCAGCTTGCGCTTCTTGTCCTCGAACTTTTCATCGAGCAGCTGACGGCGATCGGACAGGTAGGCCTGAGCCTTTTCCAGCTGCTCGTTGAGCGCGTCGTCGGCCATGCGCAGCTTGAACCACTGGTGGCGCTCCAGCCCGTCGAGCACCTCGTCGTTCAGCTCGGTACCTTTCTTCAAGCCCGCGCCGCCTTCGGCGGTCGCACCGACCAGCGCCGAACGCAGACGTTCGAAGGTCGCACCTTCGACGATGCGAAACTCTTCGTTGAGGTCCTTGCGAATCTCGTCGAGCTGCATCTTCTCGATAGCCAGCGCACGCGAATCACGCTCCACGCCGTCACGGGTGAAGACCTGCACGTCGATGACGGTGCCCTTGGTACCGGTCGGTACACGCAGGGAGGTGTCCTTCACGTCGCTGGCCTTCTCGCCAAAGATCGCGCGCAGCAGTTTCTCTTCCGGCGTCAGCTGGGTCTCGCCCTTCGGCGTGACCTTGCCGACCAGGATGTCACCGGGGCCGACTTCGGCACCGACGTAGACGATACCGGCCTCGTCCAGCTTGTTCAGTGCAGCCTCACCCACGTTAGGGATATCCGCGGTGATCTCTTCCGGGCCGAGCTTGGTGTCACGCGACACACAGGTCAGCTCCTGGATATGGATCGTGGTAAAGCGATCTTCCTGAACAACGCGTTCGGACAGGCAGATGGAGTCTTCGAAGTTGAAGCCATTCCACGGCATGAATGCGACGCGCATGTTCTGGCCCAGCGCCAGCTCGCCCATGTCGGTGGACGGACCATCCGCCATGATGTCGCCACGAGCCACCTGATCGCCCTTCTGTACCAGCGGACGCTGATTGATGCAGGTGTTCTGGTTGGAGCGCGTGTACTTGGTGAGGTTGTAGATATCCACACCGGCCTCGCCGGTCTCGACCTCATCATCGTTCACGCGAACCACGATGCGGCTGGCATCGACCGAATCGATCACCCCACCACGTCGGGCAACGACGCAGACACCGGAATCCCGGGCGACGTTGCGCTCCATGCCGGTACCCACCAACGGCTTGTCCGAGCGCAGGGTCGGCACCGCCTGACGCTGCATGTTCGAACCCATGAGGGCGCGGTTGGCGTCGTCGTGCTCGAGGAACGGAATCAGCGAGGCCGCGACCGAAACGACCTGTTTCGGCGACACGTCCATCAGCGTCACGTCTTCCGGCGCTTTTACGGTGAACTCGTTCAGGTGACGTACGGCGACGAGTTCGTCGACCAGCTTACGGCCATCAAGCTTCGCCGATGCCTGCGCAATGACATGATCGGCTTCTTCGATTGCCGACAGGAACACGATCTCGTCGGTGACCTCGCCGTCCTTGACCACACGATACGGGCTTTCCAGGAAGCCGTACTGGTTGGTGCGGGCATAGGCGGCCAGCGAGTTGATCAGACCGATGTTCGGACCTTCAGGGGTTTCGATCGGGCACACGCGGCCGTAATGGGTCGGGTGCACGTCGCGGACTTCGAAGCCGGCGCGCTCGCGGGTCAGACCGCCCGGGCCGAGTGCAGAGACGCGGCGCTTGTGGGTGATCTCGGACAGCGGGTTGTTCTGGTCCATGAACTGCGAGAGCTGGCTGGAGCCGAAGAACTCCTTCACCGCCGCCGCGACCGGCTTGGCGTTGATCAGGTCCTGCGGCATCAGGCCTTCGCTCTCGGCCATCGACAGGCGTTCCTTGACCGCGCGCTCGACGCGCACCAGGCCGACGCGGAACTGGTTCTCGGCCATTTCACCGACACAACGCACACGCCGGTTACCCAGGTGGTCGATGTCATCGACGATGCCTTTGCCGTTACGGATATCGACCAGAGTCTTGAGTACCGCAACGATGTCCTCACGGCTCAACACGCCGGAGCCTTCGATCTCGGCACGACCGATGCGGCGGTTGAACTTCATCCGGCCGACGGCCGACAGGTCGTAGCGCTCAGCCGTGAAGAACAAGTTGTTGAACAGCGTTTCGGCGGCATCCTTGGTTGGCGGCTCACCAGGACGCATCATGCGGTAGATTTCTACCAGCGCCTCTAGCTGGTTGGTGGTCGAGTCGATCTTCAGCGTGTCGGAAATGAACGGACCGCAATCGATATCGTTGGTATACAACGTCTCGAAACGCACCACGCCCGCTTTGACGATCTTGGCCAAGGCTTCGACGGTCAGTTCGGTGTTGCATTCGGCGATGATCTCTCCGGTAGACGGATGCACGATCGCCTTGGCTACGGTACGACCGAGGACATAGTCCATCGGCATTACCAGCTCTTTGATGCCGGACTTGTCGAGCTGGTTGATATGGCGCGCAGTGATACGGCGCCCCTGCTCGACGATAACCTTGCCACTGCCATCGGTGATGTCGAACGTAGCGATTTCACCGCGCAGCCGCTGCGGCACCAGCTCCAGCGCAAGTTGCTCGCCACGAACATGGAACACGTTCGTATCGTAGAACGCCGTGAGGATTTCCTCGGTGCTGTAGTTGAGTGCGCGCAGCAGCACACTCGCCGGCAGCTTGCGGCGGCGGTCGATACGGACGAATACCGCATCCTTGGGGTCGAACTCGAAGTCCAGCCAGGAGCCGCGGTACGGAATGATCCGCGCAGAATAGAGCAGCTTACCGGAGCTGTGCGTCTTGCCGCGGTCGTGATCGAAGAAAACACCAGGCGAACGATGCAGCTGGGAAACGATCACGCGCTCGGTACCGTTGATGATGAAGGTACCGTTCTCGGTCATGAGGGGGATTTCCCCCATGTAGACTTCCTGCTCCTTGATGTCCTTGATGGCCTTGTTCGACGACTCCTTGTCGAAAATGATCAGGCGCACCTTGACCCGCAACGGGACTGCGAAGGTGACGCCGCGCAGAACGCACTCTTTCACGTCGAAGGCAGGCTCGCCCAGACGGTAGCCGACATACTCCAGCGCCGCGTTGCCAGAGTAACTGATAATCGGGAAAACGGATTTGAAGGCCGCGTGCAAGCCAATGTCACGGAACTGATCTTTGGTAGCTCCTGCCTGCAGGAATTCGCGATACGAATCCAGCTGGATGGCCAAAAGATACGGCACGTCCATTACGTGCGGTAACTTGCTAAAGTCCTTGCGGATACGTTTTTTCTCAGTGTATGAGTAAGCCATCAGCGTTCCCCAGCTTGGTCACCTGCTTGTTGGCCTCTCCCGGCGGGAGCAGCCAGAAAATCTTGCGAATCGAGGTTCGCACCATCCTGGTCCGGATGGACCGTCATGGACCGACATCGTCAGCCATAACGGAAAAAGGCCGGTGGCCAAAGCCACCAGCCGTCAGCCTCACGCGTAGCGTTTCGGCTGTAGACGCAAAGTCGTCGCTTACTTGAGCTCGACTTTGGCGCCTGCTTCTTCCAGAGCCTTCTTGGCAGCTTCGGCTTCTTCTTTCGAAACGCCTTCCTTGACCACGCCCGGGGCGCCGTCAACGACAGCCTTGGCTTCTTTCAGGCCCAGGCCGGTCAGTTCGCGAACAGCCTTGATCACGTTGACCTTCTTGTCGCCGGCTTCGGCCAGAACGATGGTGAACTCGGTCTGCTCTTCAGCAGCAGCAGCGGCAGCGGCCGGAGCAGCGGCAACGGCAGCAGCAGCGGTCACACCGAACTTCTCTTCCATTGCCTTGATCAGTTCGACGACCTGCATCACGGACATTTCGGAAACGGCGTTGATGATATCTTCGTTGGTAAGAGCCATGACTCTAATTCCTGTATTGGGGCGACGGCTTGAAGCCATCTGAATAAGTAAGAAAGCTGAAAGAGACCGTGCCTATCAGGCAGCAGCAGCTTCTTTCTGGTCGCGAATAGCCGCCAGCGTGCGAGCCAGCTTGCTGGTTGCGCCCTGGATGACGCTCATCAGCTGAGCCACGGCTTCATCGTAGGTCGGCAGGGTTGCCAGTACGTCGATCTGGTTGGCTGCGAGGAACTGACCCTCGAATGCAGCGGCCTTGATCTCGAACTTGTCCTGACCCTTGGAGAACTCCTTGAAGATGCGAGCGGCTGCGCCCGGATGCTCGTTGGAGAACGCAATCAGGGTCGGGCCCTTGAACACGTCATTCAGCACTTCAAACTGGGTGCCTTCGACGGCTCGGCGTAGCAGAGTGTTACGTACGACTCGCACGTACACACCAGCCTCGCGGGCCTCTTTACGGAGTCCGGTCATGGCCCCTACAGTCACGCCACGGGCATCGGCCACGACAGCGGACAGGGCAGCATTGGCAGCCTCGTTGACTTCAGCGACGATGGCTTTCTTGTCTTCGAGCTTGATTGCCACGGGTTTAACTCCTGGTGTTTACCGGTTCATCCGGCGGAGCCGGACGGGTGTTGGTGTCGATTCGGTATGAATCGGGAGCACCTCTGCGTAGGCTTTCACGTTTAAGGCTTGCGCCGCCTACGGTCTTGGATAGCCCCCGCCAGGCAGGGACCCCAATTTAATGCAGAGCCCGCCAAGCGGGCTCCGCCGAACTCACGCCTCGAGAGAAGCCTGGTCGATAATCAGCCCCGGCCCCATAGTGGTGCTCAGGGTCACGCGCTTGACATAGATACCCTTGGAGGTCGAAGGCTTCAGGCGCTTCAGATCCGCCAGCAGAGCCTCAACGTTCTGCTTGAGCTGCTCCGGAGCGAAGCCAACCTTGCCGACCGAAGTGTGAATGATACCGTTCTTATCGGTACGGAAGCGCACCTGACCAGCCTTGGCGTTTTTCACAGCCGTGGCGACATCAGGCGTGACCGTGCCAACCTTCGGGTTCGGCATCAAACCACGCGGGCCGAGAACCTGACCCAGCTGACCTACGACGCGCATGGCATCCGGGGACGCGATGACCACGTCATAGCTCAGATCGCCGCCCTTCATTTCGGCAGCCAGATCGTCCATACCAACGCGGTCAGCACCCGCAGCCAGAGCTGCTTCGGCCGCCGGCCCCTGCGTGAAAACGGCAACCCGTACGCTCTTGCCAGTACCGTTAGGCAGAACGGTCGCACCACGGACGACCTGGTCGGATTTGCGCGGATCGACACCCAGGTTGATCGCGATATCAAACGACTCGGTGAACTTCACAGCCGACAACTCGGCGAGCAAGCCGGCGGCCTCCTCGAAACCGTACTGCTTGCCAGCCTCAACCTTGGCGGCAATGGCCTTCTGGCGCTTGGTCAACTTAGCCATTACACACCCTCCACGTTCAGACCCATGCTGCGAGCAGAACCAGCGATGGTGCGCACAGCAGCCTCGAGGTCAGCAGCGGTCAGATCGGCATTCTTGGTCTTGGCGATCTCTTCCAGCTGGGCGCGCGTAACAGTGCCCACCTTCTGAGTGTTCGGACGAGCGGAGCCACTGGTGATACCAGCAGCCTTCTTCAGCAGCACTGCTGCCGGGGTGCTCTTGGTCTCGAACGTGAAGCTCCGGTCGCTATAAACAGTGATGATCACCGGAGTAGGCAGACCAGGCTCCTGCCCCTGCGTACGGGCATTGAAGGCCTTGCAGAACTCCATGATATTGACACCATGCTGACCGAGCGCAGGACCGACCGGCGGCGACGGGTTGGCCTGACCGGCCTTAACCTGAAGCTTGATATAAGCTTGAATTTTCTTAGCCATTAGCTACTCCGTTCTTGGGTTAGACGCCTTTCGGCTCCCCTTACCAGCATCTCGCCGACAAAAAACCCCGCAGCCTGCTGGCAGCGGGGGTCAGGGATGCAATTTTCCGTCAGACCTTTTCGACCTGACTGAACTCGAGCTCCACCGGAGTGGAACGCCCGAAAATCAGCACCGCAACCTGAATGCGGCTCTTCTCGTAATTGACCTCTTCAACGACGCCGTTGAAGTCGGCAAACGGCCCGTCCACAACCCGAACCACTTCACCTGGCTCGAACAGGGTCTTGGGCTTCGGCTTATCACTGCCATCAGCAACCCGACGCAGAATCGCCTCAGCCTCTCGATCAGTGATAGGCGCAGGCTTATCAGCGGTACCACCGATGAAGCCCATGACACGCGGGGTATCCTTCACCAGGTGCCAAGTGCCTTCATTCATATCCATCTGAACCAACACGTAGCCTGGGAAGAATTTGCGCTCACTCTTGCGCTTCTGCCCGTTGCGCATCTCCACCACCTCTTCGGTGGGCACGAGAATCTCGCCAAAAAACTCTTCCATGCCTGCAAGCTTGACGCGCTCGACCAGCGAGCGCATCACATGCTTTTCATAACCCGAATAAGCATGCACAACATACCAACGCTTAGCCACGAGACATCCTTAACCTACGATCATGGAAACCAGCCAACCCAGCAGCGAGTCGAGCCCCCACAACAGCAAGGCCATGACCAGGACCACAACCACAACGATCAGTGTGGTCTGCGTAGTCTCCTGGCGAGTCGGCCAAACGACCTTGCGAATCTCGATGCGCGCCTCTTTAAGGAGGACACCGAATGCACGCCCCTTCGAAGTCTGAAAGGCCACAAAGCCAGCGACAGCAGCGACAGCAACAAGCGCCAGGACGCGATAGAGAATCGGCTCTGCGGAATAGAACTGATTACCCACGACAGCAACCAGAACCAAAGCAGCCACTACAAGCCACTTCACCAGATCGAAGCGCGAGTCTTTGGCCTCAGCCTTGACATTCATCTGCTAGAACCTTCTAAAGACTGCCGGACTTTCAATTTGAAAGTTGGCAGGCCAGGAGGGAATCGAACCCCCAACCTGCGGTTTTGGAGACCGCCGCTCTGCCAATTGAGCTACTGGCCTAGAAAGAGACAGGCCGACTATTATGCCGACCTGCAGAGGCTATATCAACTAATTATTCAACAACCTTAGCGACCACGCCGGCACCAACGGTACGACCACCTTCGCGAATAGCGAAGCGCAGGCCATCTTCCATGGCGATCGGCTTGATCAGGGTGACAACCATCTTGATGTTGTCGCCCGGCATAACCATCTCAACGCCTTCCGGCAGTTCGCACGAACCGGTCACGTCGGTGGTACGGAAGTAGAACTGCGGACGGTAGCCCTTGAAGAACGGGGTGTGACGACCACCTTCTTCCTTGGACAGCACGTACACTTCCGCTTCGAACTTGGTGTGCGGCTTGATGGTGCCCGGCTTGGCCAGAACCTGACCACGCTCAACCTCGTCACGCTTGGTGCCACGCAGCAGCACACCGCAGTTCTCGCCCGCACGACCTTCGTCGAGCAGCTTGCGGAACATCTCGACACCCGTACAGGTAGTCTTGGTGGTCGGACGCAGACCAACGATTTCGATCTCTTCCTGCACCTTGATGATGCCGCGCTCGACACGACCGGTAACCACGGTACCGCGACCGGAGATCGAGAACACGTCTTCGATCGGCATCAGGAACGGCTTGTCGATAGCACGCACCGGCTCCGGAATGTAGCTGTCCAGGGTCTCGACCAGCTTCTTGACCGCAGTGGTGCCCAGGCCGTTCTCGTCTTCGCCGTTCAGCGCCATCAGCGCAGAGCCAACGATGATCGGCGTGTCGTCGCCCGGGAAGTCGTAGGTGCTCAGCAGGTCGCGAACTTCCATCTCGACCAGTTCCAGCAGCTCGGCGTCGTCGACCATGTCGGCCTTGTTCAGGAACACGACGATGTAAGGAACACCTACCTGACGGGACAGCAGGATGTGCTCACGCGTTTGCGGCATGGGGCCGTCAGCAGCCGAGCAAACCAGGATCGCGCCGTCCATCTGGGCAGCACCGGTGATCATGTTCTTCACATAGTCGGCGTGACCCGGGCAGTCAACGTGCGCATAGTGACGAACGTTCGAGTCGTACTCTACGTGAGCGGTGTTGATGGTGATACCACGAGCCTTCTCTTCCGGCGCGCTGTCGATCTTGTCGAAGTCGACGCGAGCGGAACCGAACACTTCCGAGCAAACGCGGGTCAGCGCAGCGGTCAGAGTGGTCTTGCCATGGTCAACGTGACCGATGGTGCCGACGTTGACGTGCGGCTTGTTACGTTCGAACTTCTCTTTTGCCATCGAGACCGCCTCCCATGATCGTGCTAATTAGGTGATCACCATTAAAACAAAGGCAGATATTCTCATATCTGCCTTTGTTTGATTTGGAGCTCATGAGCGGATTTGAACCGCTGACCTCACCCTTACCAAGGGTGTGCTCTACCAACTGAGCTACATGAGCATAAAAAACATTCACATGCTGGAGCGGGTAGCGGGAATCGAACCCGCATCATCAGCTTGGAAGGCTGAGGTTCTACCACTAAACTATACCCGCGTAAGCTTGCGCCTGCGCTTAATCTGGTGGAGGGGGAAGGATTCGAACCTTCGAAGTCGATGACGTCAGATTTACAGTCTGATCCCTTTGGCCACTCGGGAACCCCTCCAAAGTGAGGCGGCATTTTCCATGCCTTTCCTCAGTCTGTCAACCTTTTTCTCATTTAAAATCTTGAGCTTAGGTTGTCAGTCACTTGGTAGCGCACCTATTGGTGCCTTCCCGAAGCGGGCGCCATTCTATTCAAACACGCGTGGTGATGCAATGGCATCGCACGACATCTGAGCATGCTGCATCGCAGGCATGCTCGACACCAGACCTTCAAGCAGCCCTTCATCGACCAAATGGCTGTCGCGAGGCTCAACACGAACCCAGTACCTGCGGTGCATACGCGGCAACTCTCTGATCAAGGCTTCGTAGTCGATGTCTCTCAAGCGTGCCACGACCGCCTCCGCAGAATCCCGCTGCGTAAAAATTCCCAAGGATATTCCGTTGGCCAGATCCCCAACCGTCACGATATAGCTGTCGATATTTCGAGATTGCAGCTCGCGCAGCTGACGCAGAGAGGCGGCCCGAGAAGCAAGCGGAGGCAGATACACCCAATAATCAGTACCAGCGTTTGTTTCAATGACCTGAACGCCTGACTTGATATCCAGACTGAGCAGGCGCTGCTCAACTTGGCGCGCCGCCGCTTCCTGATCGAACCCGCCCAAAAAAAGACAAAGCCCAGGCTCCGGCGCCCGGGAAGAACTTTCGCGAAGAGGCGGCGGAGCCTCCGTCACCAGCCGAAGGGCGGAAGACGAGGCCGTGTATCCCTCGACGGGCGCAACCTGGTGAACCCTGAACGGCGCCTGCTGCTGATGAGCCAAGTAGTAAAAGACGTTGAGGGTAAGCAACAAGAGCAATAGCCAGCGCATTACAGGCTCCTCAAGGGCAGACGATAGCCAACCCACGAAACACTAGATCGGGCACGTGCTCGGTTGAAGCGCTGTCGGAGACCAGCTCCGCATCCCCGCCCGTCAGGTAGACCTTGGGGCAATCACCTAGGATCGATCTGGCGTTCTCGATCTGGGCCTGGACATAAGCCTTCAGCATGAGCCGACAACCTCGATCCACGCCTTCCTCGGTGTTTCGCCCCGGATCGTTTAGAGTGCCGACAGGGAGTCCTTCACCCAGCGCTATACGCCCTGTGGACGACGACAACTGACGACGCAGCAACGCCAGCCCAGGCGCGATATAGCCACCAAGATGCTCTCCGTTGCCGCGAACCAGATCCACGGTAACAGCAGTCCCTAGGTCGATGACCACAAAGGATCGCCGACAAAGAGCGAACGCGCCTAATATCGCAAGCCAACGATCCACACCTAACTGCTCGGGTCTATCGTAGCCATTCGTCACACCGGCATAGCTCGTAGCAACCGACGCCTGAGCCAGCCCTTCACTGGCGTAACTTAGAACCAAATGCGCGATCGCCTGGGTTTCTTCGTGGCTTCGCACGCTAACTAAACGCGCACGCGCTATTTGCCAATCAGTGTTTGCGCTTAGCC
Organism: Stutzerimonas balearica DSM 6083; assembly: GCF_000818015.1. Classification (NCBI taxonomy): domain Bacteria; kingdom Pseudomonadati; phylum Pseudomonadota; class Gammaproteobacteria; order Pseudomonadales; family Pseudomonadaceae; genus Stutzerimonas; species Stutzerimonas balearica. The sequence goes on from NZ_CP007511.1 coordinate 3,751,035, forward strand.
AGGCAGCCAACCCCTCCTTGTCTCTGGACGAGGCTACCGCCAGGACCATGCCCTCATTGGAGACCACCCTCGATTTGATTAAACTATTACCGCAGTCCAGTTCAAGAATCATTCAATCCGTCTCAAGCTAAGCTCGCCCCCACAGAATACCTGTTCGCGACCATCAACTCGCAGCCTAATCCCGCCCTGCCCGTCGACACCTAGAACAACTCCTTCAATTGAGGTCAACGGCGTACTCAGCAGGCATTCCTCCCCCTGCCACAGATGGGCTTGTTCCCATTCATCCTTGAATGCGTGAAAGCCCCTGTCTAGGAAACGCTGGAGATAACGTTGCAGTTGCTGCGCAAGCTGTATAGCCAAGGCCGACCTATCTACGAACCGCCCAAGTTGAAGCCGCAACGAGGTCCACTCCTGATCGATGCTAGAAGCAGACTCGGTCATATTGACATTGACTCCTATACCAATTGCCACCTGGCACAGGTCCGCCGGGTCGCCAGCTATTTCGACCAGAATCCCAGCGATTTTTTTTCCATGGGAGTAGATGTCGTTAGGCCACTTAAGCCCACCGTTTGCCAATCCTTCTGACTCGAGGGCGCGTAGCGTGGCGATGCCAACTACGAGACTCAGGCCTGCAAGTTGCGCGAAGCCCCCAGCGACAGAGCACCCCAAGGTAAAGTACAGGTTTTCGCCGTAGGGGCTAACCCAATGCCGACCTCGGCGACCACGCCCATTGGATTGCGCCTCAGCCAGCACAACGAGTGGCTGCCTGGACCGCCCCGCCATTAGCCTTAACGCTTCAGCGTTTGTGGAATCTATTTGTGAGCGCAGCGAGAGCGCCCAACTGAGCTCGGCTAGCGAGGGAAGGAGTCTCGATGAATCCAGTAGTGAAAGCGGATTAGCCAGGCGATAGCCCTTGCCTGGAACCCGATGAATGGCGATACCGCTTTCCTCTTTAGCCTTCTGCAACACTTTCCATACAGCAGCTCTCGATATCCCGAGCTCCTTACCTATGACTTCGCCCGAATGGAAACGGCCGTCCTGCAGGATATGTAGCACCTTTTCAATTTCCATTTCGATGCATCTCCCCCTGCAGGTTTACTTGCGACTGATAGTTTCCGCCGAGCAAAGACAAACCCCCGACCAGCGAATGCGGGTCGGGGGTTTGGTATAGGTGCTTGACGATGACCTACTCTCACATGGGGAAGCCCCACACTACCATCGGCGATGCGTCGTTTCACTGCTGAGTTCGGGATGGGATCAGGTGGTTCCAACGCTCTATGGTCGTCAAGCAATTCGGTTGCTGTATCGGTGTTGAGTCGTTACAGCGAATTGGGTATGTGATGTCTGGCTTTGCAGTTCAATTCGAATTTTCGGCTGTTGTCGGCTTCGACCGACCCACAATCGTCAGATTGTTTGGGTGTTATATGGTCAAGCCTCACGGGCAATTAGTACAGGTTAGCTCAACGCCTCACAACGCTTACACACCCTGCCTATCAACGTCGTAGTCTTCGACGGCCCTTCAGGGAGCTCGAGGCTCCAGTGAGATCTCATCTTGAGGCAAGTTTCCCGCTTAGATGCTTTCAGCGGTTATCTCTTCCGAACATAGCTACCCGGCAGTGCCACTGGCGTGACAACCGGAACACCAGAGGTTCGTCCACTCCGGTCCTCTCGTACTAGGAGCAGCCCCTCTCAAATCTCAAACGTCCACGGCAGATAGGGACCGAACTGTCTCACGACGTTCTAAACCCAGCTCGCGTACCACTTTAAATGGCGAACAGCCATACCCTTGGGACCGGCTTCAGCCCCAGGATGTGATGAGCCGACATCGAGGTGCCAAACACCGCCGTCGATATGAACTCTTGGGCGGTATCAGCCTGTTATCCCCGGAGTACCTTTTATCCGTTGAGCGATGGCCCTTCCATACAGAACCACCGGATCACTAAGACCTACTTTCGTACCTGCTCGACGTGTCTGTCTCGCAGTCAAGCGCGCTTTTGCCTTTATACTCTGCGACCGATTTCCGACCGGTCTGAGCGCACCTTCGTACTCCTCCGTTACTCTTTAGGAGGAGACCGCCCCAGTCAAACTGCCCACCATACACTGTCCTCGATCCGGATGACGGACCAGAGTTAGAACCTCAAGCATGCCAGGGTGGTATTTCAAGGATGGCTCCACGCGAACTGGCGTCCACGCTTCAAAGCCTCCCACCTATCCTACACAAGCAGGCTCAAAGTCCAGTGCAAAGCTACAGTAAAGGTTCACGGGGTCTTTCCGTCTAGCCGCGGATACACTGCATCTTCACAGCGATTTCAATTTCACTGAGTCTCGGGTGGAGACAGCGCCGCCATCGTTACGCCATTCGTGCAGGTCGGAACTTACCCGACAAGGAATTTCGCTACCTTAGGACCGTTATAGTTACGGCCGCCGTTTACCGGGGCTTCGATCAAGAGCTTCGCTTGCGCTAACCCCATCAATTAACCTTCCGGCACCGGGCAGGCGTCACACCCTATACGTCCACTTTCGTGTTTGCAGAGTGCTGTGTTTTTAATAAACAGTCGCAGCGGCCTGGTATCTTCGACCGGCATGAGCTTACTGAGCAAGTCATTCACCCTCACCGGCGCACCTTCTCCCGAAGTTACGGTGCCATTTTGCCTAGTTCCTTCACCCGAGTTCTCTCAAGCGCCTTGGTATTCTCTACCCGACCACCTGTGTCGGTTTGGGGTACGGTTCCTGATTACCTGAAGCTTAGAGGCTTTTCCTGGAAGCATGGCATCAACCACTTCGCTTTCTAAAAGAAAGCTCGTCATCAGCTCTCGACATTGAGATCCCGGATTTACCTAAGATCCCTGTCTACCGCCTTAAACTTGGACAACCAACGCCAAGCTGGCCTAGCCTTCTCCGTCCCCCCATCGCAGTAACCAGAAGTACGGGAATATTAACCCGTTTCCCATCGACTACGCTTTTCAGCCTCGCCTTAGGGACCGACTCACCCTGCGTCGATTAACGTTGCGCAGGAACCCTTGGTCTTTCGGCGTGCGAGTTTTTCACTCGCATTGTCGTTACTCATGTCAGCATTCGCACTTCTGATACCTCCAGCAAGCTTCTCAACTCACCTTCACAGGCTTACAGAACGCTCCTCTACCGCTCAACTTACGTTGAACCCGTAGCTTCGGTGCATGGTTTGAGCCCCGTTACATCTTCCGCGCAGGCCGACTCGACTAGTGAGCTATTACGCTTTCTTTAAAGGATGGCTGCTTCTAAGCCAACCTCCTAGCTGTCTAAGCCTTCCCACATCGTTTCCCACTTAACCATGACTTTGGGACCTTAGCTGACGGTCTGGGTTGTTTCCCTTTTCACGACGGACGTTAGCACCCGCCGTGTGTCTCCCGTGCTGACACTTGCTGGTATTCGGAGTTTGCATCGGTTTGGTAAGTCGGGATGACCCCCTAGCCGAAACAGTGCTCTACCCCCAGCAGTGATACACGAGGCGCTACCTAAATAGCTTTCGAGGAGAACCAGCTATCTCCGAGCTTGATTAGCCTTTCACTCCGATCCACAGGTCATCCGCTAACTTTTCAACGGTAGTCGGTTCGGTCCTCCAGTCAGTGTTACCTAACCTTCAACCTGCCCATGGATAGATCGCCCGGTTTCGGGTCTATTCCCAGCGACTAGACGCCCTATTAAGACTCGCTTTCGCTACGCCTCCCCTATTCGGTTAAGCTCGCCACTGAAAATAAGTCGCTGACCCATTATACAAAAGGTACGCAGTCACCTAACAAAGTAGGCTCCCACTGCTTGTACGCATACGGTTTCAGGTTCTATTTCACTCCCCTCTCCGGGGTTCTTTTCGCCTTTCCCTCACGGTACTGGTTCACTATCGGTCAGTCAGTAGTATTTAGCCTTGGAGGATGGTCCCCCCATGTTCAGACAACGTTTCACGTGCGCCGTCCTACTCGATTTCACTTC